>NZ_CP102096.1:2164984-2474268 GCF_024582835.1 Vibrio japonicus
CGGGGCAGTAACCAGAGCACAATTAAGATAGCTAAACGCGTTTGCTTTGTCCCATTTATGCCCGTCCAGTTTTGTACGGCGGTCAAAACAAACCCAACAACTATCGCCATCGCAAACCCAAACAACATTTCATGGACGTGCCACCAAAGCGCAGGGACTTGCAGTGCCGAAGGTTGGCCTGTTTGGAACATCCAAACCCACACTGCAATCGCAATAACAGCGTAAAGTGAACCGAGTAAGAAAAAAGGTCGAAAACCTAAACGGAGAAGTGGTGGAATTGCTTCCTCTACTTTTTTATCGGTGATGTTGAGCACGGTCGCCCCCATAAAAAGAAATACTGTTCCAGCATCTGCAAAATTCGCTCCAACTTAATAATCCCTGTCTTCTCAGTGTAGTAGAAGGCAAGAAAAATAAAAGTAAGTCAATTAGACACGACCAAATAAAGTCAAAATGACACATAAGAGTCATGCATTTATCACTTCTCTTTTCTCTTTAAAATAGGTAGCTTAGAGCGGTCAGTACAAAGGAGATAAGGATGACTACGTATATATTTGGTTATGGCAGTTTAATGAACTCTGCCTCTCGTCAATTAACAGGGCAAACCTCCGCAGCCATCCCAGCCGTTGTGTCAGGATTTAAACGCTATTGGGGAAAAATCGATAGCAGTTATACCCTTTCTCCCCTTGTTGTGAATAAGGGTGACGGACAGGTGAACGGCGTGATACTAAAAATAGAGGACTCAGAACTCGAAGGGTTTGATATCCGAGAACGGGGATATCACCGCGTGCTGATTCCCGCGAGCCAAATCGATTGTGACCATAGTATCGGCGAAAGCGATCACGTGTGGGTTTATATTAAAGATGATCCTGAACCACCTTGTGAATTAAGCCCAATTGTTCAAACCTATGTCGATACCGTATTAGCGGGATGTTTAGAGATTTCGGAACAGTTCGCAAAACAGTTTATTGAAAGTACGATTGGCTGGCACTTTCCGTTGGTCAATGATCGTCACGCGCCTAAATATGGCAACCTTGCAGGTGTAAGATCTGAACATCATCAACAAATTGATGGTTTACTAGTGGATGTCAAAGCCTAGCACTTAAGCCGAAAACTATTATCTAGATGGACTGGCGACCAAAGCGCCAGTTCATTCATCTCACCACTTTGGCAACCTGCTTTCTGATCCAAATGCTTTTCTCTTCATACTGATTGGCTTTTAAAAACAGTAAGTGAATATCAAAATCTGGGACTTCTACCGGAGGCGCCACCGCCGCTAACTCGTGGTGGTCAACATCCATCTCAGCAAAACGCTTTGGCACAATACAAACCAGTTCACGCCCTATTAGCAATCGTCTGATGGTCAAGAAATGACGAGACGCTACTCCCACACGACGCTCTAATCCACGTTTTGCCAATAACTTGTCAACTTGCGTCTGCAAACGACCATCTGGGCTTACCAATGCGTGCTCGATCTGAACAAAACGCTCCAGCGTTAATGGTGATTCAAACGAGACGCTTGTCGGATCAAACAAACACAAGTGCTGCTCGGTGTAGAGGTGCTCACAAAGAAAACGGCGATTCAGATTTTCAATACTACCGATGATCACATCCAGCATTTCATTCTCTGCGATGTCGAGATAATTACTGCGGTTGACGTTGTAGAAACTGACCTGAGAGTGAGGTGAGTATTGTTTGATTGCGTCGTACAGTTGAGGAGCGAACAACTGCTCGGCATAATCGGTTAATCCAATTTTCCATGTGCCAGTATAACCATCCGGTGAAAAGTGCTTCTTGCTCAACAATTCGTTCTTAATACTGCCAAGTAAGTGATCAATCACTGGCGCTATCTCTTGCGCTCGCCTCGTGGGTTCCATTTTCAGCCCCACTCGTTCAAACAACGGGTCATCAAACAATGTACGCATTCTTTGCAGCGTGTGACTCATGGCTGACTGGCTAACACAGCATTGCTCGGCCGCGATACTGACACTCCTTGCAAAATACAGCGCCTGGAATGCCACCAGCAAGTTTAAGTCCACGTTTTTCCAGTTAAATTCCTTCACGACTCGCCCAACATCTAAACCCATTTTATTCATAGAGAGTATCGAATTTATCAATTTGAGTCATTGACTGTTTTTGCGTACATTGTGAACACATTGATAAATATGAGAAGTATGCAGTGCTTTCAATTTTTAAGACGTTTTTTTGGCTCGGCTGGATCAGCTTTGGTGGTCCCGCCGCTCACATTGGTTACTTTCGTCAAACATTTGTAGAGAAACTAAAATGGCTCGATGACAGCGAATACGCGCAGATTGTCGCCCTGAGCCAATTTTTACCAGGCCCTGGATCTAGTCAGGTCGGCTTTGCACTTGGATACAAACGCGGTGGTTTAGCTGGAGCTTGCGCCGCCTTTTTGGGCTTCACGCTCCCTTCCGTTTTGCTCATGCTCGTTTTAGCGACAGCCAGCAGCCATATTACCGATACCAGCACGTTCCAAAGCATCGTCCACGGATTGAAGTTACTTGCGGTGGTCGTTGTGGCCGACGCAACTTGGGGGATGTACAAAAACTTTTGCCAAAACAAATTAACAGCGGGTTTATGTGTCGCGACGGCCATTGCTTTATTGATTGCCCCTGGAATTTTGACTCAAATGGTCGTGCTCATTATCGCTGGGCTTGTCGGTATGGCATATCTAAAAAGCGAAGCGGCGGAACCCTCACAGCCGTTTAAACCAAGTATTGCGCCATTAGCCTTGTTCGCGGTACTTCTATTCGGCTTACCCTTGTTCGCCCACACATTGCCAATGTTGGGTTTGTTTAGCGACTTCTTTCAAGCGGGTAGCTTAGTATTTGGCGGTGGTCACGTGGTACTGCCATTGCTACAAAACATCCTTGGTGACCAATTAAGTCAAGACGCGTTTTTAACGGGTTATGCCGCGGCTCAAGCGGTTCCTGGGCCTATGTTTACTTTTGCTACGTTTCTAGGGTATGAGCTGTCTGACTCACCGATATTAGGTGCCTTAGTCGCAACTATCGCGGTGTTTTTACCTGGGTTTCTGTTATTACTCGGCGTGCTAAAAAATTGGCAAGCGCTTGCTAGCAAACCTCTGGTAGCAGGCGCAATGGTTGGGGTGAATGCATCGGTTGTAGGGCTATTACTTGCTGCGCTTTATCAACCGGTATTTAGCAGCGCAGTATCCGCACCTATTGATGTCGCGTTAATCATCGCAGGCTTTTTCCTGCACAAGAAACTGAATCTATCGATTTTGTGGATGATTGGGTTCTTTGTGATCTCGGGATTGATCATCGATTTACTCTAGCAAGACCAATGATTTGCCTATCTTTGGCGTAGTATCCAAAGATAGGCAAAACTACTATTGAACGCGTGTTGCCACGTCAGCCGAATTCGCTCGAACCTCCAATAGTGCGCGCTCTAGATTTTCATTGGCCACTTTGTAATAAGATGGCTTTTTATCAATCGCTTGCTGAAGGTATGTCACTGCTTTTTCTGGTTTACCTTGCAACATCAAAAAGTAACCCACGTTATTCAACGCTTCAGGTGCTTCCATAAAGCGCATAAACACATTCAAAGCGCGCTGAGAATCATCTTGAGCGAGATAGATCAGCGCGAGATTGTTTTGCGCTTTTTCATTGTTTCCGTCCTTTTCGATCGCATCCAATGTGTATCGCTTCGCCTCTTCATACTCACCACTCATATAATGGGAGTAACCTAAATTCATCAATGCTTTGCTAGATTTAGGGTTAATATTCAATGCGTATTCATAAAATGCTTGAGCCACTTTAGGTTGCGTTTTAACATCGTACAAAACCCCAAGCCCCGTATACGCCAAAGCTGGAGACTGCTTATCACTACTTAGCTCTTGAATTTCCTTGACAGTTACATTGCCTTGTTCAATTTTCTCACGACTCACTAAACGAAGCTGATCGGCGTTAATCGCTCGAATAAAATAGCTCTCTCCCTGCTCGACATCCCCTTGCTTGCTGTAGTTAGAACCTAATTGCTGAAGAACTTGGATATTATTTGGGTTTTCTTCGAGCGCAAGAAGATACGCCCTTTCTGATAGTTCTAGGTTTCCACGCGATTGATGAATTCGACCGATAGTGAATAGCGTTTTATCTCGGTATTCGGCACTTTTAAACTCTAATGAACGAATGTATTCATACAGCGCCAAATCCGTATTGTTACTCTTTAGCGCAGAATCCCCACGTTTAATCGCTTCTAGCTCCGTGGTTGGGGCGGTATCCGTTTTAAACGTCTCGATTGGGCGGCCATCATAAAGATCGCTTTCAAAAGCATGCTGCTCACTATTGCTTGAACAAGCGCCTAAAAAAAGAACCGCGCATAATATTATATTTTTATTCATAAGCTTCTTTCCCTAATTTGCTAACGATCCCAATGCGTCCATCAAAGACAATCCGGCAGGGCCGACAACGACAATGAAAAACGCGGGCCAAATACACACCAACATTGGAAAAACCATTTTTGTCGGTATTTTCGCGGCGATCTCTTCTACTTCTTGGTTACGCTTGTCCCTGTAGTCTTCGTTATAGTCGCGTAACGTTTGCGCTAAGCTCCCGCCTAACTTCGCTGCATGAGAAAGCATACTGACTAAACCTGACAATTCATACACCCCAGTTCGCTCAACCATATCCCTAAAAGCCAGTGGCATCTCGTACCCCGCTTTGATTTTCAAACAAACTGTCTCCAATTCATCTGCCAAATCAGGGTGAGAAATAAACAACTCTTTCGCCACTCTATTTAGAGCCATATTGAGCCCTAAACCAGATTCCGTACAGACTACCAGCAGATCTAATGCATCCGGAACGCCACGCTTAATTCGAGACTGTCTTTTTTTCACTAAGTGGTTAAGAACAATATTCGGCACGAACATACCTACACCTGCACCAATCGCCACAACCATAAGCAAACTGGTATTTGACCCCGAAAACAGGTAATAAATGGCGGACACCATTAATCCGCAAAACGTTGCGAATATTTTGATGGCATAAAAATAGGAAATGGCACTTTCATGGTGAAACCCCGCCTGGATAAGCCTTACACGAACATCTTCACGCTCTTTCGCATTTTTGGGCGTTAACAGCGGAGACAAAGAACCGACCTTACTGTGCAACGCTTCTTTCTTAGAGCTTCGAATGCCTTCTGGAGCCAAGGTATCCAATCGTCTTCTCAATGCCGTTTGGCTGCCCGTCACAACCAAGAACATGGCAACGACAATCGTTATCGTTGACAGTAACACCATAAGGAGAACCAGTGTTTCTTCAGAAAAGGTAATACTCTGAATGTACTGCAATAATGTATCCATAAGCTACACCTCAAAGTTGATAATTTTTCTGATCCATAGTGCGCCAATGACGATACCTACAACGCCAACCAAAACCATTTTGATCCCGCGTGGATCGTTATAAAGGGGAGCAATAAAATCAGGATTCACCACATTTAGCATCACGAAGACAGCAAAGGGCACAAGAATCAATATCCAAGCCGACATCCGACTCTCAGCGGATAAGGTTCTAATTTTTCGGGCTAGCTTAAAGCGGGAACGCAGTACTTGTGACACCTTCTCTAAGTTTTCAGCCAGGTTACCTCCCGTTTCTTTTTGCAACAGCACCGCACTCGAAAAGGCGAACATCGACACAGTAGGGTTGCGCTCCACCATTTGCATAATGGCTAAACGCAAATCGTACCCGTAGTTGAGCAAATTGAAGGTGTTTTTAAACTCACTCCCGATAGGATCGTTTAATTCGTTCCCCACTTCGTTAAAAGCCTGAGTAATAGGATTACCAGATAACAACATCCTTCTCATTATGTCTAACGCGTCGGGAAACTGCTCCTCAAAGTTGGCTAAACGTGTGGCGGTTTTTTTAACGATGTAAAAATAAAAAACAGGCCACCACAACAAGGATACAGGTATAGATAAGTACAAAGGTTGATGAAGCAGTGACAGAAGAACAACAGTAGAAAACTGTAATACCGCCAATATCAACACCACGTGAGTTAAAGACCAATCCAGCCCTGCTAGCTCTAAGTTCTTTTTCATGTTTGCAAAAAATGAATAGCGAACCAACTTGCGATCTAGCGGAGATAAGCTTCGAAGATAGTGCTCTTTCAACAAAGTGCGACTTTCTAGATCGAGGTTGGACTGGCTCTCTTTTAGTCGCTTAGCAATAGCGGTATGTTTGGCTTTTTTTCCTGCAGACGGCAATAAGAGCGCCTGCGATATTACAAACACCGCAACAAACAACAACCCAAGGAAGTACACATAATAGTCTTGCATGGAGACCTCCTAACGGTTAACTGTGTGTCTCGTTAAACAACTCGAACGGCAACTGGAATCCGCGTTTAGATAGCGAGTCGTGACACTGAGGAATAACACCGGTCGCGGTGTAATAGCCTAAGACATTACCTTCTGCATCTACGCCCTGTCGCTGAAATTTAAAAATCTCAGACATGGTAATAACCTCGCCTTCCATCCCATTAATTTCAGATATGTTGACCATTCGACGCTTACCATCTTCTTGGCGCTCCATTTGCACCACAATATGAATGGCAGAAGCGATCTGTGCTCGCAAGTTTTTGGTAGAGATATTCCATCCTGCCATCGCAAACATGTTTTCTACACGACTCAACGCATCGCGAGGTGTGTTCGCATGTATTGTGGCAAGCGATCCATCGTGACCAGTGTTCATCGCCGCTAACATATCCACTGCTTCACTTCCCCGCACTTCCCCTAACACGATCCGATCGGGGCGCATACGCAGGGAGTTTTTTACTAGCTCACGCTGAGTAATTTCCCCTTTTCCTTCCAAGTTGGCAGGGCGAGTTTCTAATCTGACCACATGAGGTTGCTGAAGTTGTAGCTCCGCTGAATCTTCAATGGTAATAATGCGATCTTCTTGGGGAATAAAGCCGGAAAAGATATTGAGCGTTGTGGTTTTACCAGAACCTGTACCGCCTGAGATAAGTATGTTCAGTTCACCTTTCACCGCCGCTTCAACAAAACGCGCCATAGGCTCTGAAATCGAGTTAAAGTCCAACAAATTGTCCATGGTCAGCTTATCTACCGCAAAACGACGGATAGATACTGACGGCCCATCTAATGCGAGTGGAGGGATAATCGCATTCACCCGTGAACCATCAACTAAGCGCGCATCCACCATGGGGGACGACTCGTCGATTCGGCGACCAACCTGGCTCACAATTCTGTCGATGATGTTACGTAAATGGCGATCATCTAAAAATGTATAGGGCGTTCTCTCCAATTTACCTCTGCGCTCCACATAAACACTTTTAGGACCGTTAACGAGAATGTCCGACACAGAAGAATCATGAAGTAACGGCTCTAGTGGACCTAAACCAAAAACTTCATCTTCGATCTGCTTGATAATCCGTTTGCGGCCTTCCGCACTCAAAGCATGGGTCTGATCACTTGCCATCAACTGGACAACGGCATCATGAAGATCTTTCTGTGCTCGCTCTTTTTCTAAGCTGGACAAGAGCGTCAAATCCAGCGTTTCTAGTAGGCGTTGATGGTAATAGTGTTTAACCGCAAGCTCTTGTTCTAGCTGCTTACGAGTATTTTGAATATCACGATCTTTTGCCTCTGATTCTCTAAGTTTTCTTTCTAACGGTGTCTCTTCCTGCTTAGAGAAAACCCCACCGCTAAGAGTAATTGCACCATTTTCCTTATCGGCAACAAATTCGCTCTGAGCCTCATGATCTTGAAAATCTACATTGATATTTTTTCTTTTGAAGAACATACCACCCTCCTACTCCTCAGGAAAATAAACGCTTGAGCCATCCTTTCTGCTCCTGCGTTGCTGGTGCTAACAGTTGAGACAATTCAATAATCGACTTTGTCATAGGACTGTTTCGCTTAACTTCAACGAAAGGTTTTCCCAAGTTGGCACTTTCGATTGCGGCCTTAAAATCGTTAGGAATCACGTGAACGTTTAGCTCTGGTAGAGTCTGTTCAATATCGCTGAGTTTGATCTGTTGGTGTTTATCAAAGCGATTCACAATAAGCTCAATCTGATCCTTTGCTAGGCCATACTCCAACGTTAAAGAGCGCAAAATTCGAGAGGCATTTTTAACGCTGACCAAATTCTGCTGAGTTGTCATGAATATTTTGGATGCTTGAGAAAATACCGGTGCAAACCTGCGATCTACCCCAGTCGATAAATCAACAAACACATAGGGATAAATTTCTAATAGCGTAGGCAACAACTGCCCTAACTCTGCAACCTTGTCAAAGTTGTCGTTGTGATTTTCATGTTTGAAGCTAAGCATGTGCAAGCCTGAAGGATGTTTTGCCACTAGGCCCTGCAAAGACATTTCGTCGAGATCCGTCACATTTGAAATGGCGTCATTAATACTGTAGGTCGGGCTCACATTGAGGTAATCCGCGACAACACCAAAATGGATATCGAGATCCAACAGCAATACTTGGTTCTTGTTCTTATTCGCCACTTCTACCGCGGTATTTAATGCCAGTGTTGTGGCCCCTGCGCCACCTTTGGTATTAACAAAGACAAAAAGCTGCCCGGACTTTCTGACCGCCACTTTGTCTTCCGCGCTGTGTTTAAGTAGGGGAACTAGATCACTTAAGCTGGCGCGATCAGAAACAAAATCCATTGCCCCCATACGCAGCGCAATTTTAAGCGCACCACTGTCGTTCTCGTCACCGAACACAATCAATGAGGTATTGATATCACTCTCTTCAATACCCATTGGGGAGTTCCGCTGCAACTCCACCACCTTTTGAGCCCAACCTGGGCCTGTTTCCACAAAAATAAGATCGGGCAACGAGGCATTTTTTACTTTTTCAGACGACACATCATTTAAAGAAATCGTCTCGTAACTAATACTCTGGCAATGCGCAAGCTCTCCTTGCATATGCAACTTAAAGTTTTCGCTGGAATAGAGAACCCAAATAAATAGATTTGTTTTGAGTCGTATATTGCTGTTGTCACCTCTTGATAATTGTATTGTCTCACCCATGCTCCCTCTCCCTTAACATTCGGTTTTTGCGTCAGAGTCGTCTGAGCGTAAAACCCCTAACGACTCAGCAGGCAAAATTGTTTGAAATCCTGCAACGGGTACTAGTCCATTATTCCCTAAGAAACTGAGTAACCCTGAAAAACCGTAATCAAAATCTACGATACGTGCTCGCACGTAGTGAATGCTGACATGATTTGCCACTGGGTCCACCAGAACAGAACCTGCCGAGTCTAAATATTCAATTTCAAGATTGTCAGCCGTAAACCCATCTGGGGCGCCTTCACTCAATGCCAAAGTTTTGATGTCACTATCATTCACAACGCATACCGCCGCAATTCTCGCCGCACGACGACTCATGTCGCTCATTGACTGAAGAGAATAGGCATAAATAGCAATTTCGATAATGGCAAATAGGATCAACAACAGAACAGAAGCTAACAAGGTGAATTCCACGATAGTAATGCCTGACTGCTTACGAGGTATTGTTTTCATGGGTATTGTTTTCATGGGGCTACCCTCATGACTGCAGACGCAGTCAATGTAATGTCAGACAACAGATCACCCAACATGGCTCCAATTATCGGTGTATACGGGTATTGTGCCGTGACCACGACATATTTTCCTACAGCATCGTATGACACGTTTACAGTCAACGATTCCAATATAGGGGCTGCACCATCAGCCGGATTAGGGTTACCGTATATCACCGCGTTTTGTATATCGCTCGTTGGAGCGATATTGTCTGCTTTTGCGGTTCCATATACTTCTGAAACAGCAAAACGCGCGCCATTTTGCACCGCTTTACTCAAGGTGTTGTATCGTATAAAGGCATTGCCGAATTCGCCAATAGCAACAAGAAACAACAGTAGCAACGGCAACACAATGGTAAATTCAACCGAGGCAATCCCTTTTTCTTTTCGCTGCATGCTCTTCATTTACGAGTCCTCGTTAAATGGGTCCTTGTAGAGTACGATCCGGTATGGCCCTGCTCTGGTGCTTAACCCATTATTTCGACTGTTTTGCACCGTACACTCTTCCATGAACTCGCCTTGAATGTTCTCTTTACCGCTGTTGTCCTTAGGCGCTTTATTGACAAGAAAGAAACACCCTACGGCCACAACGTCAAAGTCCGTTTTACCCGTACCCGCGGCAGTACAATCAACGATAGGAACAGCCAGCTCACGGCGGCCGTTGTGAGCATCAGACGCAAGATAGTCATCGTGGGTTATCCCTTCTTCCACTTCACCATCAGAATCGTAATCGCTCAGTAATTTACCTTCTCCAAAGCGAGTATTAAGCCCTTGTGCAACGGGGCCTACCTTTCCACCGGGGTTTGTGGTAACCACATCGCCAACCCCAACACATCCCATGTAGCTGCCTGCAAGCTGATTACGAATGTGACTATCTTTTTTGTCTTGGCTTTCGGTTTCATCGACATCAAAATCGAGAAGCTGGAAGTTACCCGATCCCATAGGTGAATTGTTCGATGTCAGCTTCAAATCATAAGTCTTACCATCATTAAAGCCGCCAGTATCGCTACCAATGTCTTCAGCACAAATCGCAATAGGAACAACGTTGCAAGTATTGCCCCCCGCACTAGGCCCGGCTACCGCACTCGCCCCAACTTGCTTGGTGTCACTAAACATCTGCATAAAGTAGCTATTCAGATCTAGGTTGCTGGCAACCACACGAACATAACAATCACCACCCAGTACGCACGCACCTCCAGAAAAGTCCGAGCTATCATTGAACGTGACACTAATATCAGCCGTCGTGACATCCAGTTCTGCATTGCCATCTGAACCGGACATCTTCGTTAACGCTTGGTTCGCCGCAGTTTCGGCCTCGGCTTCTGTACCATTCTGATCAAGTATCACTGCCGCCGCCAAAGCCGCAGCATCGACACCATTTTGGAGCTTAGTTCGGTTCATATACGCATGGTTGATATCAATTGCGAGTGCGGAAACACCTAAGATAACCAGCATCGCAATGGTGACAATCACAACCACCAAACCTTGTTCCTTATGAGTACCTCGAAAGACGCGTAGTGTTTTCATAGTAACCTCGGATGATTAAAACCCTTTTAGAACTTGGCTGGTCGAACTGCCTTTCAGATCTTCACCTTTTTTACCGGTGTAAATGCTGTAGGCATCTTCCATGCGCTCACCGTTGCCGTCCGGTATCACATGCATATTTTCTCGCGTGGCGTTAGGGTTGTAGACTTGCTCACTCTTTACCTTGGTCATGTGGTAGCCCAACCTTGGCTCATTCGCACACCCTCCCAGCAAAAAAAGTGTAGAAACAGCAGACAACAGAATATAAGTTTTCATGGTTCTCTCCTTATAGGTCATGACCAAATGTACCTTCCGCACCGCCTCTTCCTGAGGTCGTTGTCGTTCCGCGTGCCGTATATCGTGTACGTTCCACATCGGTTGGCGAGGCAAGGTAAGCGCCACGGCCCAATAAGTAGTATTCGATGTCATTCGGCTCAACAAACGCGTCGGTTGGGAGTGTCACTCTGTCTCTATCAATCGGTTTTGCTAAGCGAGGAGTCACCAAAATCACCAGCTCCGTTTCACCAGAAATGTACTCTTGACTGTTAAAAAGCTGACCAAGTAGTGGGATATCACCCAGACCTGGCATTTTTGAGATGGAATCACGGACGTTTTCACTCAGTAAACCAGCGATACCTATCGTCTGACCATCGGCAAGCTCTAGCGTTGATGATGCACTGCGGCGAGTAATCGGTGGAATAAAGTACGCTGCGTTAGAGCCACTTGGTGTGAACGTTAACGTTGTTGAACTTGCAATTTCGCTCACATCAACCGCAAGGTTGAGGTTGATTTTTTTGTCGCTCAATACGGTAGGGATGAACTTCAAACCTACCCCGTACGGTTTGTATTCAATGGTGATACCATCATCATCTGGCACTGGGATTGGGAATTCGCCACCAGCTAAAAATTCTGCTTTTGCCCCACTGAGTGCGGTTAAGTTAGGTTCCGCTAACACTTTGGCAACACCGTTTTCTTTCGCAATGTCCAACGCCAAGGTAAACAAGGTATCACCGTCGATAAATGTCGATAATAAACCTGTGCTTTCTATTGTCGGCGTGTTAAACACCGGACCAATAACGCCATCGGTAAGGTCATCAATGATTCCACCAGCGGAAGTCCCCCCCCATGAAAAACTGCCATTGGCTTC
Source organism: Vibrio japonicus (assembly GCF_024582835.1). NCBI lineage: Bacteria > Pseudomonadati > Pseudomonadota > Gammaproteobacteria > Vibrionales > Vibrionaceae > Vibrio > Vibrio japonicus. Next base: position 2,177,222 of record NZ_CP102096.1, read on the forward strand.
AAAGAAATGAAAATTTGAGTCAAATCGACGAACCAAGCTACGCTGCACTTCGGCTACCGTTACTTCAAGCATCACTTGCTGCGCGCCGCCGATACTCATCAAGTTCACAACCCCGGTGTCTGCCACTTCTTTGTTTCTTGAATCGGTTTGCTCATCCGCTGACTCACCCGCCGCATAGGTTTCAGCCAAACGTAACGCGAGGTTCATCTTCTCTTGTGAGCTGACTTGCCCACTCAGAATTAAGCGATTCTGAGAGCTGTGAACCGCAACTTGTTCATTGGGCATAAACTCATACAGTTTGGCTTTCAAGCTATTGACATCGTGAGTGACATCAATATTGATTGACTCAATTAATTGCCCACGACTATCCCACGCCATTAAGTTGGTTGAACCCAACTTTTTACCGATCAAGAACAATTCATTAGACTTAATCATCACGATGTCTAGCACTTCTGGGTCACCTAACGAAACGCGTTTGGCTTTCCCCTGAAGCTGAACAAAAGCGGATTTATGATGGGGAACCGTCACCGTTTTTCCACTTTGCGCGGCGGCCATAACCCAAGCACTGCATGTAAAAAAGAGTGCCAATATTGTGATTATTCTTTTCATAATTTCCCTCACTCTCTGACACGAACATTGGATGAGCTTGTTCCCTTAATAATGGTGACACTTGGCTGCACATATCGACGAACCACCTTTTCCTCTACGGAATGTGGGTTGCGCAGTGCTAGCTGAATATCACCTTTACTTTTAGCGGTCAGAAGTTTTTCGGCCTCTTTAGGGGTGACTTCCAATGTCACCGCCCGAACAATAATAGGTTTGTTATCTTTGGTTCTTGCTGTTTGGTCCACCGCTAATACTCTAATGTCTTTAAGAACAGTGAGGGTATTCGCCGAGGTTTGGTTGTATTTCACCGTGCTCAGTACATCGACTTTATTGCCCGGTAACAAGAACCCCCCCACCCCAATAACATCGTTAACGCGAATGGTGACCGCACGCTTATCAGCCGGAATAAGCGCTGCGAGTGTGGCCCCTTCCCCGGGTATGCTGAGACGCTGGTCCAGTAGAATTTCATCCGGGAAAATCGTGGTTGACGCCACTTTTCCTAGCACACTTTCTGGTGTTGTAAACTGCTTATCGGTTGTCCATGCTTTCTCTAGCAGTCGTGTACTTAAGTGCTGCTCTTCGATTACCGTACCAGACGGAATCTCTAACGCCGCAACCACAACGGGTAAGCGTTCGACCACTTCCACTTCGGTTGTGGGTGTGGTTTGACTGTCCATCCATTGTTTGGCAAAGAAGACCGCGCCCAGACCAAATACGGCGGATAATAAAATGAGTAATATGATTTGACTGCGGCTCATCGCGCACCTCCTCCATTGCCATCAGCAGTAAAGTACACTTCCCAAGCACGCTTAACGATCTCTGGCGTGACAACTGGAGAAGTGTCTTCAAATGCAATGATGTCTCGGCTAATTCCTATTAAGTCTTTCGGTAAACAAGGGTAAAAACCCACTTGATGCTGATCGTGAAGGTTATACAAGTCATCGAAAGACGCAGGGTGAATGGTTAAATCTCTGTTTGAAGCCATCTCTTCCCACAAAGCGTGGTATTCATTTTTTTCTAATGGATGAAACTGAATTTTATAGCCAAGACGACGTAAGAAAGCCGGATCGCTGATTTTTTCTGGGTTTAAGTTGGTCGAGAAAGCCAGCGTTAAAATAAAGGGAATCGTAATTTGTTGCCCGTTGGGTAAAGAGAGGTAATCAAAGTAATACTCCATCGGGACTATCCAACGATTAAGGATGGTATCGACAGGCATCGGCTGACGCCCCAAATCATCAATAATCAGAATGCCATTATTGGCCATCATTTGCAGTGGTGCCATCCAAACACGGTTATGCTCACTATGGTTCACTTCGAGCATATCCATAGTGAGTTCGCCCCCCACCTGAATACTTGGCCGTTCACACAATACCCAGCGTTTGTCATGCTGATCCTTATACGAAATAACGGCTTCGCCTTCTTCCTTAACCACGGGTTTATGATGCTGCTTAGAAAACACCTTAATAATGTTGCCAGCGGCATAAACCGCATAAGGGATATAGACCGACGTATTCAAAGAATTGAGTAAACGAGTGGCAACATAGGTTTTACCTGTGCCTGCATTCCCATACAACAACAGCGCTCGACCAGAGTTGATCGCTGGCCCTAGCACGGAAGTCATACGCTCTGCCCCATACACATCCCGCATGGCGTTGGTGACATCGGGGCGAGTAATGGGCTGAGCGCGGACATCTTGTGCTTGAACCATGGCGTCGTAATCACTCAGTGATACTGGCGCAGGGCCTAAGTAGGCGTCTTTCTTAAAGGCGAGTTCTGCTTGATACAGACCCGCCTCCGACAAGCCGTATCTTACATGCCCTGCATTACTTTGTTGGTAATAGAGGTTGGTTTCTGCCTGAAACACTTCCACCAGCGACTTCTTACGTAAACTGGCCAGCGCGTCTTCCACCATATGGCTACCGATCGCCATAGAGCGCGTTAGCTGAAGCACGTCTGATTTAGGATAGGCGGAGAGATGTTTGAGAAGTAAATTTTCTAGAACGACAAAAGGAATACCCAGCTCGTCTACCGAAGTTGGCACTTTCGGAGCATCCGCTTGGGGTATTAACACGTCCCTATGATGTGAAGATTGAGCCATTGCTTCCATAGCAAACTCCTTAGCCCCGATTCCAAAATGATAGCAAGCACCCAAAAGTGGCAGGTGCTAATAAGAAAAATAGTGGTACATCGCTAAACCGATGATCAGCACCGGTGCAAATGGCATGTAGGTCAAACCTTGTTGGGTGGTCACCGCATGCTTGATTTTTTCACCGCCCACATAAGCCACTGCCGAGACACTAAGCAAACTAAAGTCACCTCTATTTTTATCGCCCAAATTTGAGGGTAATTTGTTTAACGCCCAATACATTGAGCCCACAAATGCCGTCGAGACACAGGTATAAAACAAATAATCGGTAAGTGGCTCTAAACCCAAAAGAAACCCTAAAACCGCTATCAATTTGACATCCCCTGCTGCCATGACTCGCATGAAATGAAGCAATAAACCGACGGTAAAACACAATACAAAACTGGTTGCTTTGTCGGTAAACACCTCGAGCCACTCATCAAACAGAGGTGTAAACAACACTTCCAATGTTGTGATAACAAGCAATGCCAGTAATAGCTGATTAGGTATCCGATGCTCACGCGCATCGGATACACCAATTAAGCACAAAGTAACCCAAGTTGCATAAAAGTACATGTGCAAATACATATAATCTAATTAACGCCTTCCAAATCACCAGTTATTAAACCAATTACCCTATCAACTTCATCACCCAAATCACCAAAAGCAGTAGCTATACCAACCGCTATCAACCCTCCAGCTACCGCATACTCCACTGCTGTCAAGCCTTCTTCATCATTCCAAAACTCTTTTACTACTTTAGTAAACTTATCCATTTTCTTTCCCCTTCATCCTATTAAAAGGTTTAAATCAGTTAAGTGACTCTCACACTTTGGGTCGATGTCACACTTTTAAGTTAGATTAGTATTTGATTTATTGGTTAGGACTATTTTGCTTTTGTGTAGGATTCGTTTGTTTATTTCCTAGCGATGCAGTGAAACCTTTAGCGTATTCACACTACAAGTGACATTTACTACTAATTTGCTCTTTTTATTCTACATTTAACATAGAACGTTTATGTTCCACCACAACACGAATAAGAAATTGGAGTATAAGAGTGATTCCAAAGATTCACTGGTTAGGAAGGCCAGTAAAAGACTTACCCGTATCATGCTCAAGTAGTATTACAGAGCAGTTTAATATTGAAGAGTACGGTGATGACTTCTCGATCCTGAGTGATCCGAATGTCCGTGCCTGCCTCTTTTTTGTCGGCGGAAATAATGCCATCTCATCACAATGTATTAGTACACTGTGTAAGAACCTTACCAAAAGGTTAATCGTATTGATCACCAGCGATACTGACGCTGAGCTACCTGATACATCCGTAACCGACGAGGTGTACACCTTTGACCAAGACAGTTTCTCAGATTGGCTAAGTGGCGTTGAAAAGCAGTACTTTTCGTGTGAGCAACCAATCGGAGCACTGCACCCCCCAAACGATCATCAGCCTGACTCCCTTCCTAAGGGTTTAACAAAAGTGCTCCAGTTTCTCGATAAAAATCTAAATGAGGAAATACGAGAAGAAGAAGTTGCCGCCATGTGTCACTACTCAACCACTTATTTTTCGCGCTATTTCCACAAGCATATCGGTGTGAGCTTTAGAGACTACGTCATAGATAAAAGGATCGCCCTAGCCAAACAACTTCTCATCGAACAACCCAATATAAAAGTGGCTTACATTGCTTACCAATGCGGTTACCAAGACACGTCCTACTTTGCACGTATCTTTAAAAAGAGAGTGGGGGTTTCACCTGCGACCTATCGTCAACAGCTTCTCAAAAGCCCTTAACGGGCCACTAAAACAACGCCTTATTTGTTGTCAGCCATTCCCTTCTGAATAGAAAACATGCTAAATTTAACAACGCATTAACAACTATAAATACAAAATAACTGAATGACTGACATGGAGTCACCCACAATGAATCAGCCACATATTACAAATCCAGCTGGTTGCGCTCTCCCGCCTCCAAATGAAATGATCTTGAAATGGGCAGAGGAGCGCCCAAACGAGGTTTATCTAAAACAAATTATCAATCGAAAGTTTGTCGAGTTCACATTTAAAGAAGTCGCGGATCAAGCCCTTAGGTTGGTCACTGCTCTTAGAGAACTCGGCATTCAGCCCGGTGATAAAGTTGCTTTAATATCCAAAAACTGCGCTGAATGGTTTATTACTGATCTCGCATTGATGCTTGGCGATTACGTCAGTGTGCCGATTTTCCCAACCGCAGGTGCTGACACTATTGAGTACTGTTTAACACACAGTGAAAGTAAAGCGATCATTGTCGGTAAGCTCGACGACTCGGTAGCAACTCAACAAGTGTTAGATAAATTGGAACAGATTGTCAGCATCGCTTTGCCTTATGACTCTGCCGCGAACTGCCAGTATCAATATAAAGAGTTGATTGCAGATAAAGAGCCGAGTTCTGAAAGACCCGTACATTATGATGATAAGTTAATGTCACTGGTTTATACCTCGGGCACATCTGGCCTGCCTAAAGGTGCAATGCTGACTTACGGCGCTTTTAGCTGGTCAGCACAACAGTTGATTAATCACATCGGGATTCAAGAAGGCGATCGTCTATTCTCTTACCTTCCACTGGCCCATATTACGGAACGTGTCTACATATTCGGCTCATCCATTATGGGCGGTGTTCCCACTGCGTTTCCTGAATCTCTCGAAACCTTTATTGAAGATGTCAAAATGCAGCGCCCGACTCTGTTTATCTCGGTGCCTCGCCTATGGACACTGTTCCAGCAGCGTATTCAGGACAAACTGCCGCAGAGAAAACTGAACATCTTACTCAAGATTCCTTTTATCAATACGCTGATTAAAAAGAAATTGGCTGACGGGCTCGGTTTGGATCAAGCAAGGGTGCTCGGCTGTGGCTCAGCACCTGTGTCTCCTGCCCTTCTAGAGTGGTATCACCGTGTAGGATTAAACATTACCGAAGCATGGGGGATGACGGAGTCCTTCGCTTACAGCACACTGAACTACCCGTTTAGAAGCGATAAAATCGGTACAGTCGGGAATGCGGGCCCCGGCATTGAGCTTAAAATCGCCGACGACGATGAGATTATGGTGCGCGGTAAAGGTCTGTTCTCAGGCTACTATAAGAATGACATTGCAACACAAGAATCCTTTGACGCCGAAGGCTGGCTGCATACAGGTGATATTGGTGCCATCGATAGCGACGGTTATCTAAGTATTCAAGGCAGAAAAAAAGACACATTCAAGACGGCTAAAGGCAAGTTTGTGTCTCCTGTCCCGATTGAGAAAAAACTGTTTGAGTACAGCCGTGTTGAGATGATGTGCTTAATCGGGTTGGGCTTGCCTGCCCCAATTCTGTTAGTCGTGCCGCATGACTTTCCTCATTTTGACCGAGCGCGCTATGAACGAACCACGAAAAAAGTCATAGAGAAGATGAACGCTCAGTTAGAGTCCCATGAGCAGATCAAAGGCGTTCTGATGATCAAAGATCCTTGGACGATTGAAAACGGCATTTTGACCCCTACCCTAAAAATTAAACGCCATGTGCTCGAACAGAGATACCATGAAACCGGACAAAACTGGCCTAAAGGTGAGTTGATTGTTTGGGAAGAGTAAACGCCAATGGAGAGCAAGTTCGCTCTCCTTTGTTTTTCGTGCAACAACCATTATGATGCTAAGCCAAATATGAAAGGATTAAGGCAAAGGCATGGATTCAAGGCTGCACCACTTACCAGGTTTACGTTATTTTGAAGTCGCCGCACGGCTGAATAGCTACAGTCGCGCCGCGGAAGAACTGTTCGTCAGCCAAGCCGCCGTGAGCCAAAAAATACGCCAGTTAGAAGATGGTTTGGCGTGTAAATTATTTGTCCGTGACGGACGTGAAATGCGCCTAACCGAGCAAGGGAAAATCCTTTACAAGCATGTCTCACAAGGATTGGAACAGATTGTAACTGGCCTAAACCAAATCCAAAGCGAGCCTGTAGAAGGGTTACTTTGCGTGAGCTCTACTCCCTCTTTTGCTTCTCGCTGGTTATTACCGCGCTTATGGAAATTTTCGACTCAGCACCCTAACATTCCCATCCGTATTCTAACCAGTTGCGATGCCCCAAACTTAAAGCAAGGACATGCTGATCTCGTTATTTGGCAGGGAGAAGATCTTGAGCAGGCGAATGATACCAAGTTGAAAAAACGCTTCCTATTTGAGGAAACCATCTACCCATTTTGTTCTCCTCATTTAGCTAATGCCATTCACCTGACCAAACCCGAGCAACTGCTTAATTGCTGGCTAATTCACTACGAGTCGGGGGGATATCCTTGGCAAAGTTGGTTTGCTCAAGCTGGCGTTGCCATGAATAAAGAGTCGGTACAATGGATGGAAGTCAGCACCTTTGATCACGCAATGAATGCCGTTATGGCAGGTCATGGAGCTTGCTTAGCCTCAGACTCTTTGGCAAGCGATTATGTAGAGCGAGGGCTACTCATCAAACCCTTTGATATTGGCATGACACCAGGTATCCAATTCAATGTGTTCTATGATGAAAGCTCCCCTCGCCGAGATCGAATTTCAGCGTTTACCAACTGGCTCCATAGCGAAATTGCCCAATAGTACCTTCTCATTAATCGTCCCAGAAATGCCTCACGCTTTCTTGTCTTGCTTGCGCAGGCGTCAGTCCAATATCTTCCATCAAGTGATCGGACAAATGCGAGAGTGCTTTTCTGGTTCGATAATTTCGCCACCAGCGACTCACTTTAGTTAAAATTTTCTTATCCCAACCAAGTGTGTCTGCAAATTTTGCTTTATATCCTAACTCTGAAGTTTCCATAATCTATACTCATGTTACTTTCGATGAGTAAATAATCGTCTATGGATGCAATTCTCTCAAACGATACTCTCTGGCACTCAGTTAAGGAAAACTTAAGTGAAAGAACGCTTACCTCCTCTTCAAGGGCTTTACTATTTTTACATAGCGGCCAAACTCGGTAGTTTTAAGCTCGCAGCCAAGGATTTGTTTGTCACCGCTGCGGCTATCAGCCAACAAATAAGACAGCTAGAAGAGTTTTTGGGCGTAGAACTGTTTTTGCGTCAGCACAGAAAAGTCGCGCTTACTATGGAGGGAAAACTACTTTTTGATCATACACAAAAGGGGTTTGAGCACCTTTATCAAGGCGTCAGACAAATCAATCAAGATCCTAATCCGAACCAGTTATCCATTTCCACTCTGCCTTCATTCGCTCAGCACTGGTTAGTGCCTAGAATCGGACGCTTTAGAGAGCGCTATCCCAGTCAAGAGCTGATGATCGAACCCACTAGCGAACTGGTGGACTTTCAAAGTTCCAGTGTCGACCTATGTATTCGATATGGTCGAGGGGAGTATCCAAATCTAGAAAGTCGCTTAATGATGGAGGAATTACTCTATCCGGTTTGCCATCCGATTTATCAGCAGCAACACGGAATCTATGAGCTAAATGACTTAACAGGCGCTGATCTCATTGAAGACGATTGGCCAGATATGAGCTGGGGAAACTGGTTGCAAAATGTCGGTTATAAACGGCACAAGCCAACGCTAATATTCAGCGGCTCTCACTTCGTTTTGGAAGGGGCATTATCCGTGCAAGGTGTCGCGTTGGCCAAACATAGTCTTGTTCACCGATACATAGAAGAAGGTAAGCTGGTTCGGATTGGGCGTCTCGCCCAGCGAACAGACTTCAAGTACTTTCTCTGCGCACCCAGTGCATACTTTAAACGTGAGAAGATTCGCCACTTCTGTGATTGGATTTTCAACCAAGTCGAAGAAGCTGAAGCTTTTTGTCATCTTGATTGTGAAATCATTGATACTCGCAGCCCATCCTGATTCAAAGCTCGAAACGATCTATACAAATCCAAACAAAAAGCCCCTGAAGTTCTCACTTCAGGGGCTTTTAAAGCTAATGAGTTAACTTAAGAATTACTTCTTAGCGTTACGCTCTTTAACTTCTGCGATTACTTGCTCAGCAACGTTTGCTGGACATGGTGCGTAGTGAGAGAACTCCATAGAGAACTGACCACGACCAGAAGTCATTGTACGTAGAGTACCGATGTAACCGAACATTTCTGATAGAGGTACATCACCCTTGATACGTACGCCAGTAGTACCAGCTTGTTGGTCTTTGATCATACCACGACGACGGTTCAAGTCACCGATAACGTCACCAACGTGATCGTCTGGAGTGAACACGTCAACTTTCATGATAGGCTCAAGAAGCTGTGCACCTGCTTTAGGCATAGATTGACGGAATGCGCCTTTCGCTGCGATTTCAAATGCGATTGCAGATGAGTCAACTGCGTGGAAGCCACCGTCGAATAGTTCAACTTCAACATCTAGCGTTGGGAAGCCAGCTAGAACACCAGTTTCCATCATAGATGCGAAACCTTTCTCAACTGCAGGCCAGAATTCCTTAGGAACGTTACCACCAACAACTGAAGACTTGAACGTGAAGCCAGAGTTTGGCTCACCTGGTTTGATGCGGTAGTCGATCTTACCGAACTGACCAGAACCACCAGACTGCTTCTTGTGCGTGTAGCTATCTTCAACAGGTTGAGTGATAGTTTCACGGTAAGCTACCTGTGGAGCACCTACTTCTAGCTCAACGCCGTAAGTACGCTTAAGGATGTCTACTTTGATGTCTAGGTGAAGTTCGCCCATACCTTTAAGGATGGTTTCGCCTGAATCTTCGTCAGTTTCAACTTGGAATGATGGATCTTCTGCAACCATTTTACCGATCGCGATGCCCATTTTCTCAGAACCGTTCTTATCTTTAGGCTTAACAGCGATAGAGATTACTGGTTCTGGGAAGATCATTGGCTCAAGAGTCACTTCGTTCTTAGGATCACATAGAGTGTGACCAGTCTTCACGTTCTTCATACCAACAACTGCGATGATGTCACCAGCTTGTGCTGAATCGATCTCGTTACGCTCGTCTGCGTGCATCTCAACCATACGGCCGATACGCTCAGTCTTACCAGTAGCTGAGTTAAGGATAGTGTCACCCTTCTTCATCTTACCAGCGTAGATACGGATGAACGTTAGTGCACCAAAGCGGTCGTCCATGATCTTGAACGCAAGCGCTTTTAGTGACTCGTCTGCAGATACAGTTGCAACTTCACCTGTTGGCTCACCAGTTTCTGGATCTGTTAGAGGCTGTGGATCAACTTCTGTTGGAGACGGTAGGTAATCAACTACTGCATCAAGAATAAGTTGCATACCTTTGTTCTTGTACGCAGAACCACAGTAAGTTGGGAAGAATGCTAGGTCACGAGTACCTTTACGGATACAACGCTTGATGTCTTCTAGAGAAGGCTCTTCGCCATCCATGTAAGCCATCATTAGGTCATCGTCTTGCTCAACAGCAGTTTCGATTAGCATTTCACGGTATTCAGCAGCTTTTTCTACCATATCTGCTGGAATATCTTGAACTTCGTAGTTTTCTGGAAGACCAGAGTCATCCCATACGTAAGCTTTCTGGCTTAGTACGTCAACAACACCACAGAAGTCATCTTCGATACCGATAGGTAGAGTCATTACTAGAGGAGTTGCACCTAGAACGTTTTGTACTTGGTCAACAACTTTGTAGAAGTCTGCGCCCATGCGGTCTAGTTTGTTAACGAAGATCAGACGAGATACGTGTGATTCGTCAGCGTAGCGCCAGTTAGTTTCTGACTGAGGTTCAACACCACCAGAACCACAGAATACACCGATACCACCGTCAAGTACTTTTAGAGAACGGTAAACTTCGATTGTGAAGTCAACGTGTCCAGGAGTATCGATGATGTTTAGACGGTGATCTTTCCAGAAACAAGTTGTTGCAGCAGACTGGATTGTGATACCACGCTCAGCTTCCTGCTCCATAAAGTCAGTAGTGGTAGTACCATCGTGGCTGTCGCCCATTTTATGGATTCTACCAGTTAGCTTAAGGATACGCTCTGTAGAGGTAGTTTTACCCGCGTCTACGTGAGCAAAAATACCAATGTTTCTGTATTTTGATAAATCAGTCATTGTCTTACTCTGTTAATAAGGTATAAAGTGCGCGCAGAGTATATCACATTCTGTCAATACTGATACCCTTGCGTGCGGCTGTTATAAAAAAAATCTGCCAAGAAATAATGGTTCGTAATATTGCTAATTTCCAATAAAAAAGGCCATTCACTTGGAATGACCTCTGTTAAAAGCAATCCAACTTATCGCGGGCAAATTTCTGATTCTGGGAAGAAGAACTCAATCTCGCGAGCTGCGGATTCTGGACTATCAGAACCATGAACCGAGTTGTGTCGCATACTCAACGCATAATCCGCGCGAAGCGTACCACAAGCTGCTTGCTCAGGGTTAGTCTTACCCATTAACTCACGGTAACGGGTAATCGCATTTTCGCCTTCTAACACCTGAACCATAATTGGACCTGACGTCATAAACTCTTTTAATGGCTGGAAGAATTCTTTACCTTCATGTTCTGCATAAAAGCCACTTGCTTGCTCTTCGTTAAGATGAACCATTTTAGCAGCAACAATACGTAGTCCAGCTTTCTCGATACGATGGTAAATTTCACCAATCAGGTTACGTTCAACAGCATCGGGCTTAATGATAGAAAAAGTTTTTTCTAGAGCCATAGGGTATCCTTTCGTCTTCTTGGTAATCATTATAGAAAGAGGCCTTTCGGCCCCTGAATTTATTTTTGAGCTTGATCCAACAGTACACGAGCCACCGTGCGAACACCAACACCTGTTGCGCCTGCTGCCCATTTATCTGCTGGTGTTTTGCGGTATGTCGCAGCACAATCAAAGTGCAACCAGCCTTTTTTGTAATTATCTACAAAGTAAGACAAAAATGCCGCTGCCGTGCTTGCACCAGGAGTGTAATCACCGCTGCTAATGTTCGCTAAGTCAGCAAAGCTTGATGGCAACATTCCACGGTGGAAATCCGCCAGAGGTAGTGGCCAAAGACCTTCTTTTTCTTCACGTGCAGAGTTTAACGCTTGCTGTGCTAACTCATCATCAAAACTCATTAGTGCGTGGTAGTCGTTACCTAGCGCATTTTTCGCTGCACCCGTCAAGGTTGCGCAGTCAATGATAAGCTCTGGGTTTTGTTCGCTCGCGTAAATCAAACCATCTGCTAGCACTAAGCGGCCTTCAGCATCTGTGTTTAAGATTTCAACTGTCTTACCGTTTTTGTAGGTAATGATGTCACCAAGCTTCAGCGCTCGGCCAGAGATCATGTTTTCCGCACAACACAGGATTAACTTCACTCGCTTGTTCAAGCCACGCATAATAGCAAGACCAAGGCCACCTGTGATCGTACCTGAGCCCCCCATGTCAGCCTTCATCGCCGCCATAAAGCCAGAAGGTTTAATGCTGTAGCCGCCCGAGTCAAAGGTGATACCTTTACCAACTAAACATGCATAAACTGGCGCGTTTTCATCACCCGTCGGGTTGAAGTCCAACTGAAGCATTGCCGACGTGCGCTCAGAACCACGACCAACGGCATAAATGCCTTCCCAGCCTTCGTCTAGAAGATCTTTATCTTTTACTATACGAGCCGTTACTGTGCCTTCTGGCGCAACAGACTTAATAAACTCAGCAGCCATAGTGGCAAGTTGGCGCGGCGCTACTTCTTCCGCCGTTTTATTGATAATTTCGCGAGTGAATTCCGTTGCTTTTATACGTGCTTCAAGCTCAGCTTGGTCTGCGTCTGCTAGTGGCTGCCATACCAGTTGATTTTTTTTCTTTGGATCACGATAACCTTGGTGGAATGCCCAAATACTTTCAAGATCCCAACTTTCACCTTCAAGAGAAGCAGAACATACGCCCTGCGCTTCTAGTTTGCGAGAAGCGCGCTGAATTGCGCCCAAGTCGTGACCTTCGCCTAAATGGATGGTCGCGCCATTTTCTGAGAAAGATAGGATGGCTTTATCGCCCCACTGCGGAGCAGCTGGTTCTTGGCTAAGAAATACTGACATCTGTGTAGACATGGTTTCTCCTTGTCTTAATCGGCGTTGCCTACGCCTTAATCTATTAACCCACGGATGTTAGCATTTTGTAGAACAAATTTGTTAAATTGATAAAAAAACGGACCATAAGGTCCGTTACTTTTATTTAATTTTGTTAACTGCGCTAGTTTTTAGCAGCTCAAACTAATCTAATTCATCCATCCAGCATAAAATTACTGCTTCTAGGATTTTTTCGTTAGATCGATTCGGCTCATCATCAAAATCCTCCAGCTCTAGAATCCACTGATGTAAATCAGTAAAACGTACCGTTTTCGGGTCTATTTCTGGAAACTTGTCGCACAGCTCAATAGCGATGTCACGAGAGTCAGTCCATTTCATTGCTCAACTTCCTTCTTATTTATACTTTAGTGCCAAATCAGCAAAGTATTAGTGATCTTCAGATGCGAGGTTAAGCGTGTATTTCGGAATCTCTACCACCAAATCTTCGTCAGCAACCTTAGCTTGGCAACCTAGGCGAGACTCAGGCTCAAGACCCCAAGCTTTATCTAGCATGTCATCTTCAAGCTCATCGCTCTCTTCAAGAGAGTCAAAGCCTTCACGAATCACTACGTGACAAGTCGTACAAGCACACGACTTTTCACAAGCATGTTCAATGCCGATACCGTTTTTCAGCGCCACATCAAGAACCGTTTCACCCGTTTCAGCTTCAAGCACTGCACCTTCAGGACAGAGTTCTTGGTGCGGTAATACAATAATCTTAGGCATAACTTTTTATCTCTTAAATATCATCAACTGATTGACCTGACAACGCAGCTCGAATCGATTTATCCATACGACGTGATGCAAACTCTTGGCTTGCCTTGTCGGTATCTTTGATACCTTGTTCTATCGCGTCCGCGTCATCACCGTTACGTAATTCAATGAGTGACTCGATCGCTTTGACCAACTCTTGTTTTTCTTGCTCAGATAGCAGTTCGTCACCATCAGCTTCCATGGCAACAATCAGCCCCTCGATCACGCGATCGGCTTCCACTTTTTGCTCAGCCAACGCACGAGCTAGCATATCGTCTTTAGCATGCGCCATTGAATCTCGTAGCATGTTAGCGACTTCATCATCACTCAGACCATATGAAGGTTTAACCTGAATTTCTGATTGAACACCCGTGCTTTTTTCCATCGCTGTTACAGATAGCAAGCCATCTGCATCCACTTGGTAAGTTACACGGATATGCGCAGCCCCCGCAGCCATTGGAGGAATACCTTTCAACGAGAAACGTGCTAATGAACGGCAATCATCAACCAGTTCACGCTCACCTTGTACGATATGAACACTCATTGCGGTTTGACCATCTTTGAACGTGGTAAACTCTTGAGCGCGAGCAACAGGGATGGTGGTATTGCGAGGGATGATCTTCTCTACTAGCCCACCCATGGTTTCAATGCCTAAAGAGAGAGGAATAACGTCGAGTAGAAGCATTTCTGAATCAGGTTTGTTACCAACAAGAATATCCGCCTGGATACCAGCACCAATCGCAACCACTTCATCAGGGTTAATGCTCGTTAATGGTTTACGACCAAAGAAATCACCCACCATTTCACGCACAAGTAATGTACGTGTTGAGCCTCCGACCATAACCACTTCTAACACTTCTTCGCTGTCTACTTCTGCATCTTTCAACGCACGACGACAAGAAAGTAATGTCTTCTTCACTAGTGGGCGGATCAAGTCTTCGAACTCTTCACGAGTGACGGAGCCTTGCCAGCCAAAAACCTCAACATCTACAACGTCTTTTTCAGAAAACGCAATCTTGGTTTCTGTCGCAACATTCAGTAATGTGCGGTGTTGCTCTGCTGTTAATGGTACTGAAAGTCCTGCTTTTTCAACTAGATGGTCTGCCATGAGATGGTCGAAATCATCACCGCCTAATGCAGAGTCACCACCGGTTGCTAAAACTTCAAATACACCTTTCGACAAACGCAAAATCGAGATATCAAACGTACCACCGCCCAAATCATAAACCGCGACAACACCTTCTTGACCAGAGTCTAGGCCGTATGCGATTGCAGCTGCAGTCGGTTCGTTAAGTAAACGCAGTACGTGTAGGCCAGCAAGTTTAGCGGCATCTTTAGTCCCTGCACGCTGAGCATCATCAAAGTAAGCTGGAACGGTGATGACGACACCAGAGAGTTCACCACCTAGTGACTCTTCTGCACGCTTACTTAATGATTTCAAAATATCAGCAGACACTTCAATCGGGTTTTTGTCACCAGATTCAGTTTGCAGTACTGGCAGTCCATTCTCACTCGCCTTGAATTGATAAGGCAGACTTGGATAACGAGACTGAATATCTTCTAGTGATCGGCCAATCAGGCGTTTTACCGAAATAATGGTGTTTTTCGGATCCTGTTCGGCTTTTGCTTTTGCAGCGTAGCCTACTTCTGGCGTTTCACCTGAATAATTTACAATTGACGGTAAAATGCTGCGACCTAGTTCATCTTGCAAAGTCGTGGCACTGCCGCTTCGAACAGAAGCAACCAAAGAGTTGGTTGTGCCGAGGTCGATACCTGCCGCCAGTTTATGCTCGTGTGGTGCCGAGCTTTGACCCGGTTCTGCAATTTGAAGTAACGCCATGATTGGTCCTTGTAGTTCCCTAGCCGAGAAGTTTATCTTCGACTAGCTCAATTTCATGTTTTAATTTGGCAATGAATTTCAGCTTACGCACTCGGTCTGCTGCTTGCTCCAAAAGATTGTTATCGAGTTCTTCTTCGACAGACTTCATATGCTGCTTGTACATTTTGTTGACTTTGGTATCAAAATCAAACAATGCACTTTCTGGATCTGAGCTGCTTGGGATCTCTTCCAACTCTTCACGTAATTCCATTTGCTCCATTAAGAACATAGGGTCTTGCATCGTCTGCTGCTCTGCACGGATATCCACTCCATTTTCTGCCAGCATGTATTCTGCACGCGAGATGGGGTTCTTAAGAACCTGATAAGCATCGTTAATTTCTGATGCTTTTTGCACAGCAAGCAAGCGATCGCGCTCTGACGCACTAGCAAAATTATCTGGGTGGAAGCGTTTTTGAAGTTCACGGAATTGTGAAGAAAGAAGGCTACCATCCAGATTAAACTGACTTGGTAGCCCAAATAATTCAAAGTAATTCATGGAGAATTCGGTCCTTGGTAATACCTGCGAGTAAAAATACTCGCAGTTGCTATCAATTAAACGTTGAAGCTCTCACCACAACCACATTCACTTTTCGCATTTGGGTTGTTGAATTCAAAGCCTTCATTCAACCCTTGCTTAACGTAGTCAAGTTCAGTGCCGTCTAAGTAAACAAGGCTTTTTGGATCGATTATGATTTTTACGCCTGAAAACTCGAACACTTCATCTTCTTCGTTAAGGTCGTCAACGAACTCAAGGACATAAGCCATGCCAGAACAACCAGTCGTTTTCACACCCAAGCGTAAACCGATACCTTTACCACGGTTTTCTAAGAATGTTTTCACGCGACTTGCCGCGTTTTCTGTCATTGTGATGGCCATACTGCACCTTAGTTTGTTTAATTAGCGAATGGAATGGGAGTATTGAACTCCCATTATATACAGATTACTTATTCTTGGTGTTTTTTCTTGTAGTCCGCAACCGCAGCTTTGATTGCGTCTTCAGCAAGAATTGAGCAGTGAACTTTAACTGGTGGCAACTCTAGCTCTTCAGCAATTTCAGAGTTTTTGATTGCAGCAGCTTCATCAACGCTCTTACCTTTAACCCATTCAGTCACTAGTGAGCTTGATGCAATCGCACTACCGCAGCCATAAGTTTTGAACTTCGCATCTTCAATAATACCTTCTGGCGTTACTTTGATTTGAAGCTTCATTACGTCGCCACATGCAGGTGCACCAACCATGCCGCTACCTACTGATGGATCTTCTTTATCAAATGAACCAACGTTACGTGGGTTCTCGTAGTGATCAATTACTTTTTCGCTGTATGCCATAATATTTTACCTCGAATCCTCTATTTAATTCCTTAGAAACAACCGTCTAGATTAGTGGTGTGCCCACTCAACTGTGTTTAGGTCGATTCCTTCCTTGTACATATCCCATAGAGGAGACATGTCACGTAGTTTGTTAACCGCTACGCGAACTTGTTTAATTACGTAGTCAATTTCTTCTTCAGTTGTAAAACGGCCGAATGAGAAACGGACTGAGCTGTGCGCTAGTTCATCATTTAGGCCTAATGCACGAAGTACATAAGATGGCTCTAGGCTTGCTGATGTACATGCACTACCAGAAGAAACGGCTAGGTCTTTTAGAGACATCAGTAGAGATTCGCCTTCTACAAATGCAAAACTGATGTTTAGATTTTGTGGTACACGCTGTTCTAGGTCACCATTGATCGTTACCGCTTCAAGATCCTTAACGCCTTCAAGCAGACGGTTGCGCAGTGCTAGTGCGTGATCGTAGTCTTTCTGCATCTCTTCTTTTGCGATGCGGAATGCTTCACCCATACCAACAATTTGGTGAGTTGCTAATGTACCTGAACGGAAACCACGTTCATGACCACCACCGTGCATTTGTGCTTCTAGGCGAATTCGTGGTTTACGACGAACATAAAGTGCACCGATACCTTTAGGGCCATAGATTTTATGAGCAGATAGTGAAATTAGGTCAACTTTCATTTCTTGAACGTCGATTGGTAATTTACCCGCAGACTGAGCCGCATCCACATGGAATACAATCTTACGCTCACGACATAGCTCGCCGATTGATGCGATATCTTGAATCACGCCAATTTCGTTGTTTACGTGCATGATCGATACAAGCACTGTGTCATCACGCATTGCCGATTCTAGCTTCTTAAGATCAAGCAAGCCGTTTGATTCTGGTTCTAGGTAAGTTACTTCGAAACCTTCACGCTCAAGCTGACGGCAAGGATCCAGAACCGCTTTGTGTTCTGTTTTACAAGTAATAATGTGCTTACCTTTCTTAGAGTAGAAATGAGCGGCACCTTTAATTGCAAGGTTATCTGACTCTGTCGCGCCAGAAGTGAATACGATTTCACGCGGGTCTGCATTTAGTAGATCAGCGATTTGTTCACGTGCAGTGTCGACTGCTTCTTCAGCCTGCCAACCGTAACGATGTGAACGCGATGCTGGGTTACCGAATGTGCCGTCCATAGTCATGTACTGAACCATCTTTTCAGCTACACGAGGATCAACAGGACAGGTCGCTGAATAATCTAAATAAATAGGCAGTTTCATTATCTACTCCAATGTAACAGGCAGACCGCTTAAGAGCGGACGTTTACACCGATGGGTGCGGTGCTTGTATTCTTGTTCGTAAACCCATGGTTTACCGCAAGATCGATATCTTGGCGGTCTGAAATTTCTAGTACTTCGTTATCTGTCATCAACTCACCAAGAGTGATGTTGTTCAGGAAGTCACTAATACGTGAACTTAGGTCACGCCATAATGTGTGTGTTAAGCAACGAGAGCCACCTTGGCAATCGCCTTTGCCGTTACACTTGGTCGCATCCACTGATTCGTCAACCGCAGCAATCACTGTACCAATAGCAATAGTATGCGCTTCCGCACCTAAACGGTAACCACCACCTGGGCCACGTACACTTGCAACCAAACCAGCTTTACGCAATTTCGAAAAAAGCTGCTCTAAGTAAGACAGAGAAATACCTTGGCGCTCAGAAATATCTGCCAATGGTACTGGGCTTTTCTGTGAATGCAGAGCCACATCTAACATGGCTGTCACTGCGTATCTTCCTTTAGATGTAAGTCTCATATAACACCATATCCACATCGTTTATGTGGTATGAAGTTTTTCATACTTGAGTAAAATGGTCAAGTATTTAATTGACTAAATTAGTCAGGTATTCATCCCTTCACTTTGTAGGGTTACTACTTACCAGAAATCTTCTTCTCAACTGAGCTTAAAATACCACGAAGAATGTTCAGCTCCTGAGCTTCAGGGCGGGCTCTGTTAAACAAACGTCGAACCTTGTTCATAACCTGGCCCGGTTGTTCTGAGTTTATAAACTGAGTATCCGTGGCTACTTTCTCAAAGTGTGTAAAGAACATTTCGAGCTCTTTATGTCTTGGATATTCCTCTTGCGCCTCTTCTGTGTACTGGCTTTGTTCTCGTTCTAGGTAGGCCATTCTTATCTCATAGCTAAGAGTCTGAACCGCCATAGCAAGATTCAAAGAGCTGTATTCAGGGTTAGCCGGAATACAAACATGATAATGACACGTTTGCAGTTCCTCATTTGTCAAACCGGTACGTTCACGACCAAACACTAAAGCAACAGCTGAACTCTGGCCTTCAGAAACAAACTTTTTACCACACTCGCGAGGTTCTAGCATTGGCCATTCAAGAGTACGTGAACGTGCACTTGAACCTACTACTAGACTGCAATCTGCGACAGCTTCATTTAGTGTTTTCACAGTGGTGGCATTGACTGCGATATCCGCTGCACCAGCAGCCAACGCAACGGTCTGCTCATCAACTTCACATTGTGGATCGACAAGCACTAAGTTGGTTAACCCCATCACTTTCATTGCTCGCGCTGCTGAGCCTATATTTCCTGAATGAGATGTACCGACAAGTACGACCTTTACATTGTTAAGCATTGATGATTTCCAAGACAAAAAAAGAGCGAAAAGATTTTATCATATACCTGAGTAAAATGGTCAGGTCCTTTATATTAATAAAATTAAAAGTTCAAAAAATCGCCACTTCCCTTTGGCGGTTATTCTGTTATACTCCCGACCGTTTTTCTGTTCTTTAACATCCGTTGGGAAATTAGTATGCATCCTATGCTTAATATCGCTATTCGTGCTGCACGAAAAGCTGGCAACCATATTGCTAAATCTTTAGAAAATGCTGAGAAGATCGAATCGACTCAAAAAGGCGCGAACGACTTTGTTACTAACGTAGACAAAGAAGCAGAAGCTATCATCATCGATACTATTAAAGCTTCATACCCTGAGCACTGTATTGTGGCTGAGGAAAATGGCGTTATTGAAGGTAAAGACAAAGAAGTACAATGGATCATCGACCCACTGGATGGTACAACAAACTTTGTAAAAGGTTTGCCTCATTTTTCTGTATCTATCGCTGTACGCTTCAGAGGCAAAACTGAAGTAGCGTGTGTTTACGACCCTATGCAAAACGAACTATTCACTGCACAACGTGGTTCTGGTGCTCAGTTAAACAACGCTCGTATTCGCGTTAAACAACTAAAAGACCTTCAAGGTACTGTTCTAGCAACAGGCTTCCCATTCAAGCAAAAACAGCATTCTGAATCTTACTTCAAGATCATGTCTTCTCTATTTGTAGACTGTTCAGACTTCCGTCGTACTGGTTCTGCAGCTCTAGATTTATGTTACGTTGCTGCTGGCCGTGTGGATGGTTTCTTCGAGCTAGGTCTTAAGCCTTGGGATATTGCAGCGGGTGAACTGATTGCTCGTGAAGCTGGTGCGATCGTGACTGACTTTGCTGGCGGTACTGAATACATGAAGTCTGGTAACGTTGTCGCATCAAGCGCACGCGGCGTTAAAGGCATGCTTAAGCACATCCGTGAAAACGGCAACGAAGCAATGCTTAAATAATCCAGCTCCGTCACAGCTGAATAGCCCACTCATTGAGTGGGCTTAATTGTATCTATACTTGGATGGCCTCATAGAAACTAACATCCGTACGCCCCGTTTGCTGGTCGTAAGAGTGGTAGAGTTCAAACAAGGGCGTTCATCCAACTCAATCACTTGTGCGACGGTTTCCTCAATCAACTGATTCCAAAACTGGCTATACTGCAGCTTATCTTCTACTGTCTTGCGCAGCACTGCATAACTACCAAAAGGAACGGTAGTCACTTCTATGCCACTACTAGTCTCAATACCATACGGGACGACAAGCGCGATATCAGTGCGACACTTATCTTCTGGAGTTATATTTGGCTTGTTGTTGTAGATAAATAGACACGCTCCAGTACCCACTTTTGCACCGACTCATAGGTAAAGTATTTGTACTCCTGGCTCATAATTTTCACCGTATGGTCCAGCAACAGGTACCTAAGTGATCGTTCTTTTCGGATGGCTTTCTATTTTCATCTCAAGTTTCCCTGATTGGTTTAACTTGAACTCAGCATAGCTAATACCAATCTAAGAAAAAATATGATCTAATTTAAGGCCATTCAACAATAGAATGTATTCGCTATGGATAGCCTCAAGAATATTGATTTTAAAAAGCTCGCAAGCCAGCAGAAATCCATCCAGATGAAAATGAGATTGCTCGCACTTGCTCATTTCAAAGATGGACACTCTCGTACCCAAATCGCCAAGTTTCTTAAGGTGAGCCGAACCAGTGTTAATCGATGGGTTCAAATCTTTCTTGAAGAAGGATTAGAAGGGCTGAAGGAAAAGCCAAGAACGGGAAGACCACCATTATTAACTTCTGAACAAAGGGAGCAATTGAGCCAATACATCAAAGATAAAGCTCATGATACTCAAGGTGGGCGACTGACCGGCGCCGATATCCATGCCTATATTGTGAAAGAATTTGGCCAGCATTATCATCCTGATTCTATCTATTACCTACTCGAGCATATGGGTTTCTCATGGGTCACTTCCCGTTCAAAACACCCACAACAATCCCAAGCGATACAGGAAGATTTTAAAAAAACTCCAAGACGAAACGATCCTTAAGATCCCAGGTCATGTCGCTTTAAAGCATGTCGATATCTGGTTTCAGGATGAAGCTCGATTTGGGCAACAAAATACAACAACACGGTTATGGGCTGAAAGAGGCACACGTCCCAGAGCAGTGAAGCAACAACAGTTCGAATATGCGTATCTATTTGGTTCTGTCTGTCCTCAAAAAGGTATTGGTGAGGCTATCGTTGTCCCATGGGTCAATAAAGACCTCATGATTGAGCATTTAAAGCAAATATCGGCGGTCACTGAAAAAGGACGTCATGCCGTCATCATTATGGATGGCGCAGGATGGCATACAGAAGATATCGCTAATGGCTTTCAGAACATCAGTGTCATCAAACTTCCCCCCTATTCTCCAGAGCTAAACCCTATAGAACAAGTATGGAGCTGGATGAGACAACACTATCTCGCCAATCAGTCTTTTGCGGATTACGAAGACATTGTCTCCAAAGTGTGTAGGGCTTGGAATCGTTTTTTGGCATGCTCCAACAGAGTCACCAAGATGTGTTCGAGAGAATGGGCAGACCTGACCAGTTAATTTTCCAGATTGGTATAATACCAATCTAAGAAAAAATATGATCTAATTTAAGGCCATTCAACAATAGAATGTATTCGCTATGGATAGCCTCAAGAATATTGATTTTAAAAAGCTCGCAAGCCAGCAGAAATCCATCCAGATGAAAATGAGATTGCTCGCACTTGCTCATTTCAAAGATGGACACTCTCGTACCCAAATCGCCAAGTTTCTTAAGGTGAGCCGAACCAGTGTTAATCGATGGGTTCAAATCTTTCTTGAAGAAGGATTAGAAGGGCTGAAGGAAAAGCCAAGAACGGGAAGACCACCATTATTAACTTCTGAACAAAGGGAGCAATTGAGCCAATACATCAAAGATAAAGCTCATGATACTCAAGGTGGGCGACTGACCGGCGCCGATATCCATGCCTATATTGTGAAAGAATTTGGCCAGCATTATCATCCTGATTCTATCTATTACCTACTCGAGCATATGGGTTTCTCATGGGTCACTTCCCGTTCAAAACACCCACAACAATCCCAAGCGATACAGGAAGATTTTAAAAAAACTCCAAGACGAAACGATCCTTAAGATCCCAGGTCATGTCGCTTTAAAGCATGTCGATATCTGGTTTCAGGATGAAGCTCGATTTGGGCAACAAAATACAACAACACGGTTATGGGCTGAAAGAGGCACACGTCCCAGAGCAGTGAAGCAACAACAGTTCGAATATGCGTATCTATTTGGTTCTGTCTGTCCTCAAAAAGGTATTGGTGAGGCTATCGTTGTCCCATGGGTCAATAAAGACCTCATGATTGAGCATTTAAAGCAAATATCGGCGGTCACTGAAAAAGGACGTCATGCCGTCATCATTATGGATGGCGCAGGATGGCATACAGAAGATATCGCTAATGGCTTTCAGAACATCAGTGTCATCAAACTTCCCCCCTATTCTCCAGAGCTAAACCCTATAGAACAAGTATGGAGCTGGATGAGACAACACTATCTCGCCAATCAGTCTTTTGCGGATTACGAAGACATTGTCTCCAAAGTGTGTAGGGCTTGGAATCGTTTTTTGGCATGCTCCAACAGAGTCACCAAGATGTGTTCGAGAGAATGGGCAGACCTGACCAGTTAATTTTCCAGATTGGTATAATAAGAACATCTAGGGATACGAAAAAGGCTCTAGTCTTTCGACTAGAGCCTTAAATATGGCAGGGGTGGAGAGATTCGAACTCCCAACACGCGGATTTGGAATCCGCTGCTCTGCCAATTGGAGCTACACCCCTGAAGTTCGTGTTTAATGAGACGACTCTCGAATAAGTGGCGGAGCGGACGGGACTCGAACCCGCGACCCCCGGCGTGACAGGCCGGTATTCTAACCAACTGAACTACCGCTCCGCACTGGTTAGACCTAAGTCTAAATTTAAAGCCTGGCGATGTCCTACTCTCACATGGGGAAACCCCACACTACCATCGGCGCTAATTCGTTTCACTTCTGAGTTCGGCATGGAAATCAGGTGGGTCCAAATCGCTATGGTCGCCAAGCAAATTCTTACTCTCTATTTCTAGAGAAAATCTGGAAAGCTGTTTTGTGTTCTCTACACATTCAATGTTCTTACTTTGAGTCCATCAAAACCCTTTGGGTGTTGTATGGTTAAGCCTCACGGGCAATTAGTACAGGTTAGCTCAACGCCTCACAACGCTTACACACCCTGCCTATCAACGTTCTAGTCTCGAACAACCCTTCAGGACTCTCAAGGAGTCAGGGAAGACTCATCTCAGGGCTCGCTTCCCGCTTAGATGCTTTCAGCGGTTATCGATTCCGAACTTAGCTACCGGGCAATGCGTCTGGCGACACAACCCGAACACCAGAGGTTCGTCCACTCCGGTCCTCTCGTACTAGGAGCAGCCCCCTTCAATCTTCCAACGCCCACGGCAGATAGGGACCGAACTGTCTCACGACGTTCTAAACCCAGCTCGCGTACCACTTTAAATGGCGAACAGCCATACCCTTGGGACCGACTTCAGCCCCAGGATGTGATGAGCCGACATCGAGGTGCCAAACACCGCCGTCGATATGAACTCTTGGGCGGTATCAGCCTGTTATCCCCGGAGTACCTTTTATCCGTTGAGCGATGGCCCTTCCATTCAGAACCACCGGATCACTATGACCTGCTTTCGCACCTGCTCGAATTGTCATTCTCGCAGTCAAGCGGGCTTATGCCATTGCACTAACCTCACGATGTCCAACCGTGATTAGCCCACCTTCGTGCTCCTCCGTTACTCTTTGGGAGGAGACCGCCCCAGTCAAACTACCCACCAGGCACTGTCCTCACCCCGGATGACGGGGCTAAGTTAGAACATCAAACATACAAGGGTGGTATTTCAAGGTCGGCTCCACCGATACTGGCGTACCGGTTTCAAAGCCTCCCACCTATCCTACACATGTAGGCTCAATGTTCAGTGCCAAGCTGTAGTAAAGGTTCACGGGGTCTTTCCGTCTAGCCGCGGGTACACTGCATCTTCACAGCGATTTCAATTTCACTGAGTCTCGGGTGGAGACAGCGTGGCCATCATTACGCCATTCGTGCAGGTCGGAACTTACCCGACAAGGAATTTCGCTACCTTAGGACCGTTATAGTTACGGCCGCCGTTTACCGGGGCTTCGATCAAGAGCTTCGACCGAAGTCTAACCCCATCAATTAACCTTCCGGCACCGGGCAGGCGTCACACCGTATACGTCATCTTACGATTTTGCACAGTGCTGTGTTTTTAATAAACAGTTGCAGCCACCTGGTATCTGCGACTCTCAATAGCTCCATCCGCAAGGGACTTCACCGTCAAGAGCGTACCTTCTCCCGAAGTTACGGTACCATTTTGCCTAGTTCCTTCACCCGAGTTCTCTCAAGCGCCTTGGTATTCTCTACCCGACCACCTGTGTCGGTTTGGGGTACGATTCCTTACAATCTGAAGCTTAGAGGCTTTTCCTGGAAGCATGGCATCAATGACTTCACACCCGTAGGTGCTCGACGTCGTGTCTCAGCCTTAGAAAGAGCCGGATTTACCTAACTCTTAAGCCTACGCACTTGAACCTGGACAACCGTCGCCAGGCCCACCTAGCCTTCTCCGTCCCCCCATCGCAATTGTAAGAAGTACGGGAATATTAACCCGTTTCCCATCGACTACGCTTTTCAGCCTCGCCTTAGGGGTCGACTTACCCTGCCCCGATTAACGTTGGACAGGAACCCTTGGTCTTCCGGCGAGGGGGTTTTTCACCCCCTTTATCGTTACTCATGTCAGCATTCGCACTTCTGATACCTCCAGCAAGCTTTACAACTCACCTTCAACGGCTTACAGAACGCTCCCCTACCCAATGCAGTAAACTGCATTGCCGCAGCTTCGGTTTATAGCTTAGCCCCGTTACATCTTCCGCGCAGGCCGACTCGACTAGTGAGCTATTACGCTTTCTTTAAATGATGGCTGCTTCTAAGCCAACATCCTAGCTGTCTAAGCCTTCCCACATCGTTTCCCACTTAGCTATAATTTGGGACCTTAGCTGGCGGTCTGGGTTGTTTCCCTCTCCACGACGGACGTTAGCACCCGCCGTGTGTCTCCCGGATAGTACTTACTGGTATTCGGAGTTTGCAAAGGGTTGGTAAGTCGGGATGACCCCCTAGCCTTAACAGTGCTCTACCCCCAGTAGTATTCGTCCGAGGCGCTACCTAAATAGCTTTCGGGGAGAACCAGCTATCTCCAGGTTTGATTGGCCTTTCACCCCTAGCCACAAGTCATCCGCTAATTTTTCAACATTAGTCGGTTCGGTCCTCCAGTTGATGTTACTCAACCTTCAACCTGCCCATGGCTAGATCACCTGGTTTCGGGTCTATATCCAGAGACTGAGCGCCCAGTTAAGACTCGGTTTCCCTACGGCTCCCCTAGATGGTTAACCTTGCCACTGAATATAAGTCGCTGACCCATTATACAAAAGGTACGCAGTCACAGGACAAAGCCTGCTCCTACTGCTTGTACGTACACGGTTTCAGGTTCTATTTCACTCCCCTCACAGGGGTTCTTTTCGCCTTTCCCTCACGGTACTGGTTCACTATCGGTCAGTCAGTAGTATTTAGCCTTGGAGGATGGTCCCCCCATATTCAGACAGGATATCACGTGTCCCGCCCTACTCGATTTCACTGAATGTGCGTTGTCAACTACGGGGCTATCACCCTGTATCGCCGGACTTTCCAGACCGTTCGTCTAACGCATATAAAGCTTAAGGGCTAGTCCAATTTCGCTCGCCGCTACTTTCGGAATCTCGGTTGATTTCTTTTCCTCGGGGTACTTAGATGTTTCAGTTCCCCCGGTTCGCCTCTTGCACCTATGTATTCAGTACAAGATACGTGCTTATGCACGTGGGTTTCCCCATTCGGAAATCCCAGACTCAAGTGGCTTTTACTGCCTAATCTGGGCTTATCGCAAGTTAATACGTCCTTCATCGCCTCTGACTGCCAAGGCATCCACCGTGTACGCTTAGTCACTTAACCATACAACCCCAAAGAGTTTCGCGGAGCGAATCTTGAGGATGTTGTTTAAACAACCAAAGTTGCTATCTCATTATTTGAATGAGCGAGATAGCTTTCGATTTTGCCGGACTCAATTTCT
Source organism: Vibrio japonicus (assembly GCF_024582835.1). NCBI lineage: Bacteria > Pseudomonadati > Pseudomonadota > Gammaproteobacteria > Vibrionales > Vibrionaceae > Vibrio > Vibrio japonicus. The sequence continues at coordinate 2,203,825 of NZ_CP102096.1, forward strand.
TTTTATTTTACTTTTTATAAAAGTGAAAACAAAAAGCCAAGAACACTTGAATGTGTTGTTTTGGTGTTTGTCATAAAGACAAACATTGAGAACTTTACAAACAACAATAAATTGTTGTTTTGTCAGCTTTCCAAATTGTTAAAGAGCTAGATTCATTAAAGAACCATTTTTAAACACACTCGCAAGAATGCTTAAAGATGGTGGAGCTAAGCAGGATCGAACTGCTGACCTCCTGCGTGCAAGGCAGGCGCTCTCCCAGCTGAGCTATAGCCCCATCAAGGTGTCGATACTGTATGCCAATCTCCTGGGAGGAAGATTGGTGGGTCTGAGTGGACTTGAACCACCGACCTCTCGCTTATCAGGCGAACGCTCTAACCACCTGAGCTACAGACCCAGTATCGTCTCTTAAACTATAAACATATCAATCTGTGTGAACACTCATCGCAATAATCATCGTATAAGGAGGTGATCCAGCGCCAGGTTCCCCTAGCGCTACCTTGTTACGACTTCACCCCAGTCATGAACCACAAAGTGGTAAGCGTCCTCCCGAAGGTTAAACTACCTACTTCTTTTGCAGCCCACTCCCATGGTGTGACGGGCGGTGTGTACAAGGCCCGGGAACGTATTCACCGTGGCATTCTGATCCACGATTACTAGCGATTCCGACTTCACGGAGTCGAGTTGCAGACTCCGATCCGGACTACGACGCACTTTTTGGGATTCGCTCACTCTCGCAAGTTGGCCGCCCTCTGTATGCGCCATTGTAGCACGTGTGTAGCCCTACTCGTAAGGGCCATGATGACTTGACGTCGTCCCCACCTTCCTCCGGTTTATCACCGGCAGTCTCCCTGGAGTTCCCACCCGAAGTGCTGGCAAACAAGGATAAGGGTTGCGCTCGTTGCGGGACTTAACCCAACATTTCACAACACGAGCTGACGACAGCCATGCAGCACCTGTCTCAGAGTTCCCGAAGGCACCAATCCATCTCTGGAAAGTTCTCTGGATGTCAAGAGTAGGTAAGGTTCTTCGCGTTGCATCGAATTAAACCACATGCTCCACCGCTTGTGCGGGCCCCCGTCAATTCATTTGAGTTTTAATCTTGCGACCGTACTCCCCAGGCGGTCTACTTAACGCGTTAGCTCCGAAAGCCACGGCTCAAGGCCACAACCTCCAAGTAGACATCGTTTACGGCGTGGACTACCAGGGTATCTAATCCTGTTTGCTCCCCACGCTTTCGCATCTGAGTGTCAGTATCTGTCCAGGGGGCCGCCTTCGCCACCGGTATTCCTTCAGATCTCTACGCATTTCACCGCTACACCTGAAATTCTACCCCCCTCTACAGTACTCTAGTCTGCCAGTTTCAAATGCTATTCCGAGGTTGAGCCCCGGGCTTTCACATCTGACTTAACACACCACCTGCATGCGCTTTACGCCCAGTAATTCCGATTAACGCTCGCACCCTCCGTATTACCGCGGCTGCTGGCACGGAGTTAGCCGGTGCTTCTTCTGCAGCTAACGTCAAATGAATGTGCTATTAACACACCCACCTTCCTCACTGCTGAAAGTACTTTACAACCCGAAGGCCTTCTTCATACACGCGGCATGGCTGCATCAGGCTTGCGCCCATTGTGCAATATTCCCCACTGCTGCCTCCCGTAGGAGTCTGGACCGTGTCTCAGTTCCAGTGTGGCTGATCATCCTCTCAGACCAGCTAGGGATCGTCGCCTTGGTGAGCCCTTACCTCACCAACTAGCTAATCCCACCTGGGCATATCCTGACGCGAGAGGCCCGAAGGTCCCCCTCTTTGAGCCGAAGCTATTATGCGGTATTAGCCATCGTTTCCAATGGTTATCCCCCACATCAGGGCAATTTCCCAGGCATTACTCACCCGTCCGCCGCTCGACGCCGATATCGTTCCCCGAAGGTTCAGATATCTCGTTTCCGCTCGACTTGCATGTGTTAGGCCTGCCGCCAGCGTTCAATCTGAGCCATGATCAAACTCTTCAATTTAAAGTTTTGATTCCCTAAATAAATAGGGGAGGCTCAATGAATACTGACTTCAAAACTACTAATGTAATTTTAAAGCTATTATCGTCCCAACAGAACGATAATGAATTGACTGTGCTGAATCCGAAGATTCAATGGTCACTTCGTATCATTGAAACCTAAATTGTTTCCGAAGAAACTATTTGGATTATCATCAACGAGTGCCCACACAGATTGATAGGTTTATATTGTTAAAGAGCTTGTTTTGAGACCCTCTCAAAACGGACGGCCATTTTAGCGAGATAACCAATCGTGTCAAACACTTTTTCGTTATTTCTTTGAAAGTAAGTAATCTTAACTTTCACCGTCTTATTGCCTTGCTTCTCAGCTCGGTTTCCCGTGGCAACGGAGGCGCATTATAGGGAGGAATTAGGAATGCGCAATAGAAAATATGAAAAAAACTCGCACTTCGGATTCGTTCGTTCACATTTCAACCAAACCGCATTAAAGATAAACAAAAAGGGCCTTGATAGGCCCTTTTAAGTTAACTGAATTACTGATGTGCAATGATCTGGTCGTTGCTGACTACCAACTTGATTGGTTTGTCTGGCACAACATTCCCCGCCAATATCTCTTTGGCTAATGGGTTTTCGACACTTTGTTGGATCGCACGCTTCAATGGACGAGCACCATATACAGGGTCAAATCCAACTTGAGCGATATGCTCTAACGCTTTATCCGAGACTTCTAGTACAAAGCCTTTTTCTTCCATTCTCGACGCTAAGCGTTTCAACTGAATAGAAGCAATAGACTTAATGTGGTCTTGTCCGAGCGGGTGGAACACGACACTTTCATCAACACGGTTGAGGAACTCGGGACGGAAGTGTTTGCTAACGACATCCATCACCTGCTCTTTCATACCTTCGTAATCTAGTGAACCGAAATTCTCTTGAATACGTGTTGAGCCTAGGTTAGAAGTCATGATCACCACTGTATTACGGAAATCGACCGTTCTACCCTGCCCGTCAGTTAGGCGACCATCATCCAATACTTGAAGTAGAATGTTGAATACGTCTGGATGCGCTTTTTCCACTTCATCAAGAAGAATGACTGAATAAGGCTTGCGTCTTACTGCTTCAGTTAAGTAGCCCCCTTCTTCATACCCCACATAACCAGGAGGAGCACCAACGAGTCGAGCAACCGAGTGTTTCTCCATGAACTCTGACATATCGATACGAACCATCGCATCTTCACTGTCAAACATGAAGCTCGCTAGTGTTTTACATAACTCAGTTTTACCCACCCCAGTCGGACCTAAGAATAGGAATGAACCAATTGGTCGATTCGGATCTGATAAACCAGCCCGACTACGGCGGATCGCATTCGATACCACTTCCACCGCTTCCATTTGGCCAATCACACGTTTGTGCAATACTTCTTCCATACGTAGCAGCTTCTCTTTTTCAGCTTCTAGCATTTTAGAAACCGGAATGCCCGTTTGTTTCGAGAGCACTTCAGCTATTTCGTTGTCTGTTACCTTATTGCGTAATAAGGTCATCTCTTGCATTTCAGCTTGTGTCGCGAGATCGAGTTGTTTCTCTAGCTCGGGGATTCGGCCGTACTGAAGCTCAGACATTCGATTCAAATCACCCGCTCGACGCGCGAATTCCATATCCATACGCGCTTGTTCAAGCTCGGACTTGATATGCTGCGTACCCGAGAGCGAGGCTTTTTCCGCATTCCAAACCTCTTCAAGCTCGGCAAATTCACGTTCTTTCTCTGACAATTCCTCATTGAGAATATCTAAACGCTTTTCACTCGCTTCATCATGCTCGTTAATCAAAGCTTGCTGCTCGATCTTGAGTTGGATAATTTTACGTTCCAGTTTGTCTAGCGATTCTGGTTTAGAGTCAATTTGCATCCTGATGCTTGAAGCTGCTTCATCAATCAGGTCAATCGCTTTATCCGGCAATTGACGATCCGATACGTAGCGATGCGACAAACTCGCTGCGGCGACGATCGCTGGGTCGGTAATTTCTACATGGTGGTGCAATTCGTAGCGCTCTTTCAAACCACGTAAAATCGCAACGGTATCTTCAACCGTTGGCTCATCCACCAGCACTTTTTGGAATCGTCGTTCTAACGCCGGATCTTTCTCAATATACTTACGATATTCATCTAATGTGGTCGCTCCGACGCAGTGAAGTTCGCCACGAGCTAGCGCAGGCTTGAGCATATTACCGGCATCCATCGAACCTTCGCCTTTACCCGCACCGACCATGGTATGCATTTCGTCGATAAAGAGGATAATGTTGCCTTCTTCTTTAGCCAGTTCGTTCAGGACCGATTTCAAGCGTTCTTCGAACTCACCACGGTATTTGGCCCCCGCCACTAACGCGCCCATATCCAACGCCAGTACGCGTCGGCCACGAAGACCTTCCGGAACCTCGTTATTAATGATACGTTGAGCAAGTCCTTCAACAATAGCGGTTTTACCAACACCAGGTTCACCTATGATCACAGGGTTGTTTTTAGTACGACGTTGCAGCACTTGAATAGTGCGACGAATCTCATCGTCTCGTCCGATCACCGGATCCAGTTTGCCTTGCTCGGCTCTTTCTGTCAGGTCGATAGTAAACTTCTCAAGTGCTTGACGAAGTTCCTCAGCATTCGGATCATTGACTTTTTGCCCGCCGCGAACTTTATCTATCGCTTCATTGAGTTTGGTCTCTGTGAGACCTTGTTCTTTTAAAAGCGCGCCTAATGGGCCACGATCTTGTATTGCTGCAAGCAAAAATATTTCTGAGGAGATGTAAGCATCTTGTCGTTTCTGCGCGACTTTATCGCACAAATTAAACAAGGTGCCCATTGAACTGGATAATTGAACATCGCCACCGATACCACTTACTTTCGGGAAACGATCTAGGATCTCACTTAGCTTGGAACGAAGCTGCGTCACATCGACATTGAGCATTGTTAGCAGCGGTCGAATTGGACTTCCGTCCTGATCCATAAGAGCCACCATCAGGTGTGCTGGCTCAATGTACTGATGGTCGCGGCCCAACGCCAATGATTGAGCGTCAGATATTGCGATTTGGAATTTGCTTGTGAATCTGTCAAGACGCATATCTACCTTCCTAACCTCAAATAAGAGAATTCTTTTGACAGTATGAAAGATGGTTACGTCTGCTTAGATTTTCAAGGGGAGTATGTTAGGTTTCCCTAAAATTAACAAGATGGCTACTCTTCAATCCAGATAAAACTAGCTTGACGGCCGGTGATGCCATCACGGCGATAAGAATAAAAACGCTCTTTATCTTCAACCGTACAAAGGTCACTGTAATAAACTTGGTTTACCCCAGCTTTATTTAAACGTTGAGTGACCAACATGTTCATGTTGGCTAGCCACTTACCTTGGACTTGTTTTGGAGAGAAAGCATTAGTCGCTTGGGATTCAAAACGGGTAAAAGCATCGACTACGTCTTGGCCAACTTCAAAGGCCTCTGCACCAATAGCTGGCCCAATCCACGCCATCACATCGCCTTCAAACTTAGCAACCGCCTGCTCAACAATACCGTTGGCCAACCCTCTCCAGCCCGCATGCACGGCAGCGACTTGGGTTCCGCGAGTATTTGTGAGTAACACAGGCAGGCAATCGGCCGTCATTGCGCTACACACAACGTTGGCCGAGCTGGTAAATAGACCATCCGCATCCAGAACATTCATCGTTGGCTCGCTAAGCTCCAGCACTACCGTTGAGTGAGTCTGATTGAGCCAAACAGGTTTGCTTGGCATATCGGAGTGCTCAAACAACCACTGACGATTTTTATCTACAGTGGCGGCATCATCCCCAACATGATCACCAAGGTTTAACCCATGGTAAGGCGCACGTGAAAAGCCACCCACACGAGTTGAAGCAAAAGCTTTTACCTTATTTGGTGCTGGCCAGTTAGGGATGATCATTTCCATGATTAAAACTCTTCTTCTAAACCATGTTCTTGCGTGTCTTGACGAAGCGCTTCCGCCATTTCGACCATGTCATCAGGGACTGGCGCGTGAAACTCCAGTACTTCACCCGTAATTGGGTGCTCAAACCTTAGCATCACTGCGTGTAAGGCTTGACGATCAAAACTACGGATTTTCTCCGCTAGCTCTTCGGATGCCCCTGATGGAATACGTGCACGACCGCCATACGCACTATCGCCTAATAACGGATGCTGCAAGTACGACATATGCACACGGATTTGGTGAGTACGACCCGTTTCTAGACGCAAGCGAATACGCGTATGCTCACGGAAATGCTCCGCAACACGGTAGTGAGTCACCGCTGGTTTACCCATAGGGCTCACTGCCATCAGTGTGCGTTTCGTTGAGTGACGACCAATTGGTTGCTCTACCTTACCACCCGCCGTCATACGACCAATCGCGATAGCTTCATATTCTCGCGTGATATTGCGTTTCTGTAGAGCGCGAACCAAACGAGTTTGAGCTGGAACGGTTTTCGCTACCACCATTAAGCCAGTGGTGTCTTTATCAAGACGGTGAACGATACCCGCACGAGGTACTTCTGCGATCGCAGGGTAATGGTGTAACAGCGCGTTTAGCACTGTACCATCGGGTGTACCCGCCCCAGGGTGAACCACAAAGTCACGAGGCTTGTTGATCACAATGATATCATCATCTTCGTAGACGATATCTAAAGGAATATCCTGCGCTTCCCAGCGCTCCTCATCTTCAAGTTCCGCTTGCAGAGTTATGACTTCACCGCCCATAACTTTCGTACGCGGCTTTGTAATGATTTCACCATCAACCTGGACTTTACCTTCCAAAAGCCACTCTTTTAGTCGAGAGCGTGAGAAATCGGCGAATAATTCGGCTATAGCCTGATCTAGGCGTTGGCCTAACTGGCTATCTTTTACTGTGTTGGTTAATACAATCTGCTGAGCCATATTGAACTTTTTTAAAAACAGTGAGACTAATTGTCACTACTATGGAAAAATATACTATTCGGACATTGTATCTGTTACTGCCCAGAAAGTAACGGAAGCAACAGAAATAATTATCTCAAGGAATCGAATCCTGACATGAAAAAGCATACTTTATCTGGCTTATTGGCACTATCAATACTGGTTGGCTGTTCTAGCAGCGAAGAGGTTGTTCCGGATGTACCACCATCTGAACTTTACTCAGAAGCACAACTTTCGCTTCAAAGTGGTAACTGGTTATCTGCCATCAGTCAGCTTGAGGCTTTAGACTCTCGCTATCCTTTTGGTGCTTACTCTGGACAAGTCCAATTAGACCTTATCTACGCTTACTATAAGAATGATGATCTCGCTTTAGGTTTGGCAACTATTGAACGATTTACACGCCTAAATCCAACTCACGAGAAACTGGATTGGGTTCTTTACATGCGTGGCCTGACCCACATGGCACAAGATCGAAACTTTATGCACGATCTTTTTAATATCGATAGAGCAGATCGCGATCCAGAACCTGTGAAGAAAGCATTTTCAGACTTCAAACGTTTATTAGAACGTTATCCAAATAGTTATTATGCCCAAGACGCCCAAAAGCGTATGTATGCGCTTAAAAACCGTTTGGCGGAATATGATTTAGCGACGGCCGATTTTTACCTTCGCCGTGAAGCTTGGATTGCGGCAATTAAACGAACGCAAGAACTGCAGAAAACGTACCCTGACACAGAAGCCGCACGCAAATCATTAAAAATCCAACTTGCTGCCTATAAAGAATTAGGATTGAAAGATGCGGTTGCAAATACAGAGAAGCTAATTGAGTTAAATCCTCTGTAACACCTGAGTTTTGATTATTCCTCGAAAGCCGCCGATGACATGGCGGCTTTTTTGTGTCGCTTATTCATCCAAACACATCCTAGCTCGACCCTGCATCTTTCGCTCGAGACAAATCGAGCAACTATCCAGTAAACGTGATCAAGTAAAAGCAAGAATGTATAGAACGTTTAGATAGGTCTGAAAAAGGAAGAGAATAGCTAAATGATGGCGTGCTGAATATTTTGGAAGAAAACTCACATTTTCAATTGGTTAAGTGACGAGCAATACGTTTTATTAAGCCGAGCCACAGCCCTAAAAAGTAGAATATTTTTAGTAGCTTACTCTTCCCAATCTAATGAGTTTTTTGCTCAAAACAAGCTTTTTCATCCAACAACACCGTTACTCTTTGAGTTAGATCACGTTTGAATTTAGTCACTCAAACACCCCGCGAAATAATGATCTATGTCACGTTATTTTGCATGAAGATGGGTAATCTGGAGTTAACCCATGAGGGATGACACAGAGGAAAACATTTATGAAAGTAAACATCACTGGTAAAAACATCGACATCACCTCTGCAATCCGCACTCATATTGAGAGCAAATTTAAAAAGCTGGAAAAGTGGCAAGTAGACATCATTGGTTGTCAGGCAACCTTCAGTGAGGAACCGAATAAACAGAAGAAATTTGAGGCGGTTATCACTGTACCTAAAGGTCAACTTATCGCATCCGCTTCACATGAAGATTTATACGCTGCCGTTAACGAGGTAGAACAGAAACTAGAACGTCAGCTAAACAAACTACGCCATAAGCCTGAAGCTCGCCGCGCTGATAAGCCTGAGCTTGAAGAGACCGAAGTAGAAACGGAATAAACTCTACCAAATTAGGATATTTGCAGAGGAATCAGTAATAGCGCCGGAAAGGCGCTATTTTTTTGCTTGACGCCCCGTAAACGGTTGCTTATTGTGGTTTGAGTTTCACGATAAAGTAACAATTTATGAACCATACAACCCTGTTCTTTTTTGACTTCTTTTTTCTCCACTAGGTCTGGAGGCTCTCTCGTTTTCGAAAGATAAGTCAAAAACGAACAGAAAGCCTCCCAACGGGAGGTTTTTTTATTTTAAGGAATACAGGATGACTGAACAAAAATACTCGCTTGAAGAAATTCGTTTAAGGTTAAATGAGCTCGATGACCAACTATTAAGGCTACTATCTGAGCGCAGAAAGATGAGTATTGAAGTAGCAAAAAGTAAAGTTCAGACGTCAAAACCAGTCCGAGATGCCGCCCGAGAACAGCAACTATTGGTGAAGCTTATTAATGCAGGAAAAGATAAGTACGACCTTGATGCCCAATACATCACTAAACTTTTCCATACCATTATCGAAGACTCTGTCCTCCTTCAGCAGGGATATTTACAGAACCTCGCCAACCCTGAGTTAAGCCGCAAACCATTAGCACGTGTTGCGTTTCTTGGTGCGAGAGGTTCATATTCTCACCTAGCGAGCAGAGAATTCTTCAGCCGTAAAAACACTGAACTCGTCGAATTGAACTGTGACCATTTTAAAGAGGTCGCCAATACCGTTGAGTCTGGCCACGCAGACTACGGCGTGCTTCCAATAGAGAACACAAGTTCTGGCTCAATTAATGAAGTTTACGACCTTCTACAACACACCACGTTATACATTGTTGGGGAATTAACGCTGCCGATTGAACACTGTTTGGTAGCCACATCTGAGCTACGTTTAGAAGACCTAAAAACCTTGTACTCTCACCCGCAACCCCACCAGCAATGCAGTGAGTTTTTGAGCAAACTTAAAGGTGTGAAACTAGAATCTTGTGCAAGCACAGCCGATGCTATGAAAAAAGTAAAAGAGCTAAACCGCGACGACGTAGCCGCAATAGGCAATGCATCAAGCGGGAAGCTATATGGTTTGCAGTCTATCCAAGGCAATATTGCTAATCAGACAGAAAACCATACACGCTTTATTGTGGTAGCGCGTAAACCCGTCGAAGTTTCATCACAAATCCCAGCAAAGACAACACTGATCATGTCAACCTCTCAAGAGGCAGGCTCTTTGGTAGAGACCTTATTAGTCCTTCAAAGATATGGCATTAACATGATGAAACTAGAGTCGCGCCCTATTATGGGGAACCCTTGGGAAGAGATGTTCTACGTCGATCTTGAAGCTCACTTAGATTCTGATGAGATGCAACGAGCGATAAGTGAACTCACGAAAATTACTAAACACTTAAAAGTGCTTGGCTGCTACCCGAGAGAAAATGTACAACCCACTCAGGTTAAATTGCCGTAATACCAGCACAATGAATTCAACCGCAGCCCAAACCGACCACGTAAGGATTTATCGATGCCAGTGAAGAAAGTTGTCGTCGCTTCGCTTAACCCAGCTAAGATTAACGCTGTAAAAAGTGCATTCATAGCAACGTTTCATCAAGAGAATTTTGAGTTTGTTGGTGTGAGTGTTGCAAGTGGCGTAGCCGATCAACCGATGAGCAATAGTGAAACACACCGTGGTGCGCTAAATCGAGTAAAAAATGCAAAGTGCCACCTGCCCGATGCTGACTACTATGTCGGGTTAGAAGCCGGTATCGAAGAAAACGTTACCTTTGCATGGATGGTCATTGAAACAGACACACACCGAGGAGAGTCTCGCTCGGCCAGTTTGATGCTCCCACCGATTGTCATTGAGAAGTTGCCTAATGCGAATGAGTTAGGTGATGTCATGGATGAAGTGTTTGGGACAGACAATATCAAGCAAAAAGGTGGCGCGATAAGTTTACTTACGCAAGATCAGCTCACTCGAAGCAGTGTGTATCACCAAGCTCTCATTCTTGCTCTTATCCCATTCACTAATCCAGAGCATTTCCCATCAAATCTGTAGATTAGAAACGAGGAAAAGAACGATAAGAATCGTTTGATAATTATCATCCTCATAAAAATAGAAAAGGTGCCAATGGCACCTTATTTTCTTTCCAGCAATTGCGCAATCTCACTCTTCTCGTCATCCGATTTTGACTTCAGCTCGTTTGAGCCTCGAGTGATAGTTGCAACCCCAACCCCAAGTAACTGACTGATTTGCCTCTGAGAAAGCTCACCTTTTAGTAATTCACGAAAAATATTTACGCGTGATATCAACGATTCTCTCTCATCTGGACTTAACAGCATGGTCAGTAGCATTTCATGCTGATCTGACTCAGTGCTACTTTTAACTAAATCCAAAATTTGTTGCCACTCAGTGTACTCGGGTTTGGTCGCCATACTCTCCGCCTAAGGCTATCAATACCTGGTGTTGATTTCATGTTGATTTAGGAAAGCGCCATCAACACCCATCAGGTCTCTGTAATAGGTTTCAAACATCAAGATATTTTGGACATACCCACGAGTCTCATTAAATGGAATTGCTTCAATAAATGAATAAGCATCCAATTGACCTTGAGTACGATTACGCCATGTTTTTACTCGATGCGGACCCGCATTATACGCAGCAAGAGCAAAAATTCGATTGTTATCGTACTGCTCCAGTAGCCCTTTGAGATAATGACTGCCTATTTCAATGTTTTTGCCTACCTCGAAGAGTTCGTTACTGCCACTGTAGTTAATCTCATACTTACGAGCGGTGTATTTCGCTGTTGAAGGCATAATCTGCATGATACCTCGCGCACCAACTGGCGACTTGGCTTCCACATCCAATGCGCTTTCCTGACGAGCTAACGACATGAGAGTAATAGGATCTATGCTGTGCTTTTCCCCATAAAAATTGAACCACTTATGGTGAGCAATCGGAAATCTCAGCTGCATGTTATCCCACATTTTTGCTTCAATCGTCGCAGTCACCGACAGGTTATGCCAGTTCTTATAAGAAGCGTAAGCAGCGAGCATCTCTTTTTGGTTTTCATCCACTTTTGACAGTAACCAACGCCATTCACTTTTTGCGGCTGCTATTTTGTCTCGCTCAACCAGTTCTTCAATACGCGCCAAAGAACGCATGAAAGGCTGAATAGACTGCTTATCCAATTGAATGGTTGTTACCGGATAATTGATAGAACGCTTAACTTCTTTGGCTGCTGCAACACTATAGAAGTTTCGTTGACCGACCAAAGCCTCTAGACGCTGCTGGCCTTCTAGAGTTTTTCCGGTGGCCAATTCACTTCTGCCTAACCAATACTGCCAACGCAATGACTGCTTCGGCTCTTCAGGAAGAAGGCTTATCCATTTCTTTACGCCTTTCCAATCAGCATGTTGAATCGAAAGCCGGATTCGCCTCTCAAGCAAAGAGACATTACCCGTGGTTGCAATTTTGCTGTCTCGCCACTTGATTAGTGCGCGATTATTAGTATTGATGAGTCGAAACGCGATGTAGTCAGCTAGGCTTTGCTCATCCGATGCTGTCAGCTTTTGTGCTGTAGCCACCTGCGTCAATTTGCTCTGTGCTAATACAACATTTTGACGAGCCAACTTTTGTAACGCCAATTTAGTTTGCTGCTGGTAGAAAGATGTTTGAGGATGCTGTTGAGCAAATTCCAACACTGTTTCAGGCTTATCGAACAGAGCCTTCATTTCAATCGCTTGCTGCTTCGCTTCTTTACTCGCAAGAAGTTTAGCCAAGTACCCCATCATTGAACCGTTACGAGACTCAAACGAGAGTAACATCCGCCCAATTATGTGCTCATCTGTTCGCAACCCAGCGTCATTCCAAGCACCAAACAATGAATCACAAGCCTCTGAAACACTGCCACCAGATTGCCACAACAGCTCAGCCCCTTTAAACGCCTCTGCTTTGTTACCTTGCTTATAAAGCGCAGTGTAATAATGACACTGATAAGTTTCGCCTTTTGGTACTGTTGTCTGGAATTCCAGTAACGTCTTCCACTGGTTCGTTCTCGCTAAGCTACTGAGATAAGGTGCACTGATGCGAGCTGAAAACGGGAAGTCTTTGTGAGACTGCATAAACTGCTCAACTTCCTTTGGCGAGCGCTGTGATAGATCAACCAAAAAAGCGCGATAATCAACGTAAGGCGTCAGGGGATAATCAGAAATTTGGCCACGAATCTCCTGATATTTATCAATTTGTTTGTGGTCTAGGTATTCCTGCGCTTGATCATAAACCTCTCTTTGATGAGAGAGATTCGTCGCCATTGAAGATGTGGCATAGCCCGCGCTGCAAACCATCGAGGCAACCACAGCCAGCGATGAAGGAATGCGATGCAGCGACTTTGAAAACGTCAACATGGTGGATTGTCTTCCTATTGAGAACAATTGAACGAACTGCTAAATGTGAGTTCATTCTACGTATCGCAATCATTGCCAGTAAAGCAATTGAATGTAAATTCACACAACTGTGACAGTTGCCCTGATTTACCCTATCTAATAAATACAAAACTATTGATAGGCGCTATTAATTTGACCACATACACTCTTTAGGGAGTAACAAACGTGGCTGGCTTGGTATAAAATAGTCGTTTACGTGAATTGAAATTTTAGGAACGATCGGCAATGGCTGAATACGTATATACCATGTCGCGGGTGAGCAAAATTGTTCCACCTAAGCGTCAAATTCTGAAAGACATCTCTCTGAGCTTTTTCCCTGGTGCAAAAATTGGTGTTTTAGGTCTAAACGGTGCAGGTAAATCTACCCTTCTACGCATCATGGCAGGCATCGATACTGACATTGATGGCGAAGCACGCCCACAGCCAGGCTTGAACGTAGGTTACTTGCCACAGGAGCCGGTTCTTGACGAATCAAAGACCGTCCGTGAGATCGTAGAAGAAGCGGTATCAGACGTAGCTGGTGCGCTGAAACGTCTGGATGAAGTATATGCGGCTTACGCTGAAGAAGGTGCTGATTTCGATGCGCTAGCTAAAGAGCAAGGTGAACTTGAAGCGCTGATTCAAGCGAAAGATGGTCACAACCTCGATAATGCGCTAGAGCGCGCTGCTGATGCACTTCGTCTTCCAGAGTGGGATCAAAAGATCCAACACCTATCTGGTGGTGAGCGTCGCCGTGTTGCTATCTGTCGTTTGCTTCTAGAAAAACCAGACATGCTACTGCTAGACGAACCAACCAACCACCTGGATGCAGAATCCGTTGCTTGGCTAGAACGCTTCTTGGTTGATTACTCAGGTACCGTTGTTGCGATCACCCACGACCGTTACTTCCTAGATAACGCTGCTGGCTGGATTCTTGAACTTGACCGTGGTGAAGGTATTCCATGGGAAGGCAACTACACCTCTTGGCTAGAGCAGAAAGATGCACGTCTACAACAAGAAGCATCACAAGAGAGCGCTCGTCAAAAGACCATCGAGAAAGAACTTGAGTGGGTACGTAAGAACCCTAAAGGTCGCCAAGCAAAATCTAAAGCGCGTATGGCTCGCTTTGAAGAACTGCAAAACACTGATCACCAGAAGCGTAACGAAACGAACGAACTGTTTATCCCGCCAGGTGAGCGTTTGGGTGACAAAGTAATTGAAGTCAATAACCTGACGAAATCGTTCGATGGCCGCGTTCTGATTGATGACCTGTCTTTCAGCATGCCGAAAGGTGCAATCGTCGGTATCATCGGTGCCAACGGTGCGGGTAAATCGACTCTGTTCAAGATGCTAAGTGGCACTGAACAGCCGGATTCAGGCACCATCGAAATGGGCGATACAGTGAAACTGGCATCTGTTGAGCAGTTCCGTGACTCAATGAACGACAAGAACACGGTATTCCAAGAGATCTCTGAAGGCGCTGATATCATCAAGATCAACAACTTCGAAATCCCTGCACGTGCCTACTGTTCACGTTTCAACTTTAAAGGCTCAGATCAACAGAAAATCATTGGTGAGCTTTCTGGTGGTGAGCGTAACCGTGTACACCTTGCAAAACTGCTTAAAGCTGGCGGTAACGTACTGCTACTCGACGAACCAACCAACGACCTTGATGTTGAAACACTACGTGCGCTAGAAGAAGCACTGCTGGAGTTCCCTGGTTGTGCAATGGTTATCTCGCACGACCGTTGGTTCCTAGACCGTATTGCTACGCACATCATCGACTACCGTGATGAAGGTCAGGTTAACTTCTACGAAGGTAACTACACCGAATACATGGAATGGTTGAAGAAGACTCTCGGCCCTGAGGCTGCAGAGCCACACCGTATCAAATATAAGCGTATCGCAAAATAATACGCTTGAATTTCGTTCAAAAGCCGCTTAACTTAGCGGCTTTTTTTGGTATATTGCTCTACGTGAAATTAAGTTATCGTTCTATCAATATTGAGAATTAAGAACAAATCCGCATTGTGGCTATGCTTATTCTGATACTGTTAGCCATCAAATGAGGAGAAGAGCTATGATTGAACGACGCCGTTTCTCACGTATTGTGTATCTCGCGCAGGCTGAAATGAGTCAAGGGTCAAACACGATCAATGCGACTATTTATGATCTCTCCTTGCACGGGCTGCTACTGATGAGCGATCAATCTTCTGAACTCAATGAGTCGGAACAAGTGAATGTAACGTTTACGCTTTCTGAAAGCGATGTCACGATCCAACTAATAGCGAATATTGTTGGAGTTAATAACAATATGATTCGTCTAAGTATTGATCATATTGATATTGAAAGTATCGGACACCTAAAACGTTTAGTTGAATTAAATGTAGGAAACGACGAGCTTCTTCATAGGGATATCGAGAGTTTGTCTGATCTGGGTGAATACACCTAACGAAAATAGTATGTCTAAAAAAATAACCATTTCAGTGCCGAATTCTGAGGGAACTCAGAGCTTCGACATTTCGCGCAAAGCGCTTATCTCAGCTGCTATCATCGCAGTAGTTGCAACTACCGGATACGTCTATAATAACTGGACGCAGGAACTTGCAGCGCAAGAAAAATATAGCACTCTGGCGAATAAGCTGAGTAAAGTAGAGAATGAAAAAAACGAGTTAGAGCAACTCTATACTGAACAAGTAGGAGCAACTCACTCGTTATCTCAAGAGCTAGAAGATAAAAACAGCATGATCAACATTTTAGGACGACGCGTCTACGATGTTGAAGCCGTGCTAGGTATCGCCGATCCTTTTGCTCCTGAAGAAGGTAATCTAGAAAACCGCATCGATGCTGCCGCTATTGATTCTGCTGTTCGTGCCACGTTGTTTCGTATGATCCCCAACGATACACCTCTCGATTACGATAGAATTTCTTCTCATTACGGCCGCCGAACCAACCCGATCTCTGGTGTGGTTCAACTCCATAAAGGGATCGACCTCACCTGTGACAACGGTGACCCTATCTATGCACCTGCGGATGCAGTCGTCGAATCAACAAGACCCAGCTCAAGAGGCTTCGGAAATCACCTGAAACTAAGACACTCGTATGGATTCACGAGTACCTACGCTCACTTGTCTAAGTTTAAAGTTCGTAGCGGTCAGTTTATTAGTAAAGGGGATCTGATAGGCACTTGTGGTTCTACGGGGAATTCTACTGGCCCTCACCTACACTACGAAGTCCGTTTCTTAGGTCGTCCTCTCAATCCGTATTACACCATGCAATGGACACCAGAAAACTTCAACTACCTATTTGAAAAGGAAAAAACGGTAAAATGGGCTCCGTTGGTTCAGCTTATTGATAACACGGTAAGGCTGCAAGTTAACCTAACCAACAACCCTTACGTTGATGACACTGTTGATACCGTAAAAAATGAAGACAAACCTACGCCAGTTGATGATGTTAGTATCCAATAACTAGGACCACGACGAAAAAAAGCTGCCATTGGCAGCTTTTTTACTCTTAATCGACAGGAAACCTAGCCACGATGAATGGAATCATTCGCTTGCTTCAACAAGTTCTGGCTTTCGTTCATGAACTGCTGTGAATAGTCGCCAAACCAGTCGCTAACCTTGTTAAAGTTCTCAACAAATGCTTTCTTATCTTTCGTATCCAGTATTTTTAAGGCTTCACCAAAACGCGAATGGAAGCGCTTAATCATTTCGATGTTCTCATCTGATGCAAGAATAATATCACCGTATAGATTTGGATCTTGCCCAAACAGACGCCCAACCATCGCTAACTCCAGACGGTAAATCGGCGAACTCAATTTCAACAATTTATCAAGACTTGGGTTTTCTTGGCTAAGGTGCAAGCCGTACGCAAAGGAAGTGAAGTGACGTAAAGCCTGAATCAACGTCATACCATGATCATGTTCCGATGCATCCATATTGCACAAACTCGCTCCCCAAATGGAAAACTGTTTCAGTAACCACTGGTATTGCTCTTCACCACGACCATCGCAATACACAATCACCTGTTTGGCTAAACTTGGGACATCCGGACCAAACATTGGGTGTAAACCAACAACTGGCCCTTTATGCACGTTCATCATCGACTGAAGTGGCTTAGACTTAATCGAGGTTAGGTCACACAAAATACAGTCTTCTGGCAAGTTTCCTAACTTTTCAATCACGCCTTCAGTCAAATGGATAGGCACAGTGACAACCACCAGCCCAGCGTCGTTCAAGATCTCATCCGCGCGTTCCCAATCTTGGCTGCCAAGCACTTTCACTTGGTAGCCCGA
Organism: Vibrio japonicus; assembly: GCF_024582835.1. Lineage (NCBI taxonomy): Bacteria > Pseudomonadati > Pseudomonadota > Gammaproteobacteria > Vibrionales > Vibrionaceae > Vibrio > Vibrio japonicus. The sequence continues at coordinate 2,221,166 of NZ_CP102096.1, forward strand.
TAATTGGAACATACGGCCAAATAGACCACCTAGCTGACCGTTACCACCAACGATCACCACCGAACGCAACTGAGGGTTTAGACATTTGAAACCAGAATCTTTTTCGCTGGCGTAAGACTCGCGCATCGTGCGGCGAAGAATATCTTCTATCAACTGAGGAGGAACGCCTTTCTTTTCAGCTTCTTCACGTCGCGACGCCAGCATGGCTGCTTCTCTATCCGGAGCATAAATAGGTAAACCATGCTCACTCTTAACTTCGCCCACTTTCTCAACTAACGCTAAACGTTGGGAGAGTAAATCTAAGATCTGCTTATCTACTGCGTCGATCTGATCACGCAACTCGTTAAGTTCAACAGCCATTTATATTCCCTGTTTTCTTTACTACTTACCCTTTCAGGCGGTCTTCCAAGAACGGCACTAGTTCTTTATGTGCATGGCGTAATAGTGCCTCAGTTGTCTCCCAATTAATACAAGCATCGGTAATAGATACGCCGTATTGCATCTCTTTTAAAGGAATATCTGACGATTGATTACCTTCGTTGATGTGACTTTCAATCATTAGACCGATGATAGACTTATTGCCTTCACGGATCTGATGAATAACATCTTCTGCAACCAAAGGTTGACGGCGGTAATCTTTACGCGAGTTAGCATGGCTACAGTCAACCATCAGTGAAGCATCTAGACCAGCTTTAGCCATATCTTGCTCACATTCAGTCACAGAAACTGAATCATAGTTCGTCTGTTTCCCACCACGTAAGATAACGTGACCGTTCGGGTTACCCTGAGTTGTCAGTAGGGCGACCTGCCCTTCTCGGCTAATACCCATGAAACGGTGGCTGGAAGATGCAGCCTGCATCGCATTGATTGCCGTTGCTAAATTACCGTCAGTACCGTTTTTAAAGCCGATTGGCATCGACAGACCACTTGCCATTTCACGGTGAGTTTGGGATTCCGTCGTACGCGCACCAATCGCTGCCCAGCTAAATGTATCGGCTAGGTACTGCGGGCTGATTGGGTCAAGAGCTTCTGTCGCAAGTGGAATATCCATTTCTGCCAGATCGACCAGCAGTTTACGCCCGACATGAAGACCATGTTCAATGTCAAATGTACCATCAAGATGAGGGTCATTGATCAATCCTTTCCAGCCTACGGTTGTACGAGGTTTTTCAAAGTAAACACGCATAACAATATACAGTTGGTCATCGAGTTGCGCAGAGAGTGCTTTAAGCTGACGTGCATACTCCATTGCGGCATCGACATCATGAATAGAACAAGGACCACAAACGACGAGTAGACGGTGATCTTTCTTGTTTATGATGTTAGCAATAGTTTCTCTCGACTCTTGGATAAAACGACGTGCTTTATCACTAAGAGGAATTTTTGCTTTCAACTCATCAGGAGTTACTAAAACCTGCTCATCACTGATATTGATATTGCTTAGTTCACTTTTTTGCATAACTTCTAGCCTGTATATATTATTTTACACTCACATAATTAATTTATATTGAGCGGCGAATAACCACACAATAACAGCCTTATTTTTTATTTCAACCGTAAACTTTAAAAAACACCAATCGTAAAAAATAGTTTACACAAAGAGTTTTGATACGGTTTAGACATTAATGAAAAGATAAGGATATTTTCTAGCAGAGAAGTTATCTAAAATAGACAAAAACCACCGACTGAAACTGCCATGGATCTCGTCCTTTCACTACTACAGCAGATGTGTGTCTACCTTGTATTAGCGTATATGCTAAGTAAAACACCCATCTTCCTTCCTCTGCTTAATATTTCAAGCCGGATGAGCCACAAAGTCAGCGTTTATGTACTTTTCTCTCTCTTTTGCATTATGGGCACGTACTTCGGTTTACAAATCAATGACGCTATTGCCAATACACGCGCGATGGGAGCCGTTATGGGAGGTCTATTTGGTGGTCCTATTGTAGGATTTTTCGTCGGGTTAACAGGCGGGATTCACCGATACACACTGGGTGGTTTTACCGATCTAGCTTGTGCCATATCCACCACCGCAGAAGGCCTGATTGGTGGTTTGCTCCACACATACTATTTACGTAAAGGGAAAAAGGATCGTCTGTTCAACCCAAGCGTTGTGTTCTCGGTTACGCTCGTGGCTGAAATCATCCAGATGGCGATCATCTTATTGGTCGCTAAGCCCTTCGATCAGGCTTATGTATTAGTGTCTGCCATCGCCGCCCCTATGATCATTACCAACTCCGTAGGTGCGGCCTTGTTTATGAGTATCCTTCAAGATCGCAAAACAATATTTGAAGAATATTCTGCGACGTTTTCTCGTCGTGCGCTCAACATTGCCGAGCGTTCGGTGGGTATTCTCGTCTATGGTTTTAATACTGATAATGCTGAGAAAATCGCTCGAATTGTTTATGAAGAGACAAACGTAGGCGCGGTGTCTATTACGGATCACGAAAAGATTCTGGCATTTGTCGGCATCGGTGATGATCACCATAAACCTGAAACGCCTATCTCATCTCAAAGCACCTTAGATGCGATCAGTCAAAACGACATTATTTATCTCGATGGAAAAGAGAAGCCGTATCAATGCTCGATATCTCCACACTGCAAATTGGGCAGCGCACTGATCATCCCTTTGCGTGCCGGTGATAAAGTGATCGGCACCATCAAGCTTTACGAACCCAAACGTAAATTGTTTTCGACGATTAACATGTCGATGGCAGAAGGTATCGCGCAGTTACTCTCTAGCCAAATTCTTTTCGGCGATTATCAGCAGAAAAGAGAACTGCTTTCTCAGGCCGAAATTAAGCTTCTGCACGCTCAAGTGAATCCGCACTTTTTATTTAATGCTCTAAACACCATTAGCGCGGTGATTCGTCGTGATCCTGCCAAAGCGCGTGAGCTGATTCAGCACTTGTCGCACTTTTTCCGCAGTAATTTAAAACAAGATATTGATACCGTTACACTTAAGGAAGAGTTGGCACACGTGAACGCTTACCTAACCATAGAAAAAGCGCGATTTACTGACCGCCTTGAAGTTGACATTGATATTGATGAATCGCTTTTAAGCCGTAAACTTCCAACTTTCACTTTGCAGCCTTTAGTTGAAAACGCGATAAAACATGGCGTTTCCAATTTGCTAGAAGGCGGACGTATACGCATTTACAGCAAAATGATTAAAGGTGGCTATCAATTAATTGTGGAAGATAACGCAGGAAGTTATGTTGCGCCTAAGGATGATCATGCAGGTCTTGGCATGCAGATCGTTGATAAGCGACTGACCAACAAATTTGGTCACGCTTCTGCACTCAAGATTGAAGTTGAGCCCAATCATCTGACCCGAATGAGTTTTATCATTCCCGAACCCAACACGTACTAAGGTATAGATATGCTTTCAGCTATAGTCATAGATGACGAACTTTTCGCCCGAGAAGAGCTAACGGAATTACTGGAAGAAACGGGAGAGGTTGAAGTTATCGATCAGGCAAGCAACGCAATTGAGGGGTTAAAAAAGATTAACCAGCTTAAACCAGACGTTGTATTCCTTGATATTCAAATGCCACAAATCACAGGTATAGAACTACTTGGCATGCTCGATCCCGATACTATGCCTTATGTTGTGTTTGTCACCGCATACGATGAATTTGCAATTCAGGCCTTTGAAGACAATGCGTTTGACTACTTGCTAAAACCTGTCGATACAAAACGCCTTGAAAAAACAGTTAAGCGCCTAGTGAAATCAGGAAACCAAGGACAAGCCAACCCCACAATGTTAGCGCCACAAACATTGGATCAAGTGCCTTGCATTGGATTGAACCGTATCGTCATCATTCCTATTGGTGACGTAGAATTTGCGTATACCGATATCAGTGGCGTTCATGTCCAAACACATGAGCAAAAAGCGACGTCGCAATTAACGCTAAAGGTGTTAGAAGAAAAGACGCCTCTAGTACGCTGCCATCGTCAGTTTTTGATCAACACAAAAGCAATTAAAGAGATAAAGCTCTTGGAGAATGGACTGGCCGAAATCATCACCGTCAGCAACCACCCTATTCCGGTCAGCCGACGTTACTTGAAAACATTAAAAGAGTTGTTAGGTTTCCATTAAACCCATTCAAGCAAAAAGAGCCACAATCGTGGCTCTTGTACTTTCAAAGTAGTGATTCGTTAACCAAGGATGCGTTTCATTGCTTCAGAAGCCTGCTTCCATTGGTCACTGCTTTGTAGCTCAGACAAGGTAAAACTCTGCTTTTTAAGCAGGCCTTCCGCAGCTGGCGTTTCGAGGATAGGCAAATTATCCAACACTTCAACCTGCGCATCGCGTTGGTTACACACCAACAACATATCACAACCCGCAACCAGAGATTGATGAGCACGTTCCGCAGGCCCGCCCATGATCGCCGCGCCTTCCATCGTCAAATCATCAGAAAAAATGATCCCTTGGAAACCGAGTTTTTGGCGAAGCACTTGTTTAAGCCAATATTCCGAACCACTGGCTGGCTGTTCGTCGTAGTGTGGGTACACCACGTGCGCAGGCATCATAGCATCAAGAATACCGCTATCAATCTGCGCCTTAAATACCTGCATATCTAATTCGAAGATATCGTCGCGTTGGTCAAACGGCGTCTCTAAGTGAGAGTCAGCAATCACGCCACCATGACCAGGAAAATGTTTACCCGTCGTAGCCATTCCTACTGCCTTCATACCTTTCATATAAGCGGTACTATGGCGAACAATACTTTCGACATCGTCACCAAAAGCGCGATTACCGATCGCTTTACACTCATGGCCTTTATCGAGAACTGGCGCAAAGCTTAAATCGATATCATGGGCGATCAACTCTGCTGCCATCAACCAGCCACCTAACTCAGCCAATTGTTCGCCATTGCTATGCTTAGCGTATTCCTGAGCGGCAGGAATTATCGAGAAACCTTCTCGGAAACGTTGTACACGACCACCTTCTTGGTCCACACCAATTAAGATTGGACGCTTCGCTGCTTGGCGAATCGACTTATTCAGAGCAAGAAGCTGTTTGTTATCGTGGTAGTTTCTTGCAAACAGAATTACCCCGCCAACGGTTGGATGCTCTAGAATTTCTTTATCTTCTGCGGTCAGCTCACAGCCTTCCACGTCTAGCCACAACGGTCCCATATTCTCTCCTAACCAAGCCTTTTTTAATGATTTTCACTATGCCGATGAGGTTATTAGGATTATTCTCTGTTTACAATGGATATATGTCGGTGGGTGTAAAATTTGAGCATAAGTACAAAAGAGTGGTATATCGGTGTCATGTCCGGCACCAGCATGGATGGCGTAGATACGGCCTTAGTCGCTTTTGAAGGCAATAAACCATCACTGCTTGCATACGATGAGTATCCAATGCCAGAGTCCTTAAAGCAGCGATTGCTTGATGTGTGCATTGGCCAACAGACGAATCTGATTGAAATTGGAGAACTGGACCACTTACTTGGCCACTTATTCGCCAATGCGGTAAACCAACTGTTGGATAAATCTGGCTATAGAGCAGAGCAAATTCGCGCAATTGGCAATCACGGCCAAACGGTCTACCACCAGCCACAAGGCAATACCCCATTTACTATGCAGCTTGGTGATGCCAACATCATTGCCGCGAAAACCAACATCGATACCATTGCCGATTTTCGCCGTAAAGATATGGCATTGGGCGGCCTAGGAGCGCCTTTGGTGCCTGCTTTCCACCAGACTATATTCCATACTCAGGACTCAAGTGTCGTTGTACTCAATATCGGTGGGATCGCCAATATTTCGGTGATTCGACCAAATCAGAAAGTGATTGGCTACGATACTGGCCCCGGGAATATGCTGATGGACGCTTGGTGCTTACGCCATACGGGAAACAAATACGACAAAGATGCCGCGTTTGCGAGCAAAGGCAAAGTAAGTCAGGAACTGCTGGAACAATTGATGACCGAAAGTTATCTGGCCCAGCCTGCACCAAAAAGTACCGGACGAGAACTGTTTAACTTACCTTGGTTAGATAGCCAGCTGAACCCGTTCGACTTGTCTGCCGAAGATGTACAACGCACTCTGTGTGAATACACTGCGCAGACCATTGCCAACGAAGTTGAGCAGTACGTATCAGGCCCTCGCCCTGAGCTGTTGATCTGCGGCGGCGGTGCTCGAAATCCACTGATAATGGAAAGACTCGCTGCTCTACTACCAAACTGGATAGTCGCGCCAACCAGCGAAAAAGGCGTCGACAACGACTACATGGAAGCGATGGCTTTTGCTTGGCTTGCTTATCGCCGTATTCACAATTTGCCAAGCAATTTACCCGAAGTCACCGGAGCCAGTGATCTGGCTTCACTCGGTGTGATGTACTTTGCGGATAAATAAGGACAATTATGACTAACGATGCGCTCATTGCAGCCCTATCTCATTTAGTGTCTGAGGGACGAAACCCCGACACCATGGATATCGACTTGCTACCCTCTCTCGAAATCGTTAAACGTATCAACCAACAAGACAAGCTCGTTCCGTTAGCAGTAGAAAAAGTGCTGCCAGAAATCTCTCAAGCCGTCGATAAAATTACCGAAGCCTTCAAGAAAGGCGGTCGACTGATATACATGGGAGCAGGAACCAGTGGCCGATTAGGCGTGCTCGACGCGTCTGAATGCCCCCCAACCTTTGGCGTTTCTGACAAAATGGTTGTCGGCCTGATTGCTGGTGGCCCGGAAGCGATTCTTAAAGCCAAAGAAGGCGCAGAAGACTCACCAGAGCTGGGCGTTGAAGATTTAAAGAACATTGATTTCAGTGCTAAAGACGTTGTCGTAGGTATTGCCGCTAGCGGCCGTACACCTTATGTCATTGGCGCATTGGAATACGCGAATTCTATTGGTGCAACCACAGTGGCCTTGTCTTGCAACCCTGACTCTGCCATCGCAGACATTGCACAAATCGCCATAAGTCCCGTCGTTGGCCCTGAAGCGTTGACAGGTTCTACGCGGATGAAGTCTGGCACGGCGCAAAAACTCGTCCTCAATATGCTGACAACCGCGTCGATGATCCGCCTAGGGAAAAGCTATCAAAATTTAATGGTGGATGTGAAAGCGACGAACGAAAAACTGGTTGCTCGTGCAGCGCGAATTGTCATGCAGGCGACAGATTGCGATAAGGCTGAAGCAACTGAGGCGTTACGCCAAACCGACTACGACGTGAAATTATCGATTCTGATGATCTTGACGGGATTGGATATTGATAGCGCGCGAGAACAGCTTCACTACCAAGGTGGCTTCTTACGTAAAGCGGTACAAGAACACAAGCTAGATTAGCAACAGGGAGCATTGCGCTCCCTGTTTAGCTTTTAAAGATGGATAACTAAAGATTACTGACTGTAATCGTTCCACCCTCGTTGCCACTCCATTCTGAATTTCTGTGCTTGCGCAGTGCCTTCGCAAACCCCTTCGTAATATTGGCCTGACAATCCGATTTGATAGGCGAAATTCGGATTGCAATACTCTGTTACGCCCTCTAAATAGCCTTGCTCATATTCCGCTTGATTGACACTCCCCATCGATGACAGTTCTTTATGTGAGCGTTGTGTATTCCCAGATACGCCATCTTGATACCCGATCTGATACCAATTTCCTTCCTTCGCTAACTGCTCGGTCGTTGCTGCGCAAGCTACTAGAAAGAAAGCCAGTGCACATACCATGAGTTTTTTCATTGTTTTTCTTCTTGTTTTGTTCAGTACTTTAACTAAACCACTAAATGTCACGAATTGCCACTCGCACATCCAAAAAACCACTCAATGACACTAATTACCGCTCAACTCTCGATACGACCACTCACTTTATTAGTGAATGCTTATTGCCATAATGGTGCGTAATATCCAACCTGAGCTTATAAAATTTACTAAGGAACGAGTGTTATGTTGTGGTTTTTAACCTGTGTTGCTGCCCTAATAGGTGGTTACTTCATTTACGGTGCTTTTGTTGAGAAAATATTTGGCATCAATGAAAAACGTCAAACTCCTGCACATACCAAAAAAGACGGTGTTGACTTTGTTCCAATGTCGACCAAAAAGGTCTACTTAGTTCAGTTACTTAACATCGCTGGCGTAGGTCCTATCTTTGGCCCAATCATGGGTGCTTTATACGGTCCTGCGGCAATGCTTTGGATTGTACTAGGCTGTATCTTTGCGGGTGCCGTTCACGACTACTTCTCTGGCATGCTTTCTGTTCGTAATGGCGGCGCTTCTGTCCCAACGCTGACAGGTCGCTACCTAGGTAATGGCGCAAAACACTTTATGAATATCTTTGCCATTGTCCTTTTGCTTCTTGTAGGCGTAGTGTTCGTTTCTGCTCCAGCGGGCATGATCACAAACCTAGTGAATGACCAAACAAGCCTAAATGTCAGCATGACAACCATGGTTATCGCTATCTTTGCTTACTACATCATCGCAACAATTGTTCCTGTTGATAAGATCATTGGTCGCTTCTACCCTCTATTTGGTGCGCTGCTGATCTTCATGTCTGTTGGTCTTATGGCTGCCATTGCCCTATCGAGCGAACACACGGTAATGGGTGACTTCCAAGTGACGGATATGTTCACTAACCTGAACCCGAATGATATGCCGCTATGGCCTGCTCTATTTATCACCATCGCTTGTGGTGCGATCTCTGGCTTCCACGCAACTCAGTCTCCGCTGATGGCGCGTTGTATGGAAAACGAGAAAAATGGTCGTTTCGTATTCTACGGAGCAATGATTGGTGAAGGTGTGATTGCACTAATTTGGTGTGCTATTGCTCTATCTTTCTTCGGCTCTCTAGAAGCGCTTTCTGAAGCAGTTAAGAACGGTGGTCCAGGCAACGTTGTTTATAGCTCATCATTCGGTCTACTAGGCGTATTCGGCGGTATCATCGCGTTCCTAGGTGTGGTTATCCTACCTATCACTTCAGGTGATACTGCATTCCGCTCAAGCCGTCTTATCCTTGCTGAATACTTCAACATGGAACAGAAAACACTGCGCAACCGACTACTAATGGCACTTCCATTGTTTGTTATCGGTGGTGTTCTGACTCAAGTTGACTTCGGTATCATCTGGCGCTACTTCGGTTTCGCAAACCAAACAACGGCAGTAATGATGCTATGGACAGCTTCGGCATACCTACTACGTCATAACAAACTGCACTGGATTACGACTATTCCTGCGATGTTCATGACAGCCGTGTGTGTCACGTTCATTCTGAACAACAGCACGCTAGGTTTTGGTCTACCAATGCATTACTCAACTATCGCTGGCGTCCTATTTACACTGTTTGCAACAGGCTACGTAATTATAAGCTCAAAAGGAAAAGGCGATACAGAACTGGCTGACGAAGAAAAACCACAAGCCATCACAGAAACAGTATAACGATTATTTCACCTTTGCTTGCTATAAGTAGGGCTCCTTCGGGAGCCCTTTCTTTTATCCGCTACTTTACGAGGTATCTGCGGCTCACGTCAGCCGTAATGTACATCGATTGAAATCGACGGTTAATACCAATCTAAATAAGAATTAAAGCGGAAACAAAAAAACCAGTACAACAGGGTACTGGTTTTTATGATAACAACACGATGTGCGACTTAGTCGATTTGTTTAATCTGTAACTCTTTAGGTACTTCAAAGAACATGTTTTCTTCTCGCCCTTGAATCTCTTCAATCGACTCTGTACCAACGATTTGTTTAATACGAGCTAGAATCTGATTCACCAACTCTTCAGGAGCAGACGCGCCCGCAGTCACACCCACTTTACGTTTGCCATCAAACCACTCTGTTTGAATGTCTTCTGGGCAATCGGTCAGGTATCCTGGTGTGCCTAGCTTTTCAGCCAACTCTTTTAATCGAGTTGAGTTCGATGAGTTTTTAGAACCGACAACCACCACCACTTCAACATCAGACGCCATATCACGTACTGCGTCCTGACGATTTTGAGTCGCGTAACAAATGTCGTCTTTACGTGGTCCTTGAATTTCAGGGAACACTCGACGCAGCTCTTCGATCACATCCGCGGTTTCATCAACAGAAAGCGTGGTTTGGCTTACGTAATGAAGCTCTGATGGATCTTTCACGATCGCTTTTAGCTTCTCAACGTCAGCTGGGGTTTCTACCAAGTACATACCGCCCGTTTCGCTAGAGTACTGACCCATTGTTCCTTCGACTTCTGGGTGGCCTGCGTGACCAATTAGTACGACTTCCATGTTACGACGACTTGCGCGTGCAACTTCCATATGAACTTTGGTTACAAGCGGGCATGTCGCATCGAAAACGGTTAAGTCGCGCTCTTTTGCCTCTTTACGTACCGCTTGCGATACACCATGAGCAGAGAAGATAACGATGTTGTCATCAGGTACTTCACTCAGCTCTTCAACGAAAATAGCACCGCGCTGCTTAAGTCCTTCCACAACGAAGCGGTTATGCACGACTTCATGGCGAACATAAATCGGCGGTTGATACATTTCTAGAGCGCGCTCAACGATACTAATCGCACGGTCTACACCAGCGCAGAAACCGCGAGGGTTAGCTAACAGGATTTTCATTTCATTGCTCATGGTTTTATCTTTGGCTGGCTATTCTACTGACAAAATCTCAACTTCAAAAGTCACATCTTGCCCTGCTAATGGGTGGTTAAAGTCTACGGTTACCGAATCACCGGCAATTTCGGTAATAATTCCAGGTATTTCCATGCCGTCAGGCCCTGAAAATGCCATGATCGTACCGACTTCAACTTCTGCATCACCAACGAACTTTGCTCTGTCCATGTAGTGAATATTATCTGGGTTTGGCATCCCAAATGCGTCTTGAGCTTTTAACTCGATTGCTTTGTTGTCACCCTCGTTCAAGCCTAAAAGACACTGTTCGAAGTTTTCACTCAAGCTACCATCACCGATCACTAACTTGGCAGGTTTGCCCATGTTATGCGTACTGTCTGCAACGGAGCCATCTTTCATTTTTATTGTAAAGTGCAGGGTTACTGCTGAATCTTGGGCAATTGTAGTCACGTTACTGCTTCCTTGAAGTGATTGTCGATATTAGGACGTGTTGACCTAAGACGTTTATATTAAAAAGCGCTCTCCGAATCAACGGACAGCGCTTAGGGTTATTAGCTAAAGCAAGAATTACGCTCCAGTATTTTCTTTTTTGCGAAAACCATCCAAGATGATCATCGCAGCACCGATACAGATTGCGGCATCTGCAAGGTTAAACGCAGGCCAGTGATAATTACCCCAATAAAAGTCTAGGTAATCAACAACAAAGCCATGAACGATGCGGTCAAACACATTGCCAACTGCGCCGCCAATAATCATCGCGTAGGCACTATTGTTCCACTTTTCCGTCGCCGGTAATTTACTCATCCAATATGTCAGCACACCACTAACAACAAACGCGATACCAGTAAACAACCAACGTTGCCAGCCAGCTTGATCGCTTAAAAAGCTAAATGCTGCGCCATAGTTATGGACATACAACAGGTTAAAGAATGGCAAAATTTCAATTCGGTTTGCCCAACCATAACCCATGTTCTCCATCACTAGGAACTTGATGCCAATATCAGCAATAAAGATCAGGATCGCTAACCAAAGCCAGCGTACTCCAGATTGTTTCAATGTTAGTGCTTTTTCGCTCATTACTTTACCTAAAAACAGCCCCAGTAAACACTGGGGCTGCTAAAACTAATGAAAGTTCAATAAATTATGCGTATTTACGCTCTTCGCCTTCACCGTCAACGTTCGAAACACAGCGGCCACAAATCTTTTCGTGTCCTGCAATTGTGCCTACGTCTGGAGTATGGTGCCAACAACGGTCACATTTTTCTGATTCCGCCGCTTTCACTTCAACGAATAAGCCTTCCACATCTGTCACTTGCGCGTTGTCAGTCTTCTCACTCATAGGCTTGACAACAGCAGCAGACGTCAATAGAACAAAACGTAGTTCGTCTTCTAGCTTGTTAAGCTTCGCCGCCAGTGCATCATCAGCAAATAGAGTCACTTCTGCTTGTAGCGCGCCACCGATAGTCTTTTCGCTACGAGCTGCTTCAAGCAGCTTGTTTACACCGCCACGAACCGCTTGGATTCCAGTCCAGAAGTCGTTGTTTAGCTCTTCACCTTCAGCAAGACCAAATAAGCCATCGAACCACTCACTAGTGAAAACAAACTTATCGCGTTGACCTGGCATTTCGCTCCAGATTTCGTCAGCAGTGAATGACATGATTGGTGCCATCCAGCGAACGAGAGCTTCAACAATGTAGTAAAGCGCTGTCTGACAGCTACGCTGTGCGTGACCACCACGTTTCGCTGTGTACTGACGGTCTTTAATTACGTCTAGGTAGAATGAGCCCATTTCGATAGAACAGAACTGCATCAAGCGCTGTGTCACTGCGTGAGTGTTGTACTCTTCATACGCTTTCACGATCTCTTCTTGAGCCGCTAGCGCACGGCCTACAGCCCAGCGATCCAGTGCCACCATTTCTTCCGCTGGAACAAGATCAGTTTCTGGGTTGAAACCGTTCAAGTTTGCCAGGAAGAAACGAGCTGTGTTACGGATACGACGGTATGCATCTGCGCTGCGTTTTAGGATTTCATCAGAAACCGCAACTTCACCAGTGTAGTCCGTAGATGCAACCCACAGACGCAGAATATCTGCACCTAGCTTGTTCGTTACATCTTTAGGCGCAACAACGTTACCGATAGACTTCGACATTTTACGGCCTTGACCGTCAACCACGAAACCGTGTGTCAGTACTTGTTTGTATGGAGCTTCACCTTTCATCGCGATCGATGAGATCAATGAAGACTGGAACCAACCACGGTGCTGGTCAGAACCTTCAAGGTATAGGTCTGCGCTGTGGCCGTTGTACTCTTCGCGAGCATCAACCACAGAGAAGTGAGTCACACCAGAGTCAAACCATACGTCTAGCGTATCAAGAACTTTCTCGTAGTTTGCTGCATCTTCTTCGCCAAGTAGCTCCGCTGCATCCACATCCCACCAAGCTTGAATGCCTTTTTGTTCAACAAGTTGAGCCACTTTTTCAATCAACTCAGACGAGTTCGGGTGAAGTTCTGCTGTCTCTTTGTGAACGAACAGTGCGATTGGCACACCCCAAGTACGCTGACGAGAGATACACCATTCAGGGCGACCTTCGATCATACCTTCGATACGGCTTTGACCCCACTCAGGAATCCACTGTACACCTTTGATTGATTCTAGTGCTTTTGCACGTAGACCAGCTTGGTCCATAGAAACGAACCATTGCGGTGTAGCACGGAAAATAATTGGAGTCTTATGACGCCAACAGTGTGGGTAGCTGTGCTCGTAAGCGTGGTGATGCAGCAGCGCGCCTTTTTCTTGTAGCGTTTCAACAACAGAAGCGTTCGCTTTGAATACGTGCTGACCAGCAAATAGCTCAGTGTCCGATAGGTAAACACCGTTTGAACCGACTGGGTTAGCAACTTCTAGACCGTATTTTTGACCAACCGCGAAGTCTTCTTGACCGTGACCCGGCGCTGTGTGAACCACACCAGTACCTGAATCCGTCGTTACGTGATCGCCTAGGATCGCAGGAACGGTAAAGTCGTAGAATGGATGGTTGAACTGAGAAAGCTCTAAATCTGAACCTTTAGCAAAGCCCAAGTTGTGGAAGTGCTCGATACCCGCACGATCCATCACATCTTTCGCCAGCTCAGAAGCTACGATGATACGTTCAGGATTGTCACCCTCTACTTGGATCAATACGTACTCTAGATCGTCACGTAGACACACAGCACGGTTTGCTGGCAGAGTCCAAGGCGTTGTTGTCCAGATCACAATAGAGATATCGCCCTTGCCTTCATGGCCTTCGCTCAATGCAAATTTAGACAATAATGCTGCTTCGTCTGCCGCTTTAAAACGCACGTCAATAGAAGGAGATACTTTATCTTTGTATTCCACTTCCGCTTCAGCAAGCGCACTACCACAGTCTGTACACCAGTGAACAGGCTTGAAACCTTTCAGTAAGTGGCCGTTATCTGCAATCTTACCTAATGCACGGATGATGTTCGCTTCGGTATCGAAGTCCATCGTGCGGTAAGGCTTGTCCCACTCACCCATAATACCAAGACGCTTAAAGCTCTCTTTTTGGCCTTCAACTTGACCTGCAGCATAGTCGCGACATTTTTCGCGGAACTCAGCAGCTGTCACTTTTTGACCTGGCTTACCAACCTTTTTCTCTACCATCAATTCTATTGGTAGACCGTGGCAGTCCCAGCCAGGAATGTAAGGCGCGTCAAAACCCGAAAGTGTTTTGGATTTAATAATAATGTCTTTAAGAATCTTGTTTAGTGCGTGACCAATGTGAATGTCACCGTTGGCGTATGGAGGGCCATCGTGTAGAACGAAAGATTTTTTGCCTTTCTTCGCTTTACGGATTTCGCCGTAAAGGTCTTCTTTATACCAACGCTTAAGCATTTCTGGCTCGCGGTTCGCCAGATTGCCGCGCATCGGAAACCCTGTTTCAGGAAGGTTCAGGGTATCTTTATACTCACTCATCGATTCTTAATTCCGTTGTGTTGGGCGAATGTTAGACATTATGTCAAGTTGGTGGACTAAACCGCTTGACGTTTAAGCTGACGCAACCACACCCTTGCTGCCTCAGCATCCAATTCAATTTGTTGTTTCAGTGCTTCAAAAGACTCGAACTTTTGCTCATCTCGAAGCTTATGTAAGAGTACAATTTCTAACTGTTTGCCATATAAATTGGCTTGAAAGTCAAATAAGTGTACTTCTAGTTGTTGGCGAACACCATTTACGGTTGGTCTGTTGCCAATATTTGCCACGCCACCAATGAGTTCATCTCCCAAGCCTAACGCTTGTACGACATAAACTCCTGAGACTGGCGACACGCAACGCTTCAGCGGGATATTAGCTGTTGGAAAACCTATTGTTCTTCCTAGCTTACGGCCATGAGAAACTCGCCCACTGATACTATAATTTCTACCCAGCATTTCAGCAGCTTCATCAAGTTTATCTTCAGCCAATGCTTCTCGTATTGCAGTACTGCTAACGCGAAGCTTTTGCATGCAAAAACTCTGGGTGCTCACGACTTCAAAGCCGTATTGCTGACCCGCTTGTTTTAGCATCTCAAAATTGCCTTTTCGGCCACGACCAAAGCAGAAGTCATCACCTACGACGAGAAACTTAACACCCAATCGCTCTACCAACAAGTCACGAATAAACTCGTCTGCCGTTCGGTTAGCGAAATGCTGATTAAAGTTAACACAAAGCAGGCGCTGCAAATTCAATTTACTTAACTGAACATACTTATCTCGAAGCCGAGTTAATCTTGCTGGTGCCTTGTCTTTGGCAAACAACTCCAATGGTTGCGGGTCAAACGTCATCACTGTTGACGGCAAGCCTAATTTTTCTGCTTGCTCAGAGACTTGACGCAATACCGCTTGATGCCCTAAGTGCACACCATCGAAGTTTCCGATCGTCAATACACACCCATGATGGCGTGGTTTGATATTGTGAATACCTCGGATTAATTCCATTGGACGCTGCTAAAACCTGTGTTTTTATAATTTACATTGCGTGAAACTGCCGAATTATATACTAATCATCATCAATCTGTCGCTGCTTTTAGATCTTTTACGCGAACACCTAAAATAAGCAAAGTGAACAAATAGACTCCAGCCCCAAGTGCAATTAAGACTGATAGCCAGATTATGCGCTCAAACAAGCTCCACCCTAGCCAAATAGACATCTCTTCTAACTGCCATAAAATAGCGGCTACCATCGCAGCGCCAGCAATGGCAAGTTTAATAACAAAGGTGATTGTTTTTCGACTTAGCTGATAAACACCGGCTCGATGTAGCCCTCTATATAGAAGAGACATATTCACAAACGCCGACAACGCCGTCGCAATAGCCAAACCAACATAACCATAAAACCAAGCAAAGATTGCGTTAAACACCATATTCGTAACCATGGCAATAATGCCGTATTTCACGGGTGTTTTGGTATCTTGGCGAGAGTAATAACCAGGCGCTAACACCTTAATAAGCATAAAGTTCAGCAGCCCAGATGCGTATGCCACCAAAGACATTGAGGCAAATTCAACATCTTGCGGTGTAAACTCCCCACGCATAAACAGAACCATCAGCATAGGTTTTGCCAATACCATTAATCCGAGCATAGCAGGAACACCCAGTAAGGTGACCATTCTTACCCCCCAATCCATAGTGTGTGCAAAGCCTTCACTATGCGAATCCACATGCTTTCGAGAAAGCGCAGGCAAAATCACGGTCGCAATCGCAATCCCAAATAAACCAAGTGGGAACTCTAACAAGCGATCAGAGTAGTAAAGCCAACTGATCGATCCGGTTTGAAGAAAGCTCGCAATGAACGTATCGAATAACAGGTTGATTTGACTGACAGAGACACCAAATAGCGCAGGTATCATAAGAGTGCGGATTTTCACCACTCCAGGATCTCGCCATCCCCATTTAGGTTTCACCATAACGCCCGCTTTAATAAGAAACGGGATTTGGAAAAGGAACTGAATTAAGCCACCTAAAAATACCCCAATGGCTAACCCCACCTCAGGCTGAGACAACTGAGGAGCGATGAACCAGGCGGAAAAAATGATCATCACATTCAAAAATACTGGGGTAAAAGAAGAGACGGCGAATTTCCCCATGGTATTTAGGATGGCACCTGACAAGGCAACAAACGTAATAAACCATAGATATGGAAAAGTGATTTTGAGCATAAAGCTCGCTAACTCAAACTTTTCGGAGGATGGGCCATCGTTGAGCCAGTCCAAGAACCAGCCAAAGCCAAAGAGTGCGGTCACCACACCTGAACCTATGACGCCTAATAGCGTCACCACCGAGACGATAACCCCTAGCGTACCTGCTGCCCGTGCAATCAACTGCCTAGTTTTATCCATGTCCCCGCTAGCATGATACTCAGTTAATACCGGGACAAATGCCTGAGAAAAAGCCCCCTCAGCAAAAAGGCGACGTAAAAAGTTAGGAATCTTATTCGCAAAAAAGAACACGTCGGCGCTTGCACCCGCGCCCATCAAATTTGCGACCACCACATCACGCACTAATCCTAAGACGCGTGAAATCAAAGTCATAGCACTGACAATCATGCCTGACTTAAGAAGACGTTTACTCACAGATACCTCTGGAATCTTCTAATACTAAAATCTGGCTCCTCTGTTTATTGGGAATAACGTGATAGAGAGCAGATTAGTATTAGCAATGAAAAAAAAATACTGTTAGAATCCACGCCATCTTAACCGTGAAGACCTCTCTTATCCAAAATTTGTTTGGTTTCGATGGGTTTTTACACAAATCATTTGACATTTGAGCGCAAATAGGGGATATTCCTCGCCCTTAAATTGTCACCGAACTAAAGTTTTTGGGAGTTAGACCCTTGGCAAATAGTAAATCTGCTAAGAAGCGCGCTATCCAAGCTGAGAAACGTCGTCAGCACAACGCTAGCCGTCGTTCTATGATGCGCACTTACATGAAGAAAACTGTTGCTGCTATCGAAGCAGGCGACAAAGCTGCTGCAACTGAAGCATTTGCTGCAGTTACACCAATCCTAGACCGCATGGCGACTAAAGGCCTTATTCACAAGAATAAAGCTGCTCGTCACAAGTCTCGTTTCTCTGCTGCAATCAAAGCTCTTTAATAGAACTCTGATTACTCAGTGAAAAGAAAAAACCGGCATCTGCCGGTTTTTTTATATCTAAAGCCTCTGTACGAGCACACAAAGGTCTCTTAGCGCTCTTTACTTGCTGCAATACAGTTGATGAAGTAACTGAATCATTAACTTAACTTCTGTACTACTTAGTGTGTAATACACTGTTTGTGCTTCTTTTCGTGTGTTCACTAGTCCATCACGTCGTAGCCAAGCTAAATGCTGTGATAGTGCTGACTGGCTCAGTTCAAGCTTGTTAGATAACTCCCCAACTGAAAGCTCATCATTGTGTAGTAAACACAGGATTTGCAACCTTCTCTCATTCGCCATTGCTTTTAATAGCACTACAGCCTGACCAGAATTTTTTTCCATCTCTTGTAAATCCATCGGCTAGCACCTCTTAAAACCATAATACTGGCGCAGCGCTCAAACAAAACCGTGTTAATTTGACCAGACAGGCTTCTCGCTTGTCGTTACGCTGCACTTCTGTAACAAGATAGTAATTGATTAGTATCAGCTAATCTATTTGTTGTAAACAAAACTACTTAAACAATGATGTAAAGTCCGCGTCACAAACATTTTTTACCGCTGGATGCTGAATCATGCGCTCTGCAAATATGACGTAGTATTCTTCTTTTAGTTCTTCTATATGCCCAATCAGCTGTAATGGAATGTCGCTCTCAACTTCTGAAAAATAGAGTGACGGAGCCAAAAAAATCACATCATGATGATAACGAGCAAACGCCTTCATAAGGGCCACGTCATCGAACTCTCCCAAAATATTGGGTTGAAGCCCTTGCCTGTCAAACCATTGCAATACTTTACGCCCCATCGCCGTCCGACTTCCTGGGATCAGTAGCTTGCGTTGCTCCAATACAGCTGGAAATTGAACGCCTTCGACACTACCAGAGCAAAAGAAACTCATATTACACTCTCCAAGCTTCTTGCTATATAAGCCCGGACTCTGACTGGAATCGACAGGACAATCAGACAAAATCATGTCCAATTTATGCTGAGACAGTTGTTCAAGTAACATCTCGTGAGTCGATTCGAAACAGCGTAAATGAATGCTGTTGTCATCAGGAACCGTAGTCATCAGGATTTTACTCACTAAGCGCTTGGACAGTGCATCCGCGACACCGACATCAAACAAGATGTTTGAACGCTGGCTATAGTTAACGATATCAAGCATTTCATAGCTCAACCCAAACATACGATCGGCATACTTGAATACCAGCTGCCCCAGCTCGGTAGGCTCAATGCTTCTACCATTGCGTTTGGTCAGCTTACCATCCATCCTCTCTTCCAGTGCCTTAATCTGGCCTGTTACTGTTTGGGGAGTAAGAAATAGAGCATCTGCAGCCTTAGTGACAGAGCCTTGCTTGCACACCATCCAGAAATAGTAGAGATGATTGTAATTTAGGTGAGACATATCATTAACTCGAATCGCTAGAAAGGATTTAGCGTTATAGCAAAACCACCAGCAGACAACAATAGGTTCGGTAAAAACGATAAGAAAGCGATTTAAGCATAGATTTTTCGAGTTATTGCAGATTGTTTTATGACGAATCCGTCATAAATAATGAAACTGGTACCAGCTAGTCAAAAAAAAAATTTATCCGACGAAACATTAAAGACGCCAAACGACAAGAATTAGCACATACAAATCATAAACTTAAAAACAAGAAAACATTCAACACGCTCATAAGAACAACACCTCATCACAAAATCGTCTTTGTTACACATAACTGTAATATTACTGAAATATTTCCTCTCTAACATCGCCCTCAGTTTCAACAACAGACCATCAACTGACAATAATCGGTCCACGGAGAAAAATTATGAACCAAGCTACTACTACAGCAGCGTCTATTTCGAGCACGACTCGTTGGCTGCGCTGGGCTAACTTGGCATTCATGTTATACCTACTGCTACTCGCTGTATCTATGGTTGGAAGCGGCTTTAAATGGGCAACGGGCGATCAAGCAAAAGTATTGTTTGAATTCGCATCACACCCTGTCGCTGGCCTAATGATTGGCTTGGTTGCAACCGCTCTTATTCAGTCTTCCAGTACTGTTACTTCTATCATCGTAGGCCTTGTTGCTGGCGGCTTGCCAGTAGAGACTGCGATCCCAATGGTGATGGGTGCAAATATCGGCACGACAGTTACCAATACCCTAGTATCACTTGGCCACGTTCGCTGCAAAGAAGAGTTTAAGCGTGCGTTTGCGAGTGCAACTATCCACGATTTCTTCAACCTACTTGCGGTTGCTATCTTCTTACCACTAGAGATGATGTTTGGCATCCTTGAGAAGATCTCACACTGGTTAGTGTCTCCTCTTCTTGCAACAGGTGATATGAGCATCAAAGGCTTTAACTTCATTAAGCCAATTACAAAACCAGTCGTTAGCGCTGTTAAAGAACCACTATCAACGTTTGGTGATACGGTAGGTGGCATCATGCTTATCGTGCTTGGTATCGCTACTATCTTCGTTGCTATCACTGTGATGGGTAAGCTAATGAAGAGCCTAATGGTTGGTCGTGCGCGTGACATCCTTAAAAATGCCATCGGCCGTGGCCCTATTCACGGCATCGTATCTGGCTCTATTGTTACGGTCCTGGTTCAGTCTTCATCAACAACCACCAGCCTAATGGTTCCGCTAGTCGGTTCAGGTGTACTTAAAGTACGCGATGTTTACCCATTCACTTTGGGAGCAAACATTGGTACTTGTATTACAGCGTTGCTGGCTGCGACTGCAGTTTCTGGTGAGTTTGCCGTGTTTGCGCTTCAAATCGCACTGGTTCACCTAGTATTCAATGTTATGGCAACGGTCTTCATCTTTGGTATTCCGTTCCTACGTGAACTACCAGTGAAAGGAGCGGACTTAATCTCAGACCTAGCTGTGAAGAATAAAGCGGTTGTTGCAGGATACTTATTGGCAGTGTTTATTGTACTACCAGGTACTATCTTAACGCTGACAGCATAATAACAACAAAATACCATCGCTTATTTCAGGCTCCACATCGTGGAGCCTTTTTTGTATCCATGCCGCCTCTCCTTCGATGTTTCCGCTATGGCTGAGAAACAAATATTTGTTGTTCAAACCCTATTCCCGGTGATAATTTGAATCATCCCCCAGCGAGCAACCAAAGCTTTGGGTTGATGTTATTTTCACATGGAGTTAAACAACATGGCTCAAGCTTACGAATCGATTCCCAGCCGACTACTAGCCATAGACGAAAGCCTAACCCAACTGGTTAGTGACATTGATATTCTCAGCAGCGTAAACCCCATCAATTACGCACACGAGAGAGAACGGTTCATGAGCAACAAATATTCTCAGGAGCCCAAGTTTGAGTACCAAAAATCACCACTTGATACTCATCAGTCCAAGCGTCGTTTGTACGAGTTACCTTTAGAAGAGATCGAAGATACTCAGCTGCAAAAGCTTTACGTCGATGTCATCCAGTCCTATGCGGACAAACTCGATCAGGTAGATACAATCGGTACCCAAGACTTTTTGTATAACTCGCTGCGCTATTACGGTGAGCCAAGTGCAAAAGACATTGCCAACGCGCATTTCATTTTGCACTTGCCGACAGAAGAAATCAGTAAACCAGACCAAGACAGCCATTCTATTGCGCAATTCATGAATCGCTTTGCCCAGAAAAATGGCTATGAGTGTGAAATACAGGTGCTTGATGGGATGCTGGCCAACGCCCTCGTATCGGGTATCAAAGTGAGAATAAACAAGGCAGCACACATCACCACAGATGAGCTCGAAGCGCTCGCACATCACGAAATGGGCGTGCACCTGCTCACGACATTGAATGGACGTCGCCAGCCACTTAACGTTCTAAGTTTAGGTTGCCCAGCTAATACCAATACTCAGGAAGGATTAGCAATTTTATGTGAATACCTTTCTGGGCACTTTAGTATCAAACGGCTACGTACATTAGCGCTGCGTGTGCTTGCGGTTGAATCTATGATCAAAGACAGGGACTTCCGCCAGACCTTCAGGTTATTGAAAGAGCAATACCACACTTCTGATGTCCAAGCTTTCACAATAACTTCTCGTGTTTATCGTGGCGGTGGCTTTACTAAAGATTATTTGTATCTGCGTGGCTTTCGAGAAGTGCTCAACGCCTACGATCAATTAGGAGAAGATTTCAATTTGCTGCTATGTGGAAAAACGGAACTGAAATACTTTGATATGATTCGCTCACTCGTTAACAAAGGCATCTTTGCTCGACCAGATTTGATTAGCCCGGCGCTCGCGAAGCCTCAACAAACGAACCCAATCCACCGTTACATTGTCAGCGCGCTAAAATAATCACTCAAAAATAAAAAGCTCCCTACGGAGCTTTTTATATAGTTATGTGGGTAAACCGACTACACCGAAAATGGGTAGCGGATCGGGTCGTGATGTTCATACCCTTCAACCCAAAAGTCATCTAAGGTGACCCAAGTTTCCAGGTCTTCAAGAGATTTGATTTCAGGGTTCATGTGGAAAGTTGGCGACTTAAGCGGTTCACGTTTAAGCTGCACATCACGCATGAGTTCTAACTGATCTTCATAGATGTGCGCGTTAACAATCTTGTGGTACGCCTGCCCCGGCTTTTTACCAGTAATCTGCGCCATAATGGCTAGAAACACATATACCTGAACCATGTTGAAGTTCAGCCCAAGCGGGACATCACAAGAGCGCTGAGTACTGTTGAGGTACAGAGTGTCACCCAATAGCGAGAAGTGGTGGCTGTACATACAAGGACGCAGACACCCCATGTGGAATTCACCCGGGTTGTAGAAGTTCAGGATTTCACCACGGTCGTCGACACCGCGAGTCAGATCATCCACAATCTTTCTCAGCTGATCGATATGACCACCATCCGGCTTTGCCCATGCGCGGCCCTGTACGCCATACACGCGGCCCATATCATCTTCACCTTTACGATACGGGTTATTCAACCAAGACTCATTGAGGTTTGCGTTTGCATCCCATGTTTTAGTCCCTAGCTTACGAAAATCTTCCGCATTATCGTAACCACGAATGTAACCCAGCAACTCTGCTACCGCCGCTTTCCAAAAGCTCTTTCGCGTCGTCACCAAAGGAAATTGATTATTGCTAACATCGTACGTTAGATCCGCATTGATAACCGTTAGGCAACGTTTGCCTGTACGTTCGTTCTCAACCCATTCACCTTGGTCAACGATACGCTGACAAAGATCTAAATACTGTTTCACACCAATTCCTTACTTCGTCTGTTGTGGTAATTCATCTTTGTAGTGACCACGTTTGTAAGCCCAAACCATCATCAGAATACCGATGATCACCATAGGTAATGACAATATTTGTCCCATGGAGATAAGGCCGCCAAACAAGCCTAAATGCGCATCGGGTTCGCGCACGTATTCTACAAGGAAGCGGAATGTACCATATCCAGCCAAAAATAGCCCTGAGACACTGCCTAATGGACGCGGTTTTTTAATAAACCAGTTCAGAATAAAGAACAATACAACACCCTCTAGCAGCATTTCATACAGCTGCGATGGATGACGAGGAAGCGGCCCACCATTCGGGAATACAAATGCCCAAGGCACATCAGTCACGCGTCCCCACAACTCACTGTTCATGAAGTTACCGAGGCGACCGACACCCAAACCAAACGGAACCAGCGGAGCAATAAAATCTGCTACACCAAAGAAAGTGCGACCGTTCTTCTTCGCGTACCAGAACATCGCTGTGATTACGCCTAATAGACCACCATGGAACGACATTCCCCCAGTCCAGACTTTAAACAAATACAGTGGGTCTTGCAGGAAAAGGTCAAAATTGTAAAACAGTACGTAGCCAACACGGCCACCAACCACTACACCTAAAAACCCAGCAAACAATAAATCTGATACTTGGTCACGAGTCCAGCCACTATTAGGCTTATCTGCTCGGCGATTCGCCAACCAAAGCGCGAAGGCAAAGCCGACCAAATACATTAAGCCGTACCAACGGATCGACAACGGCCCAATAGAGATCAACACAGGATCTATATTAGGAAAATCAAGGTATCCCTGAGACATAGGATTAATACTCTTTTGAAGTTCAAAAATTACGGAGATAGAGATGAGAGTGCGTCAAAGTAACATAGTTCCGGCCACAAACATCAAAAATAATGCAAAGATTTTTTTGAGCCTAACGGTAGGCATTGTGGTCGCCAATTTGGCTCCAATTCGAGTGGTTAGCATTGACGTAGAGGTAATAGCCACCAAAGCTGGCAAATAAACGTAACCGATACTGTAGTCTGGCAACGCCTCTGCTTGGTAGCCATTTAGGATAAAACCAATCATGCCAGATAAAGCAATAAAACAGCCACACACAGACGAAGAGCCCACTGCGCGTCGCATTTCAATACCGTGGCGGCTTAAAAATGGTACCGAAAGTGAGCCCCCACCAATGCCAGCTAAGCTGGAAACCATACCAATACCCGTTCCGATCGCCATTGTTGCGCCACTTCCAGGCATTGCGCGTTCTGTTTTGCTTTTGATGGACAGCAACATTTGGATCGCCAGTAACAACACGATCACGCCAAAAACTTTAGGCAAATATTGAGACGGTATCCAATCAGCGACATTCGCGCCAAGAAAGCCACCAATGACAACTCCTGGCATCAGCCATTTCACGACAAAAACGTCGACATTTCCCAACTTAAAGTGATTTAACGCTGATGAACCGGAGGTGACGATAATTGAGGCTAAAGAGGTCGCCAATGCGAGTTGCATGCTAATTTCAGGATCAACACTTGCCATCGGAAGCAGTAACACCAAAGCTGGTACAACAATTAACCCCCCTCCTATGCCAAGTAGACCAGCCATAATACCCACAACGCCACCCAACATAAGTAGCAAAATCAAAAATTCTATGTTCACTCGTCTTCCTATCGTTTACCTGCGCGAATAAAACCTGAGAACCCTTTTTTCTCAAAGAATGCTCGCATCATATTATAAATATCATTGCCATAGGGCTGCATAAGCGCTTTATCTGCAAGATCCTTAAGCTCAGTGCTATCAACATGACGTAGCAGATATTTCACCTTCGCTACGTTAGATGTGTTCATACTTAAACTTCTGTACCCCAAACCGACCATCAGCATCGCACCAATCGGCTCACCCGCTAACTCTCCGCAAATACAAACAGGGAGCTTCAAGCGCTCGCACATTTTTTGAATATGGTCGAGCGCCATAATTACGGCAGGATGCATCGACTCGTAAACATCCGATACTCGAGAATTGTTCCGGTCCACGGCTAGTAAATACTGAGTCAGGTCGTTAGTACCTATTGAGACGAAGTCGACTTTGTCGGCGATGAGTGGCAAAAGATAAATCATGGACGGAACTTCAATCATTACACCAAGCTCAGGCATTGTGATACGTTCGTCAATCTCTCGCACTTCTTGATACGCGCGCTCAATTAGAGCAATGGCGTCATCCAATTCCTGTGCCCCAGACACCATGGGTAAAAGAATGCTTAAATTCTGGCTTTCCGCACTCGCACGCATCATCGCACGAATTTGCATCAAGAATATGTCAGGATGATCGAGTGTAAATCGAATACCACGCCAGCCTAGGAACGGATTGTCTTCGTCAATGGGTAAGTAAGGCAGTGCTTTATCACCACCGACATCCAACGTACGCATTACAACGCGTTTGTTTGGATAAGTATTAAGAACCGTTTGGTACTGCTGAGTTTGCTCTTCTTCTGAAGGAAAACGGTGATGAAGCAAGAAGGAAATTTCTGTTCGATAGAGCCCAACACCATCTACGCCTTGGTTTTCCGCAATATTGGTATCGGCACTCAAACCGGCATTGAGCATAATTTCAATGCGCTGATCATCTTTGGTGCAAGCGGGTTCGAGTATGCGCTGGTTCACCATTGTGGACAATTCACGCTCTTCATTAACAAGCGCTTTGTATTCTTTCAGAAGTTGTCGGCTTGGAGTAACTAAAATTTTTCCACTATAGCCATCAACAATTCCCTGCTTACCACTGATGGTTTTCAGATTGATACCAGCCGCCATTACAGCAGGAATGCCTAACGCGCGAGATAAAATAGCAGCGTGGGAGTTTGCAGCCCCTTCTGTCGAAACAACGGCTAACAGCTTATCTTTTGGTATCGTAGCGAGTGTGGTAGCGGTCAACTCACGTACCACCAATATAATCGGCTCATCCAAGATGGGTTGATCTTGCTCTGTATTGTGCAAGAAATACAATAACCTATGCCCAAGCTCACGGATATCTTGTGCTCTTTCGCGTAGATACACGTCCGACATTCGGGCAAAACGGTTTGAGTAACTTTCAACAATTTGCCGCAATGCCCAATCCGCTCGATCGCCTTTTTGGATCTGCAATTTGAGGTCTTTACGCAGCATTGGGTCATTAAGTAAGTGGGTAAACAGATCAAAAATAGCCAGTGCATCTTTGTTAATTTCACTGTCTAATTTCTTTCGCATCCGCTTAAAATCATTGAGAGCAGCTTCAATCGCGAGCAGTAAAAGCTCTTGCTCACGATCAATATCTAATGTTGATGCGGGACAGACTTCTGATAGCTCTGGCTGAGTGTCGTCGAGCCAAAACTCACCAATCGCAACACCTGGAGAGGCGGGTATACCCAAGATAGCTTGTTGTTTTTTCTCTAAGCGCCATGATCCTTGTGTTTGAGCATGGGCAATGATCACAGCAAGCTGAGCAGCCAATGTCACCAAAAAGGATTCTTCCATTTCATCGAACTGACGAGGCTGTTTTTGCTGAACAACGAGCACACCTAATACTTGCTTGCGGTAAATAATCGGCGTTCCGAGAAAGCTTTGGTAAATCTCTTCACCAAGTTCTGAAAAGTATTTGAAGTTTGGATGCTTAGAGGCTTGTGCAAGGTTAAGAGGTTCAGCACTTCGTTTGACTAAACCCACTAACCCTTCATTAAATCGGATATGTATTTTATCGCCTTTGAAGCGCAGCCCTTGCGTTGCCATGAGTTCAAGGCGCTGCATCTCTTCATTGGCCAAATAGACAGTACAACATTCAGTACTCATCGCACTGCATGTTTGCTTAACAAAAATATCTAAAGCTTGATGAACATCTTCAACCTTAGATACTTGTTCAACTATTTCCCTTAGTTGAGAAAGCATGTCTATCCTCTTTTGTGTTTGCGCTTATTCTTCACTTTGCGTTCTTTAAATGGCATCGCCATCGAAGCAAATTCCTTCATTGCACGACGATATACATCACGCTTAAAAGATACCACTTGTCGTACTGGATACCAGTAACTGACCCAACGCCAACCATCGAACTCAGGGGAGCTACCACGTAGCATATTGATTTTAGACTCATCACAATCTAAACGCAGTAGAAACCATTTCTGTTTTTGACCGATACAAACAGGTTTAGAGTCCCAGCGAACAAGACGTTTGGGTAATTTGTACCTTAACCAATGACGACTTGTTGCAACGATTCTCACATCATCCTTTGTAAGACCAACCTCTTCATATAACTCTCGATACATTGCTTCTTCGGGAGTTTCACCTTCATCAATCCCCCCTTGGGGAAATTGCCACGAATGTTGTCCGTATCGCTTAGCCCAGAAGACCTGACCATGGTTGTTACAGATTACAATACCCACATTTAAGCGGTAACCATCGCCATCTATCACTGGCCAACCTCTAATAAAATCTTTATTTACAGTGATTTTTCCACATATCCCCAATAGGAGCAAACTTACTAATGTGATGGAACCAGAAAATATCGCTCAACCCGCTCGAATTGGATAAGTTTCCATCAAAGCATAGGTTATGCACATCAACATGAGACACAGGCCACATTTATTCACCTTTTCTGTGTATAACTATGTGAAGAATTAGAGAGCAAGCGATTACGTCTCGATCGATGTGCCACCTAACTCAACTAACAAAAATGAAACGAAAAATAAAAAACACAATATAAACAACACCATAAAAAGAAATCACTTAAAAACCTTAAGTGAAAATTATACTCTTAAAAAAAGCCAACTCAGATCGGTCAAAGATCAACCAGCAATGTACTTACCCACAAATCAGCTATCAAAATCCTATCTAGTTTGAATAATTCAAGCGGAGATTACCATCAGAAACACTGTTAATTCATACATGTTCACTTATTTGATACTATTTTTCACCACACCCTGTGGATAACCAATGAAAGACGATCCTTTCCTCAAAATGATCAAAGTTCATTCAACCAAAAACAGAGAGATTTCCGCTACAATAGGCGCTGACGATGTTGAGTATAAAGATCATTATGAAAGCAGAGCCAAAGTCCGAAGCAGAACTCATTGAACGCGCGCAACATATTGCCGGGGTGACGTTCGAAGAACTTGCCAAAGAAGCGGGAATACCTGTCCCGCCAGATTTACGAAGGGATAAAGGCTGGGTCGGTCAACTTCTAGAGTGGCACTTGGGAGCAAGCGCCGGAAGTAAACCACAACAAGATTTTGAGCAACTGGGTATCGAGTTAAAAACCATTCCGATTAGCTACACAGGAAAGCCTCTTGAAACGACCTTTGTCTGCGTTGCACCACTTATAGGTGTTCACGGATTGACATGGGAGACCAGCCATGTGCGAAACAAACTCTCTCGAGTACTGTGGATTCCAGTTGAAGGTGAACGCGAAATTCCCCTGGCAGAGCGACGTGTTGGTTCGCCTCTTATTTGGTCACCGACCGAAGAAGAGGAAATGCAACTCAAAACGGATTGGGAAGAACTCATGGAAATGATTGTCATCGGGCAAGTAGAGCAAATTACCGCACGTCACGGTGAAGTCCTGCAACTGAGACCAAAAGCTGCAAACAGTCGAGCCTTAACAGAAGCGTACGGCGCGAGCGGAAAACCGATAAAAACACTGCCTCGTGGTTTTTATTTGCGTACTCAGTTTACCGCTAAGATATTGCAACAAAACTTTGCCTAGTGCATGAGTGAAAGCTCTACATCTTGATACAGAGGACCGTCGCCCGCACCACACTCATCATAAGCGTTATGCAGTCTTAAATACGCACGCTCTACTCCCAATCGAGCCAGTTCTTCTTTGACCTGTTCAAGTGAATCATAATGAATTGGCTCATCATCCACCTTAATGGGTTCAAGTTTATGCTTGTACTCAACTGCCAGTAAATACTGGGACAAATCAGAGCATCCAATAACAAATATTTTCGGAGAGTGGGAACTGCCTTTGTGATGGGCGTGCATCCACTTATCCAATTGCGTCATCTTCATAGCTCACCTCCATCTGGTAATTCTAGTCAATAGCGCAAAAATTGCGAAAATTGTCGACTGCCCCCATTTTTCTGAACCTTGAATACCCTATATTGAAGTGATTATACTCAAAAGAACAAGGAAGGTTTATGCAATACAATAAGTTACCGCACTCTACATTAGAGGTGAGTAAAATCTGCCTTGGCACAATGACATTTGGTGAACAGAACACACAACAAGAAGCTTTTGAGCAGCTAGACTACGCCGTTGAACGTGGCGTCAACTTTATCGACACTGCCGAGATGTACCCAGTCCCTCCGAAAGAGAAAACGCAAGGGCTAACGGAAGAGTACATTGGAAATTGGTTGAAGCATTCAGGGAAGCGCGAGAAAGTCGTCATTGCGACTAAAGTGTCAGGGCCTCGTAATGTACCGTATATTCGCGACAATATGAGCCTTGATCGACGCAACATCCACCTTGCTATTGATGATAGCCTTAAGCGCCTTCAGACTGACTATGTCGATCTCTATCAAATTCACTGGCCGCAAAGGCAAACCAACTGCTTTGGTCAGCTGAACTATCCATTCCCTGATACGCAAGAAGAAGTCACATTAATCGAAACGCTAGACGCGCTGGCAGATTTAATCAAAGCTGGGAAGGTTCGATATATTGGCGTATCAAATGACACACCTTGGGGAGTCATGAGTCTGCTTCGTCTAGCTGAGAAACATGAGTTACCAAGAATCGTATCCATCCAAAACCCATACAATTTATTAAACCGAAGCTTTGAGGTTGGCCTGTCGGAGATCAGCCATTATGAAGGCGTCCAACTATTGGCATACTCTCCACTCGCATTTGGTTGTTTAAGCGGAAAGTACTTAGGTGGAGAAAAACCGGCAGGAGCAAGATGCACGTTGTTTGAACGATTCGTACGTTACTTTACTCCTCAAGGAATAAAGGCGACCGAAGCCTATGTGAATCTGGCTAGAGAGCACGGTTTAGATCCAGCCCAAATGGCATTGGCATTTGTTAACCAAAGACCTTTTGTCGCCTCCAACATCATTGGTGCGACAAACTTAGACCAACTTAAATCCAATATTGATAGTTTAGATGTCGTATTAACAGATGAATTGCTTCAGGGGATACAAGAAATTGGGACGACTTACTCCAACCCTTGTCCTTAAAGTGATGGATAGCCAGCCTCACTCATTGTGAGACCGGCACAAATATTCGGGGCTGGTGAAGCAAACCAGCCCCTTTCTATTACGTCGGTATTCGCATACTAAGCACTCGACGAAGATGACGAATACGGCGTTCAACGGTGACATTCTCAGGCTCGCTAGTCCCTACTTGGCGACCATCTAAATCTAAACCTATGTCTTTAAGCAAGTGTTTGTTGTGCCAAGGAATATCAAAAGAGCTACGTCTTAATTTACGTTTCCACGCACGCTCTTCACGACGAAGATCCGCTTTAATCAATACTGTGGCTAATTTTAGATATAAAGAATGGTTCATGATATTTCTCCAGATATAGTAAGGCTGGGAAAAGATCAACGAATCCATGAAATATAGATGTACCAATAATTCGCTGCTTTTCCGCAGCCAATTAAAAAATAATGGATACGGATTAATTACATTGCTTGATTAGATTTATGATCTGACAAAACATACTTAGTGCTTGGTTAGCACTGCTGTATGTACGGCTAGATCATCAGAAGCACAGTTCAATGAGATAACATTCAATCGTTTCATTGTGTGCCTCCTAGCTCTGTATTAATCCAAATAGATATGTTTGTGAGATATGAGCCTGAGCTCATAATTAAATTCTATTCAAAAAAGGTGATATTTCAACCACTTTGTAACATTAAAATTTAAAACAATTTATTAACCCAAAAATAACCTGTTACAACGCCATGGAATAATATATTCACCTTGAGAATAATAGATTCACCATAGATACTGTTAGTGAAACTTAAGCCACACCAACAATTTATGTGGCTTAAGCATTCTGGACTTAAAATTACATTGCCGCATCGCTGATCAAATTGTGCTTATTCAACAGTCGATACATGGTTGCCCGTGAGACACCTAGCTCTTTTGCCGCCATCGATACCTGCCCAGAGTGCGATTCCAAAACCAGCAGCAGTGCATCTCTTTCACTCCGCTCACGAATACTCTTAAGGCTACGCTTACCGTCATTACGTTTTGGCAAATCGAGGTGCTCTTCATCCAGCATAACGGTGTCTGACATTAGGACAATACGCTTGATCTGGTTCATTAGCTCACGAACATTACCAGGCCAATGATAACGAGTGAGTGCTCGGGCTGATTGCTCCGTAAAGCTTCTTGCCTGCGCGTTATATTCTTTAGAGTATTCTTCTAAGAAGTACCTTGCGAGAATCACAATATCACCCGCTCTCTCTTTCAAGCTCGGCACATTGATGCGTAACACATTGATATAGTGATAAAGTTCTTCATTAAAATCACCATCAATAAGCGCTTTTTCAATATCTGCAGAGTTTGCGGCTAAAACGCGGACATCCACTTCTTTTCGGCCGTTTTCTGTTTCTACCGTGCCTTCTTGTAAGAATCGAAGTAAATTGACTTGCTGAGATTTTGGCAGCGTTAAAATATCATTGAGTAAGATGGTCCCACCATGCGCTTTTTCTAGCAGGCAAGCTTCCATTGGATCATCACGGTTAATTCCAAACAAGTCGCTCTCTATGCTTCTTTCAGACATCGCTCGGCAATTCACTGAAATGAACTCTTTATTAGCACGGGAAGACGTTCTATGTACCGCTCTTGCCACTGTTTCCTTACCTGCGCCATTCTCACCGTATATAAGAATGCTCACATCAGTCGGTCCAATACGCTTAATTTGATCTCTGAGACGTTTCATTGGGACAGAGTCCCCGATGAGGCCCATGTCATTATTGTTGCCATAATGAGGCCATACTTTTTTCTCCAGCTTGAGCATACCGAGCTGGTGTCCAATCGTATTAAGTAACTGTGCATCCGGAATCGGTGCGGTAAAGAAGTCGATACAGAAGTTAACAATAAACTGGCAGATTGTATCTGAGCTGAGCTGAGATTCGCGAATAAACGCTATCCAACGAACTTGCTTATGGTTACTCACCAAATTCGCGATACCATTTAAACTAAATTCATCGTGGCTTAGATCAACAATACCAATGCATGGGCCGGTTTCACTAAACAAGGTATCTGCCTTGCGTAAATCCGCACATTGCGTACATCTCCAACCCACTTGTTCTAATACTGAGAGCCAAGGCTCATAAGTACCCCCAACCACTACGAGGGAACCCGGAACGGAATCCATCCTAAACTGACTACGCATACGGTCTAATCCTTATTATTTATAAAACCAATGCAGTGCCATTTCTTAGCACATGTAATTTTTGCAGTTACATTATAGAGACTTAAGCAGAGAATCTGTCTTACTAATAAGACTAAGTAGTGGATACTAATTTTTCCACTCGTTATGGAATAGACTTCAAAGATTTATCTCATTAAATAAGGCTAAAAATACTAAAGTTAGTGGTTTAGTTGAAAAACTTTTTATTTTGTAGCACATAAATCATGAAGCCATACCGAGTAAGAGCATATTATTATTTTAGTCAGCAATATCAAAAAAGTGACACTCTCTCGGACAAATGAATGAGAATTTATCTAAGGCGCAATAAAAAAGTCACCCGAAGGTGACTTTTCTCATTCTTAACTCATTCAAATCATTAAGCTTGTGGGCGCATTGCCGGGAACAAAATGACGTCACGAATAGTGTGCGTGTTGGTAAATAGCATCGCTAAACGGTCGATACCAATACCTTGACCCGCTGTTGGCGGAAGGCCGTGCTCTAGTGCTGTGATGTAGTCAGCATCGTAGTACATTGCTTCGTCATCGCCCGCGTCTTTCGCGTCAACTTGTGCTTTAAAGCGCGCGTCTTGGTCTTCTGCATCGTTCAGCTCAGAGAAACCGTTCGCCACTTCACGACCACCGATAAAGAATTCAAAGCGGTCGGTGAAGAATGGGTTGTCATCGCTACGACGTGCCAGTGGAGAGATATCCGCTGGGTAACCAGTGATGAATGTTGGTTGAATTAGCTGAGGCTCAGCGGTTTCACCAAAGATTTCTTCAAGTAGCTGACCACATGTCCAGAATGTTTCCACTTCAACGTGCACTGATTTCGCAATCGCAACCATCTTCTCACGGTCTTGTAGATCCGCTTCTGTTAGCGCTTGGATTTCTGCGTGCTCTGGGTTGTAGTGTTTGATCGCTTCAAACATGCTCATGCGCGCGTAAGTACCGCCAAATTCAACCGTCTCTTCACCGTAAGGCATTGACGTTGAACCCAGAACTTCCATCGCCACTGTGCTTAGCATTTCTTCCGTCAGATCCATCAGATCTTTGTAGTCAGCGTAAGCTTGGTAGAATTCCATCATTGTGAATTCTGGGTTGTGACGAGGAGATAGACCTTCGTTACGGAAGTTACGGTTGATCTCGAATACGCGGTCAAAACCACCAACGACTAGACGCTTCAGGTATAG
This sequence comes from Vibrio japonicus, assembly GCF_024582835.1. Taxonomy (NCBI): domain Bacteria; kingdom Pseudomonadati; phylum Pseudomonadota; class Gammaproteobacteria; order Vibrionales; family Vibrionaceae; genus Vibrio; species Vibrio japonicus. Next base: position 2,254,703 of record NZ_CP102096.1, read on the forward strand.
TTCTGGAGCAACACGTAGGTACATATCAATATCTAGCGCGTTGTGATGAGTGATGAATGGACGCGCTGTCGCACCACCAGGGATCACGTGCATCATTGGCGTTTCTACTTCTAGGTAGCCTTTTGCGCTCATGAAGTTACGAATCGCTGAAACTAGCTTAGAACGAACGATGAACGCCTGACGTGAGTCTTCGTTCACGATTAGGTCAACGTAACGCTGACGGTAACGCATTTCCTGGTCAGTTAGACCGTGGAATTTTTCTGGTAGAGGACGTAGCGCTTTTGTTAGTAGCTCGTACTCTTCCATGTTTACGTATAGGTCGCCTTTGCCAGATTTGTGCAGTGCACCTTTCACACCGATGATGTCACCGATATCTAGGCCTTGGTATTTTTCTTTTAGCTCTTTCTGTACGTCTTTTGAAGCGTACGATTGAATGCGACCTGAAGTCTCTTGAATCACTAGGAAAGGGCCACGTTTAGCCATAATACGGCCTGCAATTGCAACCACGTGGTTTAGCTCTTCTAGCTCTTCCTTCGTCTTCTCACCGAACTCTTTTTGAAGGTCGCCCGCTAGTGCGTCACGACGGAAGTCGTTTGGGTGGCCATTTGCTTTACAGCTCTTGCGAATCTCGTCTAGTTTCGCGCGGCGTTCAGCAATCAGCTTATTCTCTTCTGGTGTAGAGGCTTCTTGTACATTGTCGTTTTGAACAGCATCAGTCATTTTTCGATGTATCCTGTTTCGCTTTGAGTGTCGGTGAAAAGCTTAAAGACCTGATTTCAGGCTAGCTTCAATAAATTTATCTAGGTCGCCATCAAGAACCGCTTGAGTATTGCGGTTTTCAACGCCGGTACGTAAGTCTTTGATGCGTGAGTCATCCAGTACGTAAGAACGGATCTGGCTGCCCCAACCTATGTCAGATTTCGCATCTTCGTTAGCTTGCTTTTCAGCATTCTGTTTTTGAATCTCAAGTTCAAACAGTTTTGCGCGAAGCTGCTTCATTGCCTGATCTTTGTTCTTATGCTGAGAACGGTCATTCTGACACTGAACCACAGTATTCGTTGGGACGTGAGTAATACGTACCGCAGATTCCGTGGTGTTAACGTGCTGACCACCCGCACCCGATGCGCGGTATACGTCAATACGCAGATCAGACGGGTTAATGTCGATTTGAATGTTGTCATCAATCTCTGGATACACAAACGCAGAAGCAAACGAAGTATGACGACGGCCGCTTGAATCGAACGGCGATTTACGGACTAGTCGGTGTACACCTGTTTCAGTACGTAGCCAGCCGTAAGCGTATTCGCCAGAGATCTTCACTGTCGCGCCTTTAAGACCAGCAACTTCACCTTCAGACACTTCGATCACTTCCGTTTTAAAGCCTTTCGCTTCAGCCCAACGCAAGTACATGCGCAGCATCATGGATGTCCAGTCTTGTGCTTCTGTACCACCCGAGCCAGATTGCAGGTCGATGTAGCAATCTGAAGAGTCGTGGTCGCCAGCGAACATACGACGGAACTCAAGCAGCTCTAACTTAGCTTCCAGCTCAGCCAGCTCAGGTTCAATCTCGTCGAACGTTTCTTGGTCTTCTTCCTCAACCGCAAGCTCAAGTAGGCCTTCAACGTCTTCGACGCCTTGGTCTAACTGGTCGATAGTTTCAACTACAGCTTCTAGCGATGAACGCTCTTTACCTAGCGCTTGGGCACGCTCAGGTTCGTTCCATACATCTGGTTGTTCGAGTTCTGCGTTTACTTCTTCTAGACGCTCTTGTTTGGCGTCATAGTCAAAGATACCCCCTCAGGACATTCGTGCGCTCAGACACGTCCTGTAAGCGGTTTTTAATAGGATTGATTTCAAACATGTTTGCTCAACATTTATGAGTAGAATTTAACCGAAGAATTGTACTGAAAAGTGTGACGAAGATACAGGAATTTTTTGAAGCTACATAATCTTTCACTAGATAGACAAATCCCCTGCCACGCCTTGCATGACAGGGGATTAAATTACATCAAGAGCAACTAATTATGCCGTCTCTTCAACCAATACTTGTTCGTTTGATTTTGAGACAAAGAACATGCAAACAATTGCCAATGCCGTTGGAATCAACCAGCCCATGCCTACTTCAAATAGCGGTAGAGCACTCAGCGCTGAAACATCGAAGCCAGCAACTTTCGCTGCGTCAACCATTGCGAACACTAGTGACACTAAAATAACCACACGATAAGCCACTTTTGGATTCGGTAGGAAACTACGTACAAACGTCAACGCCACAAGAGCAATCGCAACTGGGTACAAGGCAAACAATACAGGCACCGACAATGAAATCAGCTGAGAAAGACCCACATTCGCTACCACTGCACATGCACTACCCACGATGATAACCCACGCTTTGTATGGCACTGATGAGATTGATTTAAAGTAATCAGAACACGCTGAAATCAAACCAATAGCAGTTGTTAAACATGCAAGCAATACAATCGTAGATAGAACCAGCTGACCGTATGGACCGAATAGTGCCTGAACGTATGCACTTAGGATCGCACCACCGTTGTCAGCGCCTGCTGCAACAGCTGAACTGGTTGCACCTAAGTAGAATAGCGAGATATACACAAATGCCAGACCAGCCGCCGCGATAAACGCCGCGCTAATCAGATATTTTGTTGTCGCGGCACTATCCGTAATACCTTTGCTACGCAGTGCGTCTACTACTAATACACCAAACATTAACGATGCGAAGGTATCCATGGTGTTGTAGCCTTCTAAGAAACCTTTCTGTAAAGGATACTCTAGGTACTCACCTTGAGCTGCCAACAGTTCGCCCTGAGGATAAAGGAATACGCCTACCGCTAGCGTGATTAGGCCGATAAATAGAACTGGCGTTAAGATCTTACCGATCATGTCAATCAGACGGCCTTGGAACCACGCGAATAACATTGCAACCGCAAAGAAAATGATCGAGAACGTAGTGAGGTGGAATTGGCCGGCATCAACAATAAACGGCTTAACAGCCATTTCATACGCAACCAAACCTGTACGCGGCGCAGCAAACGCAGGGCCGATGATGATAAAGATCAATACCGCCATTAGGATAGCTGCACGTTTAGGCAGATCCTTGGTCATGTGTTCCCAGCTGCCGCCAGCCAGAGCAATAGCGATAATCGTAATCAGTGGTAAACCAACGGCGGTGAAAAGGAAGCCTGACATTGCAGGTAAAAGGTTATCGCCAGCGAGTTGCCCTGCAAAAGGAGGGAAAATGATGTTACCTGCTCCTAAGAAGAAAGCAAAAAGCATGAAGCCAACGGCTATTATGTCTGTTAATTTTAAAGTCTGATTCACTTATAGACCCTTTACTAATAGTTTTATTGATGTTGTGTATGCTGAGCAGTCATTTCTGCCACTCAATCTGTATAGTTGAACTAGAATAATGACTAAACGCTCATTCATTCGCAACCCTAAAGCCAAAAATACCATATAAATTTACTGTAACCCTTAAATTGCAGCCATAAAAACCAAAACAAAACCAGATATCAGCCATATAAACCAAATAATAACAAATCAACCGACCATAAAAATAAGATAAAAAGACCAAACAAATCTTTAACAATGAACAAAAACACCTAACAAAATTAATTTTACAGAATAAAAAATGAACACCAACATCAAAAAGACTAAGGATTTTATGTTTAAGCAGTTCACCATTACAGGAGGATTCTCTGGCATGCCTGTCAGCACCGATGGCGTTCTGTTAGGCGCTTGGTCCAAGGTTCAGCAAGCCAAATACATACTGGATATAGGCACAGGAACCGGGCTGCTTTCACTCATGTGCGCTCAAAGAAACGCTCTCGCAATCATCGACGCTATTGATATAGATGAACACGCAATAGAAGCGGCAAAAAAGAACGTCCAAAATTCCCCGTGGGATTCTCGAATCCATTTACATCACGGTGATGTGTTGGACTATTCGCTGTCGGCTCTTTTCGACTCCATCGTTTGCAATCCACCCTATTTTAATGATGGTGAACAAGCCCAAGTTAGACAGCGAGCAGTGGCAAGGCATACCGATCAATTGAGCCATAAAGAATTGTTGGAGAGATGTTTTCACTTACTGAGTGACCACGGGAACGCGAATTTTATCCTTCCTGTAGTGGAAGGGAGACAGTTTATTGAGAGTGCCAAGAAGTCTGGCTGGCATCTCAAATCACTCTGTGAGGTCAAACCGACATCGCTTAAAGATGTCAGTCGGCTGTTGATTGAGCTAAGTAAGCAACCTTGCACAGCTGAGGTAGAAGCACTGACAATTAGGGATACAACTGGCTATAGCCCAGAGTTCATCGCACTCACTAAGGACTTTTATTTAAAGATGTAGAAATTAAGGTGTGATCCTTATCACCGAACACACTATAATACGCCCCCTTAAACTACTTGTTGCTTGTGGAGACACCAGAGTGATCAAAAATTTTGCTGATTTAGAGTTAGATTCTAACTTACTAACCGCAATCGAAGACATGGGCTATGCCCGTCCAACACAGATTCAAGCTGAAGCGATCCCACAAGCTTTAGACGGTCGTGACATCTTAGCTTCTGCGCCAACCGGAACAGGTAAAACAGCAGCATTCGTCTTGCCAGCACTGCAATACTTGCAAGACTTCCCTCGCCGTAAACCAGGACCTGCCCGCGTGTTAATTTTGACTCCAACGCGAGAGTTAGCAATGCAGGTAGCAGATCAAGCACGTGCGCTGGCAAAAAACACAAAACTGAACATTTTCACCATTACAGGTGGTGTTCAATATCAAGAACACGCAGATATTCTGTCGACAACACAAGATATCGTGGTTGCAACTCCGGGCCGTTTGATGGAGTACATTGAGGCAGAACGCTTTGATTGTCGTGCGATCGAGTGGCTTATTCTAGATGAAGCGGACCGAATGCTGGACATGGGCTTTGGCCCAACGGTGGATCGCTTATCTTCTGAGTGTCGCTGGCGTAAGCAAACGCTGCTGTTCTCTGCAACGCTTGAAGGCAAAGGTGTGGAAGGCTTCACCGCTGATCTACTCAAAGACCCTGCTGAAATTGATGCAGAGCCATCACGTCGTGAGCGTAAGAAAATCGCTCAATGGTATCACCGTGCCGACAACATGGAGCACAAACTCGAGCTTTTGAAGAAGATCATCGTAGAGCAAGCTGAACGCTCGATCATCTTCCTAAAAACCCGTGAACGCCTGGCTGAGCTTCGCGCTGAACTTGAAAGTGCTCAAATCCCATGTGCTTGGATTCAAGGTGAAATGCCTCAGGATCGCCGTAACAACGCTATCGCACGTTTCCGTGATGGTACAGTCAACGTACTACTTGCCACAGACGTCGCCGCTCGTGGTATCGACCTTCCAGATGTGAGTCATGTCATCAACTACGACATGCCACGCACTGCTGATGTCTACCTTCACCGTATCGGCCGTACTGCGCGAGCAGGTAAAAAAGGTAATGCCGTTTCTCTTGTGGAAGCACACGACCAACCAATGTTGGATCGCGTAGCCCGCTATGTAAAAGAAGAGATCAAAGAGCGCTTTATCAAAGAGCTTCGTCCTAAGCACAAAAAGCCTGTGTTTAAGAAAAAGAAAAAAGACGATAAGAAGAAGACTGCTACGAAAAAGAAAGTCGCAAAAAAGAAGAAATAATTTCGAGTCTTTAAACAAACAAAAATGCCGCTTCAATCGAAGCGGCATTTTTTATAGTATTTTCAAAGCCTTTGCTGCAGAACAAGGCGACAAGTAAACTCAACCTCGGGAGCGTAGTACGCTACGTGACTAAGGTAAGTTCATTGTTAATACTCAAAATAGTTGGAGCTATAGCAAGGCAACGAGCGAATCCGGCCCCAGGAGCATAGTACGCTATGTGACTGGGGCGGATGAGTGAAATTAACGCAGCTAAAGCTTCAAATATGCAGAGTATTAGTGTTCGCGCGTCGCACGGAACTCAACATCTGGAAAACGTTCTTTTGCAAGATTCAAGTTAACCATCGTTGGTGCGATGTACGTTAGGTTATCACCGCCATCTAGTGCTAAGTTACTTTGGTTCTTACGCTGGAACTCATCCAGTTTCTTACCATCTCCACATTCAACCCAACGAGCTGTTGCTACGTTAACGCCTTCGTAGATTGCTTCAACGTTGTATTCTGACTTCAAACGAGCCACAACTACGTCAAACTGAAGCACACCTACCGCACCAACGATAAGGTCGTTGTTTTGTAGCGGACGGAACACCTGTACTGCGCCCTCTTCTGATAGCTGAACCAAGCCTTTTAGTAGCTGCTTCTGCTTCAATGGATCTTTCAGACGAATACGACGGAACAGTTCTGGCGCGAAGTTAGGAATACCCGAGAACTTCAGTGACTCACCTTGGGTGAAGGTATCACCTATCTGGATAGTACCGTGGTTATGTAGACCAATGATGTCACCTGCGTAAGCGTGTTCTGCACGAGCACGGTCACCCGCCATAAAGGTTACTGCATCAGAGATACTCACTTGCTTGCCTAGACGAACGTGGTTCATCTTCATGCCTTGCGTGTAAGTCCCCGATACGATACGCATGAATGCGATACGGTCACGGTGTTTTGGATCCATGTTTGCTTGGATTTTGAATACGAAACCAGAGAACTTCTCTTCTGTTGCTTCAACATCACGCTCAACCGCTTGACGAGTTTTCGGCGCTGGTGCCCATTCAGTCAGGCCATCTAACATGTGGTCAACACCAAAGTTACCCAATGCAGTACCGAAGTACACTGGCGTTAGTTCACCCGTTAGGAATAACTCTAGGTCGAATTCAGGACATGCGCCCATCACCAACTCAAGCTCTTCACGGACGCTTTCTGCTAGGCTTTCACCGACTTTTTCGTCGAGCTCTGGGTTATCCAGACCTTTAATGATACGAACTTCTTGAATCTCATGACCGTGGCCAGATTCGTAAAGAATCGTTTCATCACGGTGAATGTGGTACACACCTTTAAACTCTTTACCACAGCCGATTGGCCATGTGATAGGTGCGCACATCATACCCAGTTCGTTTTCTACTTCGTCCAATACTTCCATTGGATCACGAACGTCACGGTCAAGTTTGTTCATGAAAGTCACGATTGGTGTATCACGCAGACGTGTAACTTCCATCAGCTTACGAGTACGATCCTCGACACCTTTTGCCGCGTCGATAACCATCAAACACGAATCCACTGCCGTTAGAGTACGGTAAGTATCTTCCGAGAAGTCTTCGTGTCCTGGGGTATCAAGTAGGTTTACCAAGCAATCATTGTAAGGAAACTGCATCACAGAAGTGGTTACCGAGATACCACGTTCCTTTTCCATTTCCATCCAGTCAGATTTAGCGTGCTGTGCATTACCACGGCCTTTTACGGTACCTGCTTTTTGGATAGCGTTTCCGAATAAAAGTACTTTTTCAGTGATGGTTGTTTTACCCGCATCCGGGTGCGAGATAATGGCGAATGTTCTACGTTTAGACACTTCGCCCAAAAAAGCTGTATTTGACATCAAAAGTTCTTCTTCTGTCTGGTTACCAGAAGGTAAAAATCAGTTAACCTTTCGCTTCTGGGTGTTCGATTCAATTTTGCGCGGTATTCTCTCTTATATTCACTTAAGGGGCAACTTCCACAGTAAAAATGCCAGCGTATCAAAACGCGGACTATGGATGGAACAACACGTGAGCGCCCAGCGATCCGATAAAGAAACCGAGGAACGGAATATAGTTATGCTGAAAAGTAGCAAAATAAACTCTCTCGCCTTTCGCCAAGCGAAAACTGTATTTTTTGTCTCGGTACTTCTTGGAGTGTGCTTTGGCCTTTACCATATTGTGGTGGATTTGCATCAAGAGAAAAACAGAATTGAAGAACACTATCAGTTTAAGCTCATGCAAAATTACTCAAGCGCGAGTCTTGCCGCTTATCACTTAAGTCCTTTATTAGCCGATCAGGTCGCAACAAGCTTAATGATTGACCAAGGCATTTATAAAGTGGAAATCATTGATAACTTCGGGGAAGTCTTAGCCCAAAACTCTCGTCAAGTTTCACCTTCCAGCCCTTTGGTAACGTTGCTTTCAGACTTCCTCATACCTGAAAAACCTATATTCGAGATAGAACTGCACCAACCAAACTCGCACATTAACGTCGGTCAACTCGTTTTTTCGATCAATGGCAACAGCATCGCCAAAGATTTTTTGGCAAAAACCAACACCATTTTGCTTTTTGACCTATTTAGGAATGCGATTCTGACGTCAATTTTGCTGCTTTTCTTTTACCACAAAATGTCGAAACCTATCGTTACACTAAGTAACTGGGTGAACGCACTGCACAACGGTAAAAATGAAACGCCTCCACCCGCACTTCATCGTCGTGATGAACTGGGCACTTTGGCTGTATCTTTTCACAACCTTTTTAAAGATAAAGAAATCGCCAAGCAGAAACTCAACAAACTCGCTTACTACGACCCTCTTACTGGTTTAGCTAATCGTAGTCTATTGCTTCAATTACTTTCTGGTGCGGTGCAAAAAGCAGAGCAAACGGATCAAAATGGTGCACTTTTTTACCTAGACTTAGACCGATTTAAAACCATCAATGACTCTCTAGGACACACGATCGGGGACAAGTTAATACAAGCTGTGTCTCTGCGCCTGAAATCATGGCTAGACGATAGATACACAGCAGCACGCATAGGTGGAGATGAGTTTGTCATCCTGCTTCCTGACACGTCAAAGGAACAAGCTTTAGAACAAGCCCAACAGCTAATGTCAGTCATCTCCAACCCATACTCCATCGACGGACATCAACTCTACTGTACGGCCAGTGCTGGTATCACGACTTTCCCCTCTTCTGGCTCTAGAGACATCGAATTTTTGCGTCAGGCCGATACCGCACTATATAAAGCGAAGGCAAAAGGAAATAATAAGTTTGTTCTCTACCATCCAAAAATGCAGGCTCAAATAGAATCTTTCCTAGAAGTAGAAAGAGGGTTGCACGAAGCGTTAAAGAAAAATCAGTTAGAGCTGTACTACCAACCGCAAGTGAATCGCGATCATCAAATCGTCGGTGTTGAAGCGTTAATACGCTGGAATCACCCTGAAAAAGGCGTTTTGCCTCCGGGACTTTTTATGCCGATTGCAGAAGAAACGGGGCAGATATTACAAATAGGCAACTGGATCATTGAACGCGCTTGCTTCCAATTTTCTGAATGGCAAAAGCAGGGCGTTTTACCTGATACTCTACAAAGAATTGCCATCAACATTAGCCCACTGCAATTTTCACAAGACTCGTTTGTCGATCATATTAATGAAGCGCTAGAACAAGCGGGGATTAGTGGCAAAAACATTGAGTTAGAGATAACTGAAAGCCTGCTTCTGGATAATATGGACAGCGCAATCAAAAAAATGGAGCTGTTGAAAGAAAAGCACATCAAGATTTCTATCGATGATTTTGGGACAGGCTACTCTTCGTTAAAATACCTAAAGCACTTGGCTGTTGATGTATTGAAAATCGATCGATCATTTGTCACACAGCTACATCTAGATACTACTGACCAAGCCATTGTCGATGCCATCATTATGACAGCCAAACGGTTAAATCTCGATGTGATCGCTGAAGGCGTGGAAGATGTTAATGAACTCACTGTTTTAAAAGCAATGGGCTGCTATCAATTCCAAGGTTACTTATTTGATAAACCACTGCCAGAACAAGAATTGCGGAAACGATTTGCAGAAAACTACTACCACATCGAAGAGACTCACTTAATCACTTCCATCAATATCTAAGCGCAACGTTTTAATCTAAAAGAAGATGTAACTCATGATGATTGCATCTTCTTTCCCATTCGTTGTTGGGTAGTAATTCCTTCGTCTATCGACTTCGTTAAAACCCATGGATTCATATAAGTCAAAGGCCTTAGCGTTGCTTTCCCTTACTTCCAACCACGCACTTTCTGCGCCTAGGCTCTCACACATCTCAATAAAGGCATCGATAAGTTTTCTTCCATAACCTTTACCTTGATACATAGGATTAACCGCGATATTAAGCAACGTCACTTCTCCTACAATGTTTTGCGCGTAGAAGTAGCCTAGGATCTGCTCTCCCTCAACCAATACATGGTGACAGGCACCGCGTGAGTTTACATCGCGGATCATTTTGTTTGACCAAGGATGTGAATGCGCTTGTTTTTCAATAAGCCATACTTGGTCTAGGTGGTTTTCGTTTAAAGGTAAAATGGTCAGTGACATATTATTGATAAGAACAGATTTGTTGCCAAAGCGCTCGACGCTGCTCGTTATTGCCATCAATTTGACTGAGTTTCAAAGACGTAAGCATGTTGGCATTCGCCACCGCTAACGCTTCACAACCAGCAAACCATACCCACTTCAGTTGATGCTCAGTTAATTGGCTCAACTGTTCAGGGTAAATATGACGAGCTTCATCCAACGATAAGTGAATACTCTTCAAAACACGCTCAAACAATAAAGTGATGTCTTTTTGAGGGTATTCAGGCGAGACCAACAATACTTTACACGACTCAGGCAGCTCCAACCCGGGTACTTGATAACCCTGTAGTCTCTCTGGGTGAATCAGCTCATAGCGCTGAATTCCCATCTCTTGTAAATATTGTGCTTGGTGTTGTGGCATAAGGAATCATAGATGGTTAGAACAGGCCGATCCTAACACAAAAACTCAAAATTAACGGCGTAATTTACCATCTCAGATAAGCGAAAGTGGAAAATGGAATAATCGTTGGCGTTGTTATCACCACAACGCCAACGTTCAAAATGCAGGAAGATTAGAAGCTTGATTTCACTGCTTCTGCAATTTTAAGAGCAGATGCTTGTACCAGTGCCGCATCTTCACCTTCTACCATGACACGAATTAGAGGCTCCGTACCTGATTTACGCAGCAATACTCGACCTTTGTCACCCAGCTCGGCTTCTACTTCAGCAACAGAAACTTTTACCGCGTCGGCTTCGAGTGGATTTGAATCACCAGAGAAACGGACATTCTCAAGCACTTGAGGGTACAGCGTCATGCCTTGAGATAGATCGTACAAAGACATATCACTGCCCACCACAGAGGCAAGAACTTGCAACGCAGCAACAATCGCATCACCAGTCGTGACTTTATCGAGTAGAATCACATGGCCTGAATTCTCAGCTCCAATTTTCCAACCTTTTGATATCAGTTGCTCCATCACATAGCGATCGCCCACTGCAGCACGTACAAAAGGAATTCCTAGCTGCTTAAGGCCGTTTTCCATACCAAGGTTGGTCATTAGTGTCCCCACTACGCCACCTTTTAGCTCACCACGACGTAAGGCATCTCGCGCGATGATGTAAGCAATCTGGTCACCGTCAACTTTGTTACCCAGATGGTCAACCATGATGATTCGGTCGCCGTCACCGTCAAAAGCCAAACCTAGGTCCGCTTGCTCGTCGATGACACGTTTTTGCAACGCACGTACATCTGTCGCACCCACTTCATCATTGATGTTTGTACCATTCGGCTCAACACCCATAGTGATCACTTCAGCGCCTAACTCAGAAAAGACCGCTGGCGCAATGTGATAAGTCGCACCATGGGCACAGTCAACAACGATTTTCAACTCACCGAGGCTAAGTTTTGACGGGAATGTGCTCTTACAGAATTCGATATAACGTCCAGCAGCATCATTCAATCTTGTCGCCTTACCAAGCAACGCAGATTCAACGCATTCAATCTCTTTGTCCAACTCGGCTTCAATAGCAAGCTCGACCTCATCAGGAAGCTTCGTCCCTTCCGAAGAGAAAAATTTGATGCCATTGTCAAAATAGGGGTTGTGCGATGCCGATATCACAATCCCTGCCTCTGCGCGGAAGGTTTGAGTGAGATACGCAACCGCTGGCGTCGGCATTGGACCTGTAAATGTGGCTTTAAGCCCTGCAGCAGCCAATCCAGCTTCTAAAGCAGATTCCAACATATAACCTGAAATTCGCGTATCTTTACCGATAATCACTTTCTTAGTGCCCTGTTTCGCCAGTACACGACCTGCAGCCCAGCCAAGCTTTAGGACGAAATCAGGAGTAATTGGATATTGGCCAACCTTGCCACGAACACCGTCAGTACCAAAATAGCGTCTTTTATCAGACATGAGTTTTCCTTTATTTTTATCTTAAGTGGTTAGCGTTAACCATCATAACCACTTTCATCGCATCTAATGTTTGCTCAAAGTCGTGAACACGTATAATTTGTGCGCCTTTCATCGCTGCAATGGTAGCGCAGCTAACACTGGCCGCAGCACATTCTGCCGGGGCTTTATCCAGTAGTTTGAAAACCATCGACTTTCGAGACATACCAGCAAGAAGCGGTAAACCAAATTGGTGGAAGTCTTCTAGATGAGCCAGCATATGATAATTGTGTTCGATCGTTTTACCAAACCCAAAGCCAGGATCAAGGATAAGCTGCTCTCGCTTGATGCCAACAGCTTCACAGGCCGCAATCCGCTCCTGCAGAAACTCACCGACCTCTGTCATTAGATCGCCATATTGAGGCTCGTTTTGCATGGTTCTAGGTTGTCCTTGCATGTGCATCAGACAAATTGGCAAACCGGCTTCCGCTGCCACTTCAAGCGCGCCCGGTTCTTGCAGTGCACGAATATCGTTAATGATATCCGCTCCCACTTCCACAGCTTGGCGCATCACTTCCGCTTTACTGGTATCAATCGAAATCCATACGTCGTATTGCTCACGAATCGCTTTAATAACTGGAACTACACGTGCAAGTTCATCTTCCTGGCTCACTTCAGGCGCACCTGGACGAGTCGATTCTCCACCAATATCAATGATGGATACTCCAGCGTCTATCATGCGTTTCGCTTGTGCCAGTGCGTTATCGAGAGAGTTAAATTTACCACCGTCAGAGAAAGAGTCAGGGGTAACATTGAGAATGCCCATCACTTGAGGTTGCGACAGGTCTAGAGTTTTGTTGTTTGCTGCAATTATCATATTAAAAATACAAAAACCCCGAGTTGCCCCGGGGTTTAATCTTAAAAAACGAATTATTCAGAATCTTTCTTCTCTGGCGCTTCGCTAGAGCTTTCTTCTGACCCTTTAACTTGCTCAGTTTGAGTTGGCTTTTGCTCTGCAGGCTCATCTTCTTTCGCAGTTTGCTTGTTGCTTGGGTTATCTCCCCAACCGGCAGGCTCACGAATGTCTGATTTGCGCTCCATCAAGTCATCAATTTGACCCGCATCGATAGTCTCATATTTCATAAGAGCATCTTTCATTGAGTGCATAATATCCATATTGTCTTCTAGGATTTGTTTCGCGCGCTCATAGTTGCGGTCGATAATTTGACGTACTTCGTCATCAATCAGCTTCGCTGTATCATCTGACATATGTTTAGTCTGAGTAACACTGCGGCCAAGGAACACTTCACCTTCATCTTCAGCATAAAGTAGCGGACCTAGTTTTTCAGAGAAGCCCCACTGTGTCACCATCTTACGAGCAATTTCGGTTGCGCGTTCGATATCGTTAGACGCACCAGTAGACACTTTTTCTGCACCATAGATAAGCTCTTCTGCAAGACGTCCGCCGTAAAGGCTTGAAATCATAGACTCAAGATGCTGACGAGACATACTCACACGGTCTTGCTCTGGTAGGTACATTGTCACACCAAGCGCACGACCACGTGGGATGATTGAGACTTTGTATACCGGATCATGCTCAGGAACCAAACGACCAACAATTGCGTGACCTGCTTCGTGGTAAGCTGTTGATTCTTTGGTTTCTTCAGACATTACCATTGAACGGCGCTCTGCACCCATCATGATTTTGTCTTTCGCCAGTTCAAACTCGACCATAGAAACGTTGCGCTTATTACCACGCGCAGCAAACAGTGCCGCTTCGTTAACTAGGTTCGCTAGATCCGCACCAGAAAAGCCTGGTGTACCACGTGCAATCAACGATGGCTCTACATCACCAGCAAGAGGAACTTTACGCATGTGAACTTTAAGAATCTGTTCACGGCCGCGGACATCAGGAAGACCAACCACAACTTGACGGTCAAAACGACCAGGACGAAGTAACGCTGGATCTAGAACGTCCGGACGGTTAGTTGCAGCGATAACAATAATGCCTTCGTTACCTTCAAAGCCATCCATCTCAACCAGCATTTGGTTTAGTGTCTGTTCACGTTCGTCGTGACCACCACCAACACCTGCGCCACGCTGGCGACCTACGGCATCGATCTCATCGATAAAGATGATACATGGTGATGCTTTTTTCGCTTGCTCGAACATGTCACGCACACGAGACGCACCAACACCCACGAACATTTCTACGAAATCAGAACCTGAGATAGTAAAGAACGGTACTTTTGCTTCACCAGCAATGGCTTTTGCCAGTAGCGTTTTACCTGTACCTGGAGGACCAACCATCAAAACACCAGTCGGAATTTTACCGCCCAGTTTTTGGAATCGGCTTGGGTCACGCAGGTAATCAACCAGCTCTTTCACATCTTCTTTTGCTTCATCACAACCTGCGACATCAGCGAAAGTTGTCTTGATTTGCTCTTCGCTCATCATACGAGCTTTGCTCTTACCAAAGGACATAGCGCCTTTGCCGCCACCGCCTTGCATCTGACGCATGAAGAAAATCCAAACGCCGATCAGTAAGATCATAGGGAACCATGAAATGAAAATTGTACCTAGTAGGCTTTGCTCTTCAGGAGGCGTGCCTTGTACTTTCACGTTTTGATTAATCAGGTCATCTAGAAGCTTTTGGTCGTAGACCGGCATGTAAGTAACATAACGCGCGCCGCCGCCACGACGAGTGAAAGTAATCTCACCGTCTTTAAATGTTGCTTCCTGAATCTGGCCTTGGCCAACTTCCTGTACAAATGTAGTGTAATCAACCGCTCTGCCGTTACTTTCACCAGGGCCAAAGCTCTGAAATACCGACATTAAGACTACAGCGATCACAAGCCACAGAATTAAATTTTTTGCCATGTCACTCAAGGTGTCAGCCTCTCGATAACTAATTGTAATTAAAAGGTAGGGTACTACAGTTTATTAGCTGTAGCTAGATTGTTAACTGCTTCGAAAAAAACCAAATAGTTAACCTTTGTAACCAGTGGCTACAATATAAACTTCTCGAGAACGTGCTCTTGAAGAGTCTGGTTTACGAATTTTCACGACTTTAAACATGTCGCGAACATCTTTTACGTACTGATCAAAGCCTTCGCCTTGGAACACTTTAACAGCAAAGCTACCATTAGGCGCAAGAACTTGTCGACACATATCTAATGCTAGCTCCACAAGGTACATCGCACGAGGTTGATCGACAGATAAATTTCCTGCCATATTAGGAGCCATGTCTGACATTACCACGTCAACCATATTTGGTTGAATTCGCTCGAGTAGTGCCTCTAGCACCGCCTCTTCACGAAAATCCCCCTGAAGGAATGCTACACCAGCAATAGAGTCCATTGGGAGGATATCACACGCAATAACTTGACCTTCATCACCCACAATTTTTGCGGCATATTGAGACCAACCACCCGGAGCAGCGCCTAAATCGACAACTGTCATACCCGGTTTTAGCAGCTTATCTTTGTCTTGGATCTCTTCGATTTTGAAAATGGCACGCGAACGATAGCCTTTTTTCTTGGCTTCATTTACGTATTTATCATCAAAATGCTCTTTCAACCAACGGCCCGAGCTCGCTGAATGTTTTTGTTTGCTCATTTGATTCCTAACAGATAGAGGGACCAACATACCCAATAAATTATAGTCTTCAGGGATAGATGGCGTTAAAATGGTATTTTTCAACCCTTATATTAAAGAAAATTGGCCGCGTAATGAACCTAAGCACCAAACAAAAACAGCATCTAAAAGGCCTAGCGCACAGTCTAAAACCTGTTGTGCTTATGGGCGCAAATGGACTTACTGAAGCTGTTCTAGCGGAAATCGAGATTGCTCTGAACCACCATGAGCTAATCAAAGTGAAAGTAGCATCTGAAGATCGCGAAACTAAAAACCTGATTATTGAAGCAATTGTACGCGAAACCGGCGCAGAGAAAGTTCAAGTAATTGGCAAGACTTTAGTTCTATTCCGTCAAACAGATGAACGCAAAATCGAACTGCCACGTAAATAATACGGACTTTGCTGTAAGTTACGAACATTAAAAAGGTCGCAATCGCGACCTTTTTTGATTCTCGATACGCTGCGCTTAAATGTAGTTTACGCGATCAATTTCGAAGTCGCGTTCGCCACCTGGTGTTGAAATCAAAACCTCATCACCTTCCATTTTGCCAATAAGTCCGCGTGCGATTGGTGAACTTACAGAGATACGACCCGCTTTGATGTCCGCCTCATCCTCACCAACGATTTGGTATGTTTTTTCTTCTTCCGTATCGCAGTCAATCAGAGTCACTGTCGAACCAAAGATAACCTTACCCGTGTTGTCCATTTTGGTCACATCAATCACTTGTGCAACCGACAGTTTATATTCGATATCACGGATTTGAGCTTCACAAATACCCTGCTCCTCACGAGCTGCATGGTACTCTGCGTTTTCCTTTAAATCACCTAGCTCACGCGCTTCAGCAATGGCTTCAGAAATCTGTGGGCGAAGCTTTAATAGTTTGTCTAGTTCTTCACGCAGCTTTTGTTCACCGCGTACGGTCATTGGGACTTTTTCCATTATGTACCTCATTCCAAAGCTATCTTTGGACAAAACAAAACTACCCAATCCGACGGATTAGGTAGTCAATAAATTAATCGGTTTGTTCTAGTTTAAACAAACTTTGCTGCTAAATCATCATAAATCCACACGGCTAAGGTTTCACTTTACGGTTAGAGACTTATAAGACTGTTCCACAAATAAAATTCACTTCACGCGTCAGACAAATAAATAAAAAAACCTAAAAAAACCGGCATCCACCAAACATAGATAAAACAAAATAAAACCAACAAATACAATGATGTAACAACAAACCAAGACAATAAAACAGCGTTCATAATCCTGAATTTATATTGTTTTACTAACCAAAAAGGGAACTTTAACGTTACAACAGTGCACATCGATTGCTATATGAGCGTTCATCAATATGTTCATATTTTTGACACGGTTCAAATTTATAAACATTGATAGACGCGAGCAATAATAAGAGCATAGCCGTGTTAAGGATGTGACTCGTAAAAAATAATGATATATGGATAGTAATTAGGATATATAAGATGAACAAGACTTTGATTGCTCTAGCAGTTTCAGCTGCAGCAGTGGCAACTGGCGCAAACGCGGCAGAACTTTACAACCAAGACGGTACTTCTCTTGAAATGGGAGGTCGTGCTGAAGCTCGTCTATCTCTAAAAGATGGTAAAGCAGAAGACAAATCACGCGTACGTCTAAACTTCCTAGGTAAAACGCACGTAACTGACAACCTTTACGGTGTTGGCTTCTACGAAGGTGAGTTCACTACTGATGAACAAGGTGGCGTAGATGACGACAACGATCTAAACACTCGTTACGTATATGCTGGCTTAGGTGGTGCATTCGGTGAAGTAACTTACGGTAAAAACGAAGGTGCCCTAGGTATCATCACTGACTTTACCGATATCATGGCTTACCACGGTAACTCTGCAGCAGACAAAATTTCTGTAGCAGACCGTACAGACAACATGGTTTCGTACTCAGGTAACTTCAACGACCTAGATGTAAAAGCAAGCTACCGTTTTGCTGATAGAAACGATGAAACAGCAAACACTGAAGGCTACATTGATAACGAGCAAGATGGTTACTCTCTATCTGCTACTTACGCTGTTGCTGATACAGGACTAAAACTAGGTGCTGGTTACGCTGACCAAGACAAGAACAACGAATACATGGCAGCAGCATCTTTCTCTATCTCTGATCTATACATCGCTGGTGTATTCACAGATGGCGAAAAAGATTTCGATAAGATGTACAACTCTACGAATGCTTCAAAAATTGGTAGTAAGTTCTCAGGTGTACAAGACTACACTGGTTACGAATTTGCAGCAGCTTACACGCTAGGTCAAACTGTATTCAGCACTACCTACAACAACGCTGAAACTGGTGATGACACATCAGCCGAAAATGTTGCAGTAGACGCAACTTACTACTTCAAGCCTAACTTCTTCGGCTACGTATCTTACAACTTCAACTTGCTAGATGCAGGTGACAAGCTAGGTACAAGCGTTGTTGGTGCGAAAGGCGCTGAAGACGAACTAGCACTAGGTCTACGTTACAACTTCTAATTATTGATTTAGTATCATATATGAAAACGCCTGCTTTATAATAGCGGGCGTTTTTTTTAGTCGGTATACTTAGTGTCACGTACTGTTTATCATACTCATCACTATGCAACTGACACATATTCTCTCGTTTATCTGCCTTCTTTTTTACTCTGCGTTTTCTTGGGCGTACGCACCTCTTAATGCGTTGCCAGAAGGGAATCGTGCCAGTTTATTGGTTGAAAACCTCGACAGTAAGACCCTACTTTCCACTCAAAATAACGATCAATACTTTCCGCCTGCAAGTACATTAAAGGTCGTCACCGCTCTCGCTGCGAAATTAGAGCTAAGCCCAGATTTTAGCTTTGAGACCCGACTAGAACAGTCTGGTAAAAACTGGGTGATTCGATTTTCTGGCGATCCAACCCTGAGCACGAATGACCTTAAGAAAATGCTGTCCAGTGCTCGAGATAAAGGTCTCAATAAAATCAATGGTGATATTTGGTTAGATAATTCGACATTTACTGGTTATAACCGAGCGATTGGCTGGCCCTGGGACATACTTGGGGTCTGCTATAGTGCCCCTTCAACAGCGATCACTTTAGATGGAAACTGTGTTCATGCCTCTATTTATACCCAGAAAGAAGGGAAGACACGCGTTTACGTACCTGAACACTTCCCGATTTACGCTTCCACTCAGGTAAAGAGCGTGACAAAATCTGAACAAGAAAGCAGTCAATGTGGCTTAGAACTGATCTCCTCTCCAGATAATCATTATCAACTTAACGGATGCTTGGTCGAACGTAAAAAGCCACTGCCGCTAAAATTTGCCGTTCAAGACCCCGAACTATACACACAGCGTATGGTTCATAGCGTGTTACGTCAGTTGGGAATTAAACTGCAAGGCAAGATCAGAATTGGCTCTCCGTCTCATGGCAACACTAAATTGCTCGCCAGTCATCACTCCGAGCCTCTTAATGTGTTGCTGGAAGACATGCTAAAACGGTCCGACAATCTTATTGCAGACAACCTAGCAAAAACACTCGGTAGAACCTTTTTTCACCAGCCAGGCAGTTTTAATAACGGCACTGCAGCCATCAAACAAATCATCTTTGCTCATACTGGAATTAATTTAGAAGCTCTTCCGCTTGTGGACGGTTCCGGTCTATCACGTAACAACCGATTTAGCAGCAAAGCGATGGCCGACATTCTTCACTATATCTGGCGCAATGATGACAAGCTCAATTTAATCGCGCTACTGCCCGTTGCTGGAGAGAGTGGGACATTAAAGTATCGTCAAAGTATGCGAAAAGAGCCGGTAGTAGGCACGATCATCGGAAAAAGTGGTTCATTATACGGTAGCTATAATATGGCTGGCTATGGACTAGACGCTTCAGGTAAACCTAATTCAGTATTTGTCCAGTTTGTTACCGATTACTTCCCACCGAAAAGAAAAGCAGGTGAAAAACCCACCGTGGCACCCATTACGAAATTTGAAACGCTCTTTTACAATGATGTAGTGAAGTTCAGCCAAGCGGCTTCTCAGAAACATTTAGGTCAGTAATTTCACACAACAAGCTCAAAGCTCAGACAACAAAAAAGCGCCCTCGGGCGCTTTTTAACGTCTTTAAGCAATTTTTTGTTACTTAACTGTGATACGTGCAAATTTACGTTTACCAACTTGGAATACGTAAGTGCCTACCTCTGGTGCAAATTTCGCGTCTTCGACTTTTTCACCTTCAATCTTAGCCGCGCCTTGCTTAACCATGCGCATCGCTTCAGATGTCGATGAACATAGACCCGCCTCTTTAAGAATGTTGCTCACAGGCAGACCTGCGTCAAAATCAAACTCTGGCATTTCATCAGGGATTTGATTCTTAGCAAAGCGGTTCACGAACTCTTGCTCTGCTGCCTCTGCATCCGCTTCGCTGTGGAAACGAGCAATGATTTCTTTCGCTAGCAGCACTTTAATATCACGTGGGTTTTTGCCCTCTTTTACATCCGCTTTGAATCGTGCGATTTCTTCAAGTGGACGGAAAGACAACAGCTCGTAGTAGCTCCACATAAGATCATCCGAGATAGACATGATCTTACCAAACATTTCGCTTGGCGCTTCACTAATACCGATGTAGTTGTTTGCTGATTTAGACATCTTCTTCTCGCCATCAAGGCCAACAAGAAGAGGCATCATCAAGACGACCTGAGGTTTTTGACCGTTCGACTTTTGAAGTTCACGTCCCATAAGAAGGTTGAACTTTTGGTCTGTACCGCCTAGCTCTACATCCGTTTCCATTGCTACTGAGTCCCAACCCTGCAATAACGGGTACATGAATTCATGGATAGCAATAGGTTGACCGCCAGTATAACGCTTTTTGAAGTCGTCACGTTCTAGCATTCGTGCAACCGTCTGGTTAGCGGCAAGTCGAATCATGCCTTCCGCGCCAAGCTCAGACAACCACTCAGAGTTAAACTGAATCTTCGTCTTTGCAGGATCAAGAATCTTGAACACCTGCTCTTTGTACGTCTCAGCGTTACGCAGTACGTCTTCACGGCTTAGCGGTGGACGAGTAGTATTTTTACCCGTTGGGTCACCAACCATCGCTGTAAAATCACCAATCAAAAAAGTAACGTCATGGCCTAGTTCTTGGAACAAGCGAAGCTTATTGAAAATAACTGTGTGACCAAGGTGAATATCTGGTGCTGTAGGATCGGCACCCAGTTTGATGCGTAGAGGACGTCCCTCTTTTAGCTTTTCAATCAGTTCTTCTTCTGGAATAAGCTCTTCAACACCGCGCTTAATCTCGGCTAATGCAGCTTCAATGCTCGCCATTCTTGTTCACTCCCACAGATTTGGCAAAAATTTGATAGTTTGACATCTTACTTGAATAGCGATGCTTTTTGAAACCAGTTAGACTAAACGGCTAAGCATTTTTAACGAATTTTTTAAAACGGACATACGATGTTGTCGCTTTTCGCTCGACTACCATGGATTCACCGAGCCCTTATTGCCTTTTTTAGTGCCTTAATGGTGATTGCACTATTTCTTCCCGCACCACAAGATTTACGTCAGGAAGAGCGTGTCTACCAAGTGGGTAAAATTTACCCCCTTGATATCAACTACGAAGCGTTGTCTCTTCAAGAATCCCTGCCACCACTTTCTGTGCTGCGTTGGGAAACCCATACTATTGGCTCTGGCGATAGTATGGCTTTACTGTTTCAACGTGCTGGCCTCTCATCACGATTACTTTATCAACTCACCTCAACAAGTAATGAGATTGCAGATCAGTTGACCAAAGTACGCCCGGGAGACAGCTTCCAGTTTGGTTTCGATGCCGACAATAACTTATTGCAAATCAAGCGAAAGTTAAGTGCCTACGAAACCGTTTTAATTACCAAATCAGAAGATGGGTTTACGTCGAGTATTGATAAGAAAGAAGTGTCTTACCAATACAACTATGCACGTAATACGATCACGTCTAACTTCTGGAACGCAGGTGTTGGAGCCGGGCTCACTGCCAACCAAATTATGGAATTGGCAGGTATTTTTGGTTGGGATATAGACTTTGCACTCGATATTCGTAACAACGATGCGTTCGAAATTCTTTATCAAGAGAAGGTAGTTGAAGGCGAAGTTATCGGTCGAGGAAAAATCATCGCAGCCATATTTACCAACCAAGGCGAGACCTTCAAAGCCATCTTTGATGATCACACGGGAAATTATTACGATGAGAATGGCAGAGCGATGAAAAAAGCGTTTTTGCGGTCACCTCTGGACTTTCGTCGTGTCAGTTCCAACTTTAACCCGACTCGCCGACATCCCGTTACAGGTAAAGTAAGAGCACACCGAGGCACTGACTACGCAGCTCCAGTAGGGACTCCTATTTGGGCAGCTGGGGACGGCATTGTTCAAAAATCGAGTTACAACCAATTTAACGGTCACTATGTCTTTATCAAACATAGTAATACCTATATCACCAAATATTTGCACCTAACGAAACGTATGGTGAAAACCGGACAGCGAGTCAAGCAAGGGCAAACCATCGGTACTTTAGGGGGAACGGGGCGAGTGACAGGGCCACACTTACACTATGAGTTCTTAGTAAATGGTGTACATAAAAACCCTAGAACAGTGCAGCTTCCACAATCTAAATCATTGACCGGGAAAGACAAAGCGACCTTTATGGCCAACGCTGAAATCAGGCTTAAAAACCTTGAGAGATACAGTAAGCTTCTCGCAACAGATTAAGGTGTATTGACTTCAAATAGCAAATGCCCCGCGTATTCATCGCGGGGCATTTTTTATGGCTGACTTTCAATCACTTTGTCTGTGGATTCTTCAAGTTTGTGCTCTCTTCCTAGCATGAGTAAGCAGGGAGTGAGCACCAATGTTAACACCGTGGCAAACGCTAACCCACCAGCAACCGCCGTCGCAAGCTGAGACCACCATTGAGTACTTGGCGCTCCAAATTCAATGGACTGATTAATAAGATCAATATTCATTTCTAAAACCATCGGCAAGAGGCCTAAAATCGTTGTTACTGTCGTTAGAAGTACAGGTCTTAAACGTTGGACACCTGTTCTTAAGATAGCATCGCGCTTGTCTAATCCCCGCTTCCGTAGGTGGTTATACGTATCGATCAGTACAATATTGTTATTGACCACAATTCCAGCCAACGCTATCACGCCAATACCAGACATGATCACGCCAAATGGCTTGTGGAAAATAAGCAATCCTGCGAATACACCAACGGTCGAAAACAACACAGCGCTAAGGATCAGAAAAGCCTGATAGAAGCTGTTAAATTGAGTAATCAGAATCAACGCCATAAAGACCAACGCAACGATAAATGCGTTTTGTAAAAAAGCTGAGGAATTTTCTTGCTCTTCATTCTGCCCTCGAAGTTTGAATTCTGCGCTCACAGGGAGAGGCAGTTCACGTAACTCCTCATCGATTTTAGGCAGCTCTAAGGCTAAGTTGTATCCATCTTTAATATCGGCGTAAACGCTCACTATCCTATGACCATCAATTCTACGTATCGTATCTTGCTTAGGCTCTGGTTCAATACTTGAAAAATTTGTCACAGGGATCATTCCTGCTGGTGTTTTGACTTTCAGTTGCTCAAAGCGACCAATATCGCGTTTTTCTTCAGGATAACGGACCAATATATCGACTTCTTCGGTCGCGTCATCGGGCAAATAATCGCCTAACTTCAAGCCATTCGTCACAAACTGCACCGTGTTGCCAACCAGTGTAGTGTCTGCAAGATAACGCCCAGCATCCTCACGTCGAATGTCAATTTTCCAGTCGATGCCTTCTTTACTGGAACTATCACTGATATTGGTAAAGGCAGGGTATGAATCGGCCCATAGCCTAACCATCTTTGCCGCTTCATCGAGATCTTCGAGTTTTCGGGAAGACATTTCGATAACCAAGTCATGATCAACTGGAGGGCCTGCATCTGGAAACTTATATTCAATTTCTACCCCTGCATACTGATCCGTTTGCGACTTAAGTTCTTCGATGATGTCTTTTACTTTACGTCGATATTGCCAATCTACGGGGGTAATCTGAATCACACCGATTTCATCGTCCCCACCCGTTTTCGTATAGACACTTTCAAACTCATCATGGCCTAACATGATGGATTCAATGTCTCTCATAATGAGATCTTTTTCATCAATCGAGAGGTCACCATAGGATCGAACTTTGACTTGAAAAAACGGAGGGTCTACTTCTGGGAAAAACTCAACGCCTAACCCCGCCTTCACATAGGTAAAACCCACGGCAAAAGCGAGAAGAATGGCACTCATTAAAATTTTTAAAGGATGTTTGAGAGCGATATCAAGGGTAAGAAAGTATAACTTTGTAATCCCGGTCGCTTTTTCGTAGTCACCCTCATGTAGGGCTAGCATCCGTTCACGCTGAGAATGAACAACGGTTTGAGGCTTGCCTATTAGCCCACCTAATACAGGCACAAACAGCAGGGCCATCATTAATGAGGCGGCGAGTGTCGCTATCAATGTCAGCGGCAAATACTTCATGAATTCGCCAGTGACATCCGGCCAAAAAAGTAATGGAGCGAAAGCCGCCAACGTTGTCGCGGTAGAAGCTGTAATAGGCCAAGCCATTCGAGTTGCGGCATCTCGGTAAGCCTGACGTCGAGGTACTCCTTCTTGCATCCGCCTATCAGCGAATTCAGTCACCACTATTGCGCCATCGACAAGCATACCAACGGCCATAATAAGCGAAAACAACACAACAATATTAACGGTTAAGCCAAAGAGAGCGAGTACTAACAAACCTGTTAAAAATGACCCTGGTATTGATATACCAACAAGGAGTGCGGTACGGACACCTAAGATAGCAATAATAACAATGACAACAAGAATGATGGCCGACAGAATATTGTTTTGCAGATCGTTGAGCATCATTTTTACATCTTTTGACTGATCCCAAGTGTATTCAACCAATAGATTATTTGGCCAATCTTGTCTCTGCTGAGCTTCAGTGAGCACCGCTTTAATAAGAGCGACACTTTCGATGCTGTTCTCACCCGCACGCTTTTTCACATCCAGAACAATAGCTGAATCACCATCCAAACGCGCATAGCTTTCTGCATCTCGAAAGGCGCGTCTTACCGTTGCAACGTCGCCAACTGTGATAACTTTTTTGCCATCCGTTTTGACGGGAAGCTCTAGCACATCTTGTAAAGACTCAAACACCGAGGGAACTTTTACTGAGAATCTCCCATACCCTGTATCAACGAATCCAGCCGCCACCACTCGATTATTCATGGCGATCAGATTATAAATATCGACCTGATCCAATCCGTAGCTTTCCATCAACAAAGGATCAACGATAATCTCAACCGTATCTTCCCTGTCCCCAGCAATATCGACTTCTAATATCTGCTTAAAACTTTCCAACTTATCTCTGAGCTGCCGAGCAATTTGCACGATAGTCCGTTCTGGTACTGTGCCATACAAAACGACAGAGAGTGCAGGCTCTTCGGATGCTAAAGTCACTTCATTCACGATAGGCTCATCACTGTCCGTTGGCAGTTTTGGTTTTGCAAGATCCACGCCTTCCCGAACGTCTGCCATAGCTTTATTTAGGTCAACGCCAACACTGAACTCTAGCATGACCGAAGCATGTCCCTCTGACGCCGTTGATGTCATTTCCTCAACACCTTCAATAGAACGAAGCTCTTGTTCTATTGGCCGAACTAACAAACGCTCAGCATCTTGCGGGGAAATACCTTGGTGACTCACTGAGACATAAATGATAGGAATAGTAATATCTGGACTCGACTCTTTCGGAATCGTTATGTAGGTAAACACACCCGACACCAAAATAAAGAGAAGCAAAACGATCATAGTCCGAGTGCGAGACAGCGCCGCATCAATCAAAGCAAACATGTGGCGCCTCCCTACTTATCTTCTCTCACTGCGATAACTTCGTCTCCGTCTCGAACGAAGCCTTGCCCTATAGTGATGACATCAACGGTATCGCCTAACCCCGTTAACCAAACACCGTCTTTTTCCGCTTTTACCAATTGGATGGGAACAAACTTCACTTTGTTCTCTACTAAGGTTTTTACGCCTAAATTTCCAGATTCATCCAACGCCAACATTGCAGGGGTTAACTTTATTGCAGACAGCTCATTTAAGTTAAGAGTGACTTCAGCACTCATACCCGCAGGAATAGATTGCTCAGGGTTAGGGAAAATAATTTCTATTGGAAATGTGTTCGTTACAGGCGAAGAAATACGTGAGATGTAATCAACGTTTCCTTCCACTATTTCGCCTGAGATAAATTTAATGTTTGCAGATTGGTGAAGAGACAGCTCCCTGATATGCCTTTCGCTTACATCCGCTTCAATGACCAGATTCGACAGGTCGATCAGTTTCGCCACTGGATCGCCGACACCAACAAAATCGCCTCTTTCAACATACAAGTAATCCACGATACCGGTAAATGGTGCGGTGACGGACGTATTTCGCAAAGCGACGCGGGCACTCGTCACCATTGCTTTTGCTTCCACAAGAGAGGCTTGAGCGTTCGTAAACGCCACCTCCCCTTGCAACCCTTTGTTTTTCAAAGATTGCACGGCTTTATATTCTTGTTCTCTAACTTTTAATATTGCGCGAGCACGTTCAAGTTGGATCTCCAGATCGCCTTTATCAATCAGAGCAACGACCTGCCCTTGCTTTACAATCTGCCCTTTTTCGACACTAACCTGAATAATTTTTCCAGCGATCTCAGCCCCCAAGTTAGCTTGCTTATCAGGTGCTGTTCGACCATAAAGTTCTATAGATTTAAAGGTGTTGCTGGCAGTAAACGAGGAATAAACCACTTTAGCCAGTGGTGCTTTTTCAACATCGTGTTTTGGTGGAGAGTCATCCGCTTTAAGCATGCCCAAGCCCAGCCAAAGCGACAATAGACAAATGATAAACAGTGAAACGATGTAGGGACGAGCGGAGAGAAAACGCGTAATGGAAAAGTTAGCCATAACAATCCTTTGCTTATCATCAGTGCACACTAGGCAGGTAAGCTCAGGATATAAATTAACCAGTAGAATTGGAAATGGAGTGCGGAGGAATTTAGGTTAGATCTCAGTTTCTGGAATGGGTTTTCTGGAATGAGTCGGCAACCATCAAGGCAACAAAACTGCAACCTTGATAGTCACTTAGTCGAGATTACACGCTGAACGACGCACCGCAACCACAGGTTGTCGTGGCATTTGGGTTGCTCACAAAGAAGCGTGAACCTTCTAGGCCTTCAGTGTAATCGACTTGGCCACCTACTAAGTACTGTAGGCTCATTGGATCAACAACCAGTGTCACACCACTGTTTTCAATCGTTGTGTCTCCCTCGTTTACGTTCTCATCAAACGTAAAACCGTATTGGAAACCGCTACAACCGCCACCTGTGATATAAACACGCAGTTTTAGATTCGGGTTTTCTTCTTCAGCAATTAAAGCGCCTACACGCTGTGCAGCAGCATCCGAGAATGTTAATGGGATATTTACTTCGCTCACGATGACCTCTCTCAGTCGTGTAAATCCAACCGCTATCAGCAGCGATGGACCAATCATCTTTATATAATAATGGGGATTATCTAATACCTGAGTGAAGCGTTCAAGTATTCACCATCTTTCGCGCCATATTTTTATAAAATCATCAATGATCGCGTGGAAAACTGTTCAGAATGTGGGGTAAAGCGTTTTATTGTGATGGACTGGGCAGGTACAATGCGTGCCAAATTGGTCCGAGCAATCAAAAGAGGATATATCAATGACCAAATCAGCAGAACTTTATGAGAAAGCACAAAAAACCATTCCTGGTGGGGTTAACTCTCCAGTACGTGCTTTCAACGGTGTTGGTGGCGCACCTGTATTTATTGAACGTGCAGACGGCCCGTTAATTTTCGATGCTGATGGTAAAGCGTACATTGATTACGTTGGCTCTTGGGGACCAATGATCCTTGGTCACAACCATGCGGTTATCCGTGAAGCCGTGATCAGCGCAGCACAACGTGGCCTAAGCTTCGGTGCGCCAACTGAAACTGAAATCACAATGGCTGAGCTGGTTTCTGAGCTTGTTCCATCAATGGAGCAAGTCCGTATGGTGAGCTCTGGTACAGAAGCAACCATGAGTGCGATTCGCCTGGCTCGCGGTTTCACTGGTCGCGATAAGATCATGAAGTTTGAAGGCTGCTACCATGGACATGCGGACAGCTTGTTGGTTAAAGCGGGTTCAGGCGCGCTAACACTAGGTCAGCCAAGCTCTCCTGGTGTTCCGGCAGATTTCGCAAAATACACATTAACCGCAACATTCAACGATTTAGACTCCGTTCGCGAATTGTTCGCAGCCAACAAAGGTGAGATCGCCTGTATCATCGTTGAGCCTGTTGCGGGTAACATGAACTGCATTCCACCAGTGGAAGGTTTCCATGAAGGCCTACGTCAAATCTGTGACGAAGAAGGCGCTCTACTTATTTTCGATGAAGTGATGACTGGATTCCGTGTCGCTCTTGGCGGCGCTCAAGGGTACTACAACATCAAACCCGATCTTACGACTCTAGGTAAAGTGATCGGCGGTGGTATGCCAGTAGGCGCATTTGGTGGTCGTAAAGATGTCATGCAGTACATTGCACCAACAGGCCCTGTTTACCAAGCAGGCACACTTTCTGGTAATCCTGTAGCAATGGCAGCTGGCTACGCATGTCTTAACGTATTGAAAGAAGAAGGAAACGAGAAACGTCTAGCAGCAACAACTAAGCAGCTCGCGGACGGTTTCAAAGATCTTGCAGATCGCCACGGCATTCCACTGGTTGTAAACCAAGTTGGCGGTATGTTTGGCTTCTTCTTTACCGATCAAGAGCGCGTGACTTGTTATGAAGACGTCGCTAAGTGCGATATCGGACGCTTTAAGCGTTTCTTCCATTTAATGCTGGACCACGGTGTTTACCTAGCACCTTCGGCATTCGAAGCGAGCTTTACCTCTCTTGCTCACGGTAGCAAAGAAATTGAAGCGACTCTGGAAGCTGCCGATCGTTGTTTTGCAATGTTGGCAAACGAAGCTTAACCCTCATCACGAAAAAGGCTGCAATCGCAGCCTTTTAGTTTTCTTTACACACTATTGCCAGTTAATCACGACCAACAAGGCGACCAAGAGCAGTATCAACCCAACCCAAGGCACTGAGCGTTTGGGCCTGCCTGCACTGCGACAGCCTTTCTCATTATTACAACACCCCATCATTTTAACTCTTCTTTGATAACATTAGATTTTTTGCGTTGAAGACTCAGTATTTTAGCGCCATTATACTATTACAACGTCGAAAAACTGGACAAACACGTGTCAGATAAAGTCAAAATCACTTCAAATCACTGGGTACTGATAGCCGCTTTACTTGCTGCTGGATTCGCCTGTTTTCTATTAGTCGAACCCTATATCAACTCCATTGTAATGGCATTTATCATATCTCTACTGATGTTTCCCGTTCATGAACAGATAGAGCAACGATTGCCTAGTCATAAGAACCTAACCTCCCTGCTCTCGTGTATTATTCTCACTTTTATCATCGTTGTGCCACTGCTGTTTGTATTTGCGGCAATTGTCCAGCAAGGTTCTGCATTTTCGCAAAATGTTTATCAATGGGTGACCAGCGGTGGTATCCAAACGCTATTCGAACACCCTTGGGTGGTAAAAGGCCTCTCCCTCATCAATACTTATTTGCCTTTTGATTCCGTCAATCCGCAAGAAATCGCACAAAAGATCGCTAGCTTTGCGACTTCATTCGGCTCTAACTTGGTTGGAATCAGTGCCAAGGTGCTAGGTGATGCGACAACCTTCCTAATGGACTTCTTTTTAATGTTGTTTGTTTTGTTCTTCCTATTAAGAGATCACGACAAAATAATCAGCGCGATTCGCCATATCCTTCCTCTTTCACGCAGCCAAGAGGACAAACTGCTGGATGAGATCGAACAGGTATCAAAATCGGCGGTAATGGGGTCATTTTTAACCGCGATAGCACAAGGTTTTGCTGGTGGTATCGGAATGTGGCTAGCTGGCTTCCCAGGGCTTTTCTGGGGAACCATGATGGGATTTGCCTCGTTCATTCCCGTTGTCGGTACGGCGCTTATCTGGATTCCAGCTGTCATCTACCTTTTCCTAACGGGTGACAATACGTGGGCTATATTTTTGCTGATTTGGAGTATTATCGTAGTCGGCTCCATCGACAATTTACTTCGCCCACTCCTGATGCAAGGCAGTGCTGGAATGAATACCTTAATGATTTTCTTCTCACTTCTTGGAGGCTTACACCTATTTGGTCTCATTGGTTTGATCTACGGGCCACTCATCTTTGCAATCACCATGGTGCTGTTTAAAATTTATGAAGAAGAGTTTCAAGACTTTCTAGATAGACAGGATCAGAACTAACGTCGAATAACTTCAAGAATGCGGGGGATTATGAGAAAATCCCCCGTCTTTTTATCTGCTAGAGTCCACTATGTCTGCTTATATTGCACCAAGCCAAATCGCTGAAAGGCAACTTGCTTACTTTGAAGGAAAGCACGTTCTTGTTGCGGGTGAGTCTGAAGATCTGTTTCCCGTCGAACTAGTCAAACATTGCGCGTCGGTGACAGTTTTTACCACCAACTATGGCTACTATCGCCAGTTACAACCTTATCAACAGGTTAAGTCTGTTTTTGGGGCAGAGTTCACTGAAGATACACAAGCTGACATGGTATTGCTCTACTGGCCAAAAGCAAAAGCAGAAGCCGAATATTTACTTGCTATGCTAATGGCAAAACTTGGTGCAGACACAGAGATTGTTGTTGTTGGTGAGAATCGTTCGGGCGTTAAGAGCATCGAAAAAATGTTCAAACCTTACGGCCCTATCACGAAATTTGATTCAGCTCGTCGATGCTCTTTTTATTGGGGGCAATGCCAGAACCCACCTCAATCTTTCGATATGAATCAATGGTTTAAGAGCTACGCCGTCAACTATAAAGATTGCAGTCTAACGATAAAGAGCTTACCGGGCGTGTTTAGCCATGGGCAGTTTGATACGGGTAGTGAGTTGTTATTGGATACTCTTCCACCATTGTCAGGAAAAGTACTCGACTTTGGATGTGGTGCTGGTGTGATTGGCTCCGTCATGGCGATGCTAAATCCAAGTATTGAGCTTGAGATGTGTGATATCAGTGCTTTGGCAATCGAATCGAGTAAAAAAACTCTTGAAGCAAATAACCTGAAAGGCAATGTGTTTGCGTCCGACGTTTATTCAGACACTAGTGACGATTACCAATTTATCATTAGTAATCCTCCCTTCCACTCAGGATTAGACACCAGTTACAATGCAACAGAAACGCTTTTAGAGTTGGCACCTAACTACCAAAAGCCACGAGGTGAACTACTCATCGTTGCGAATAGCTTCTTGAAATATCAGCCAATTATTGAAAAATCATTTGGTAATTGCGAGACATTAAATAAGACGAATAAATTCGCTATTTACCACGCAAAAAAATAACCCGCTCACCCAGTTATTCTCAATAACTGGTTTTTTACCTCCAAAGTTTGAGTAAATTTGCGTCTCTCTGCACGCTTTACTCGCTACTTACTTGTCATAGTAAAAAAACTCGTTAATTTTGTCATTTCAGTAATTAACGTTTTTTACTTCGTTCTGAACACTGGCACTCTACGTGCTAGTGACCCCGTCAATTTCAGAGCTTCATTCTTACGGAAAGTCTAGTCAGATCATGTTTAAGTTGTATCGAAAGCAAAGATTTAAACGCCTCCAGAACACGCTAATGTTGGCATTTCTCGTCTTGAGTATCACGCCATTGACGATTACGGCGATCTTTTTTCTTCAGTCTCACACCACTGACCTACAGGAACAGAGTACTTCGCACTTGATTTCGGTAAGAGATAGTAAACAGCAACAGATTACCGACTACCTAAATGCGAAAGAATCAGAAGTCATGGGCTTTGTTCGCTCTGAACTGGCTTATGCAAGTGGTGGGCGTTTCTATGGATTAGTCAATGCATTTAGGAGCTTAGGGCTGAATATGGATGAAGCCCGAGAGTATGCGCAAAAGCGATACATTCAGGGTTCTGGCGATCAAATAAAAACGTCCGTTCTTCCTCAATCAAGCATTTATAACGGTACAGAGCGCTATCGGCTGTTGCACAAGCGCTACCACTGGGCCTATCTTGAGCTACTCAAACGTTCGGATTTTGACGATATCTTATTAGTCGACCGCGAAGGTAATGTAACCTATTCCATCTATAAAAACGGTGATTATGGAACGAACCTGCTTAATGGTCAGTACACTGATGAAAACTTAGGTAGAACCTTTAAGAAGCTGCGCGATTTAGTATCTGAGAAAAGAAAAACCAACGAAGATTTCACGCCAGTTGTCATGTCAGATTTCCATCTTGAGCAAGGTAAGTCTGTTGCGTGGCTAGGTGCACCAATCATTCAACAAGGTTATTTACACAGCTACGCCATGTTCCGCCTACCTAACAATGGCATTACTAAACTTATATCAGACACCCATAATGTAGCTTCTACAAAAACATTGCTTGTCGGCAGTGACTATCACCCAATAACTCTCGCCTATCAGAAAGAAGATATTGAACGCAGCAAAGAAGTCGTTGATTTGGCTCTGAGTGGGCTCACTGATTTTGGCAACTACACCAATTCAGATAAAGAAGAGATCATCGCCGCTTACAGCCTAGTTTCGGTAAAAGGAATTGACTGGGCACTCGTTGTAGAAATGCCAGAGAAATTAGCATTTGCACGTGTCCATCAACTTGAAAAGATTTTTGTCGTGGCCATGTTCGTCGCTATCGTGCTGGTTATTATGGCCTCTCACTATTTGTCCAATTTCGTAACCGCTCCACTACTCAAGCTGACATGGGCAGCAGAAAAGGTGTCTGCCGGTGACTTAGATGCCGCCATGAACAACACCGATCGAAAAGATGAAATTGGTCGTCTCGCTGTGAGTTTTGAAAGAATGCAACGCTCGATCCGCGATAAGATGCAACTGATCAAGCAGCAAAATGAAGAGTTAGAAAAAAACTTAAAACTGATTAAAAAACAAAATGATGATTTACAGTTAGCAAACAAACTCAAAGATGAGTTTCTCGCGACGACATCTCATGAACTTCGCACACCACTGCACGGGATGATAGGTATTGCTGAGGCGTTAGTCTCCGGCGCAAATGGTCCTATTACTTCAGATCATAAATATCAACTCGACATTATCATCAACAGCGGGCAACGATTAGCAACATTAGTGGACGACTTGCTTGACTATCACAAGATGAGATATGGCAATTTGGATATTGAAACGAGCGCGGTAGACCTGTCTAGTTCGACACGACTCGTTTTAGAGTTGTCCGCTCATTTGGTTGGCAGTAAACCTCTTAGAATTATCAATCAAATATCAGATCAATCGGTATGGGTCAGTGCCGATCCACAACGTGTCGAACAAGTACTCTACAACTTAATTGGTAACGCGATTAAGTACACTAGTGAAGGGAAAATTGTTATCTCCGCAACTGAAGTAGACAACCATATTCGTGTTCAAGTCGTGGATACCGGTCAGGGAATACCTGCGGATCAGCTTGATCACATTTTTGAACCATTAATTCAGGCAGGGAGCGACGCCAATCGATACAGACAAGGAGCTGGACTTGGCCTATCTATTAGCCGTCAACTTATTGAATTAATGAAAGGTTCACTTTATGTCAGTAGCCAGCCTATGGTCGGTACTACATTTAGTTTTACTTTGCCGATAGCGAGTGACGAGCAAGTCCAGAATGCCTGCGTTCGTGAAATGCCTCATTTTCAAGCGCCTGACAATAGTGCCATTGAAACCACTGATACGACAAACTTACCAGAAAACCCAAACGGGCCTTTACTGCTTGTGGTCGATGATGAGCCGGTAAACCTAAGAATACTAAACAGCTTTTTACGGTTAGAAGGGTATCGGGTACACGCAGCTGTAGACGCCAGAGAAGCTCTGGAAAGTATTGCAGAGCAGAAGCCTGAACTTGTGTTGCTCGACATTATGATGCCTGGGACAAGCGGATATGAAGTCTGTGAGACGTTGCGACAAACGTATGATCACGCTCAATTACCTATCATAATGCTCACAGCACTCAACCAAGCCAATGACAGGATTCGAGGTTTTGAAGCCGGGGCAAATGATTACTTATCCAAACCATTCAACAAACAAGAGCTGAGTGCGCGCATCAAAGCGCATTTAACAGCAAGTCAGGCAGAGCTCCGCCGCATAGAAAACCAAGAATTACACCTTGAACTTAAACAAAGAGCTCTTATCGAATCCAGATTGCTAGAAACTCAAGGTCGACTTTTAGAACAGCTAGAAGCCTCTCCAGAAGCGATCATTTGTGTTCGTGAAGACAACAAAATTAAATTCGCCAATGAGGCCGCATCCAAGCTATTTAAGCGCACTAAAGAGCAATTGAAACGCTCTGCGGCAGATGAACTCATTGCTCCTAAGTTTTTACACGTCACACAAGAACACTACTGTGGAGCCATTGACGTCTACGTAGAAGATGTTCGCCAGAGCCTATCTGCCGATGTACTGAAGTTACCTGAAGGCTCTGACTTCAACTCCATGTACATCTTCAACGTAGGTGGCACAATCAATGCTGGAAGGATAAAGAATCTAGAGGCAGCAGTAGATGCCCTCTCTAGTTACGCCTTTAATGGAGATAAAGACAAGCTTCAGGAACTCAAAGAACTTGGCGGAGAGTTTACGCGTCTGGCTGACAAAGTGTCGTCCGACAGCAAGTCCAAACAAGATATCATGAGAGACATCCTCGTTGATGCCATGACCAGCGCTTTAGATTATTGGGAAAGTGTCACTGGTCAATCCAAGTTTGCATTTGCCGAACAGAGTGGCTTGTGGCGAGTATACCTTGATAGAAGCACCTTGCAGACTCGCACATTAGACAAATATTTACGCGTAGAAACATTACCGAAGTCACCACGTTGGCGTACGGTCTTAAACTCGTTAGAGTACATTCTAGAGCACTGCAACGAGCAAAGCCCCGAACGTGCTCACATAGAAACACTGCGTAATAAATTACAGCATCTATTAACTAGCTAGCAGCACTCAATGTTAGGTAGAACAAAAGGCCAAACCATATGTATGGTTTGGCCTTTTGTTTTTTTCGTGCTTTGGTGAGCTTCCCCACTTTCGTAAACATCACTCTAGCGAAAAACCCTTCCCTTACGCCTAAACCTTTTCTTTCATCTGCCTTGGTAAACAACTCATCAAGCAACCTTATTACGCTTCATAAAACAAGAGAGTGGCAATCGTTTTCATTTAAGAGTTACACAAGAATTCTCCCTAAAAAATCACTCAATCATATCTGTAAAACGTAAAAACAACTTATATTGCGAGGGCTATCACAACAATACGGCAGATTTTATTTAGTCACAAAAAATAACACTTCCTTTTGTGGGTGATTTAGATCCCACAAAAAAACAATCAGGGGAAATGCTATACACAGCAAAAGACAAAAGGTTAGCAAATACTAACAACCAACCTTGAACCTAGGTTGTTTTGTGAACCAGATCGCCAGCTTATTATTGCGTATTTTTCATTCAAAACAGGTAGTATTGACGTTATTAACGGAACTAAGGGTATATTTTACGTTTTTGACGAGAATTACGATTGCGAAAAATAACGAGAGGGTGTTTTCTTACCTTGCCTAAGGCTTACAGGCCACTCACCGAGAGTCACTCTCCTCCAGATTGAATCTCAAATTTAGAGGTAGGCCTTAGCGAGTGTTTATCAATTGATGACATTCAATTCCATAAGTGAAATGAAAGCAAATAGTAAGGAACAGCTATGCTTGCCAACATAAAAAAAACAGCACTAGCAACAGCCATTATTGCAACTGCAACTACTGGTTTTGCTTCAGTCGCGACCGCAGCTGAACGCAGCGAACTAACGGTTCACCCAAAAGAGTTCACAACATTTGTTCGTAACTTTAACCCGTTCTTAGGTGCAACTAACCTGCACACAACAACAGACTTCATCTACGAGCAACTAGTTATTTTCAACGAGATGCATGGTAACACTCCGGTATTCCGTCTTGCTGAAAATTTCAAGATGTCTGATGACCTAATGAGCGTGACTTTCGATATTCGTAAAGGCATAAAATGGTCTGATGGCCAAACGTTCGATGCGAATGACGTGGTTTTCTCATTTAACCTAGTTAAGAACAAACCTGAACTTGACCAAAGTGGTATCAACTCTTGGATTTCAGGCGTTAAGAAAGTGAACGACTACCAAGTTAAGTTTACGCTAACAGAAGCGAACTCTAACGTTCCTTACGAAATTGCTAAGGTACCGGTAGTGCCAGAGCACATCTGGAAAGATGTGAAAGATCCAGCAACGTTTACTAACGAAAACCCTGTAGGTTCTGGTCCTTTCACAGAAATCGCCACCTTTACACCACAACTATACGTTCAGTGTGCAAACCCTAACTACTGGGATGCTGACAACCTAGACATCGACTGTCTACGTGTTCCTCAAATCGCAAACAACGACCAGTTCCTAGGTAAAGTTGTAAACAGCGAAATGGATTGGACTTCATCGTTCATTCCAGATATCGATCGTACATACGCAGCAGCAAGCCCTAACCACCAGTACTGGTATCCGCCATCAGGCACTCAAGCGTTCGTTGTTAACTACAAGAACACTGATCCTGCGAAGAATGAAGCTCTAAACAGCA
Organism: Vibrio japonicus; assembly: GCF_024582835.1. Classification (NCBI taxonomy): domain Bacteria; kingdom Pseudomonadati; phylum Pseudomonadota; class Gammaproteobacteria; order Vibrionales; family Vibrionaceae; genus Vibrio; species Vibrio japonicus. Next base: position 2,291,259 of record NZ_CP102096.1, read on the forward strand.
TCGACTTCCGCCGTGCATTCTCAATGGCACTAGATCGTCAAACTATCATTGATATCGCTTTCTACGGTGGCGGTACAGTGAACGACTTCGCATCTGGCCTTGGCTACGCATTCGAAGCTTGGTCTGACGAAGAAACGCACAAGAAGTACAAAGGTTTTAACACTTACAACGTTGAAGGCGCAAAAGAACTGCTTAAGAAAGCAGGCTTCAAAGACGTGAACAAAGATGGCTTCGTTGACACTCCATCTGGCAAGTCTTTTGAACTACTGATTCAGTCGCCAAACGGTTGGACAGACTTTAACAACACAGTACAGCTAGCGGTTGAACAACTAGCAGAAGTCGGCATCAAAGCGAAAGCGCGTACGCCAGACTTCTCTGTTTACAACCAAGCAATGCTTGAGGGCTCCTACGACGTAGCATACACAAACTACTTCCACGGTGCGGATCCACATACTTACTGGAACAGCGGCTACAACTCAGCGCTACAATCTGGTGATGGTATGCCTCGCTTTGCAATGCACTTCTACAAGAACGAAAAAGTGGATTCACTTCTAAACAGCTTCTACAAGACTGCTGACAAGAATGAACAGCTAGAAATCGCTCACGGTATCCAGCAGATTCTTGCTTCTAACCAAGTAACGATTCCTGTTATGTCTGGCGCTTACATGTACCAGTACAACACGACTCGCTTCACTGGTTGGTGGAACGAAGAGAATCCAAAAGGTCGTCCAAACATTTGGGCGGGTATCCCAGAGCGTCTACTACATGTACTGGATCTAAAACCAGTTAAGTAATCGTTCTATCTTTGCGGCGTGCTCTTGGCTCGCCGCATACTCCCAACGCTTTATCTATATAAATTTAAAGTATGGCGCCAGTCGTCAGGGGATTATTCGCTCTAAATTTTCGCTAGGAGCGACCTGAAACCAGAAACAGGGAAAATCTGGATAAGTAAGGTGTGAGTTATGGGTTATTTTTTAAGACGTTTGTCGTTTTACTTTGTCGCGTTATTAGTTGCTGCGACGTTAAACTTCATTATTCCTCGTGCGATGCCGGGTGACCCGGTGACCATGATGTTTGCTAACGCTTCCGTTCAGGTAACACCGGAACGTATCGCTGCTATGAAAGAGCTACTTGGCTTTGTTGATGGTGGTTTATTCGTTCAATACATTGCCTACATGAAAAACATTCTTAGCTGGGAGCTAGGCATTTCAATTCAATTCTATCCCCTATCTGTAAACGAACTACTGGGCGGCGCATTTGGCTGGTCTCTGTTCCTAGCAGGTAGCGCAGTTGTCCTATCTTTCTCTATAGGCTCTGTACTGGGTATCTTCGCAGCTTGGAAACGCGGCAGTAAGTACGATGCTTTCATTACTCCTGGCATGCTGATTATTCAAGCGGTCCCTCAGGTTGTTATCGCAATGATGGCACTGTTCATATTTGCCATCGGACTGAAGTGGTTCCCGACCAGCTATGCCTACACAGCAGGTACTATGCCGGATTGGACCAGCTGGGCATTCTACAAAGACGTGGCTTATCACGCCGTCCTACCTCTGTTCTGTGCATCGGTGATTCAAATTGGTGGCTTCTTGGTGAACATGCGTAACAACATGATCAACCTGCTAGCGGAAGACTACATCACCATGGCGAAAGGTAAGGGTTTGAGCGAGAACCGCGTGGTATTTAACTACGCTGCCCGTAACGCCTTGCTTCCAAGTGTAACTGCCCTATCTATGTCTCTTGGTATGGCAATCGGTGGTCAGCTGATAATCGAAATCATCTTTAACTACCCAGGCCTTGGAACGGTATTACTCAATGCGATTCATGCACGTGACTACCAAGTTCTACAAGGACAATTGATCATCATGACGTTATTCATGCTGTCTTTTAACCTTATTGCCGACATGCTGTACGTTATACTTGATCCTCGCCTTCGCAAGGGAGGGAAATAATTATGAAAGACTTATTCAAACTGATTCTAGGTAACGCATACGCTCGCGTTGGTTTAGCGATTGTCTCCCTATTTATCTTTATCGCTATTGCAGCGCCGCTTATCACTAAACACGCACCAGATAAGCGCACGGGTAATCCGCACGAATACCCAGGAATTGTAGTAAAAGCAGCTCAAGCCAACCCAGACGGCTGGGTGGCAACAAACCTAGCGGACGATCGACGCACCATGCTGCTATCGAAAAAAGCAGATCATGTTTTAGGCACTAGCCGCATGGGCCGTGACATCTGGTCACAGCTTGCCTACGGCGCGCGAATCTCTCTTGGTGTCGGCTTTGGCGCAGGTATCACCGTATGTTTCCTTGCTACCGTTATCGGTATCTCAGCGGGTTACTTTGGCGGCCGAGTGGACGATGCACTGACCGCAGCCATGAACATCATGCTGGTTATTCCACAATACCCACTGCTGTTTGTACTGGCAGCCTTTATTGGTGAGGCAGGGCCACTGACAATTGCCATCATCATTGGTTGTACCTCCTGGGCTTGGGGCGCAAGGGTTATCCGATCTCAAACTCTGGCGCTGCGTGAGAAAGAGTTTGTTAAAGCGGCAGAAGTGTTGGGTGAATCTTCACTACGCATCATCTTTGTCGAAATTCTGCCAAACCTTATCCCTATCGTAGGTGCGAGCTTCATTGGTTCGGTAATGTACGCGATTGGTATGGAATCTATCATCTCGTTCTTAGGTCTAGGTGACCCAGGCACGATCAGCTGGGGCATCATGCTGTACAACGTTCAAACCTCATCAGCAATGTTAGTTGGCGCTTGGTGGGAAGTACTGGCTCCTTGTATCGCCTTAACCATCCTAGTAACTGGTCTTGCACTACTTAACTTTGCCGTCGATGAAATTGCCAACCCTCAGCTACGTTCACACAAAGGTATGAAGCGCTGGAAAAAACTGGCGAAACAAGACAAAAAAGAACGTCAGCCAACAGAACTAGCACCACAAAATGCACTTTGGAGCGGAGAAAAATAATCATGACTGAACCACTCATTTCTATCCGTAACCTCTGCGTTGACTACATTACCGATGCTGGCGATGTCCGCGCGTGTAACAACGTGAGCTTTGACATCGCACCTGGTGAAGTCTTTGGCCTAGCTGGTGAATCAGGCTGTGGTAAATCGACTGTCGCATTCTCTCTAATGCGTCTACATAAGCCGCCTGCATTCATCACTGGTGGTGAAGTCATCTTCAACGGTGAAGACATCATTCAGTACAGCGACGAACGTATGCAAGCGTTCCGTTGGAGTGAAATGTCAATGGTGTTTCAGAGTGCCATGAATGCTCTGAACCCAGTATTGACAATGGAAGATCAATTCTGTGACGTAATCATGCGTCACACGAATATGACTCGCGAGCAAGCACGTAAGCGTGCAGAAGGCCTATTGGAAATCGTCGATATCCACCCTAGCCGTCTGACCGATTACCCTCACCAGTTTTCAGGTGGCATGCGTCAGCGCTTGGTAATTGCTATCGCGCTCGCGCTGAATCCAAAGATGATCATCATGGATGAACCAACCACCGCACTAGACGTGGTGGTACAGCGAGAGATTCTGCAAAAGATCTACGCGCTGAAAGAAGAGTTTGGCTTCTCGATTCTGTTCATTACCCACGACATCTCTTTGATGGTCGAGTTTTCAGACCGCATTGGCATCATGTACTCCGGTGAGTTGATCGAAGTTGCGCCGTCAAAACAGATTCTGGAAAGTCCTTACCATCCTTATACCAAAGGACTAGGTAGCTCTTTCCCTCCATTAACAGGCCCGAAAACTAAGTTGACTGGTATTCCAGGTAACCCACTAAACTTGCTGGATATTCCTCAAGGTTGTCGCTTCCAAGCTCGCTGTGATCGCGTGCATGAAGCCTGTACCCGAGTTCCTACGCAACTAAAAAAAATAGAGCCAAATCGTTTCTCCAATTGTCACCTATACGGTGATCCGATTGCATAGAGCAAACTCTATCAATCTAGTGAGAAAAGAATAAGAAGTTTACTGGAGACAATTATGAGCAAAGATTTTGGCCAACTACTGATTGAAGGGAAAAACCTTGTTAAGGATTTCCCGATCAACAGTAACGCCCTTAACCAACCAATGATGCGCGCGATTAACGACGTGTCATTCAAAATGTACAAAAGTCGCGGCCTGTCCGTGGTGGGTGAATCGGGTTCAGGCAAATCAACCACAGCGAAAATGATCGCGAAAATGTACGCACCGACCGACGGTATGATTGAGTACAAGGGTAGAGATATTCAAACCATCTCGTCTCGCCAAGACTTAATGTCATACCGTGAAGGTGTTCAGATGGTGTGGCAAGACCCGTTTGGTTCTTTAAATCCAACGCATAACATCTTCCACCATATTGCTCGTCCACTACTGATTCATAAGAAAGTATCACCGGGCAACAAGAAAGAGTTAGAAGAACGCGTATATGACCTGCTAGAGCAAGTCGGCCTGATCCCACCGAAAGAGACTGCTCAGAAGTTTCCACATCAGTTATCCGGTGGTCAGCGTCAACGTGTCAACCTAGCGAGAAACATCGCAGTTGGTGCTGAGGTGGTATTGGCAGATGAGCCGACCTCAATGCTAGACGTCTCTATCCGAGCAGGTGTTCTCAACTTGATGGAAGAGATGAAGTTTGAGAAGAAGATGTCTCTACTTTACATCACTCACGACATTGCAACCGCACGTTACATTGCGGAAGACTTGGCCGTGATGTACGTCGGCCACATGGTGGAATGGGGTGATACCGAAGAGATCATTCACGATCCTCAACACCCATATACTCAGTTACTGGTCTCAGCTGTTCCGGACCCTAGCAAATCCATTCACGAAAAACTGAAAGGAAACAAAGGTGATATTCCATTATGGACACCTGAATCGCTTGGATGTCCGTTCGCGGGTCGCTGTGAGCATGTTACTGACAAATGCCGTGAGCAGCTCCCAGCCGTCACCCAGCTGTCTGATAACCACTTCGTTCGTTGTTACTTATACGAGAACTAAAAACCAATAAGCCAAGAGCACCCGCTCTTGGCTTATCCCGACATAAGAATACCCAGTTTTCGGAGTTTTTGATGCTGCTACTTACTAACCACATTGGTTACGAAACCCTTGGTCCCAAACAGGCCATTCTGATGACCAAACAGTCACACCTCACCACTTCCACTGCACAGCTGGTGTGCGCTGACAGCCAACAGATTGTCGATGACGTGAAGATAGAACCAGGTACGAACGTCGCCAATTGGCACCAAGGGCATTTTTTTCGCATTGATTTCTCCCACTATTCCGTACCAGGTCGCTACTACCTGAGTATCGACAACGTACACTCAGAAACCTTTGAAATTGAATCGGGCCTGCTGTTAAACCGCACCTTGTCTGACATATTGCACTATTTTAAATCTCAGCGTTGTGGCGGCAAGTTTGATAAACAAGACCGTACTGTGCCACTACTTGATACGCAAACCAAAGTGGATGTGCACGGCGGTTGGTACGATGCATCTGGCGATGTGAGTAAATACCTCAGCCACCTGTCGTATGCCAACTATTTCAACCCTCAACAAACACCTATCGTTGTGTGGAACATGCTCAAGAGCTTGGAGCTCACCGCTGCAAACGAACGAGTACCACAACACACCAAAGTTCGACTCGCTGAAGAAGCGTTATACGGTGCCGACTTTTTGGTACGTATGCAAAACGAACAAGGCTTTTTCTATGTGACCGTCTTTGATAAGTGGTCAAAAGACATTAACCAGCGCGAAATCTGTGTCTTCGCGACTCAAGACGGCCACAAGTCTGCTAATTATCAATCTGGATTCAGGCAAGGGGGTGGCGCAGCCATTGCTGCACTTGCAGCCGCTGCGCGCCAAACTGAATGTGGTGAATTTACCCAAGCCGAATACTTATCCGCAGCAGAAAAAGGTTACTGGCATCTGCGCGAGTTTAACCTGCAGTATCTTGACGATGGTGAAGCAAACATTATTGACGAGTATTGTGCGCTGCTGGCATCTGTCGAGCTATATAAAACTACACAAAACAGCGATTACCTGACGGAAAGCCGCTATTGGGCAGAGAAACTGCAACAGCGTCAAATGAGCGATGATGCATTCAAATACTACTGGTCAGCAAACTCAGACGGTTCTCGCCCATACTTCCATGCAGCAGAAGCGGGCCTTCCTGTTATCGCCCTGTGTAACTACCTCGACATAGAAATAGACAAGCAACTCTTGGCAAAAACGCAAGCGGTTGTGCATCAATCACTGGCCTTTGAGCTGTCGATAACCCATGCCCAAGCCAATCCATTTGGTTACCCTCGCCAGTACGTGAAACCGGTCAACTCAGAGAAAAGGGACGCATTCTTTGTCGCTCACGACAATGAAACTGGCTACTGGTGGCAAGGTGAGAACGCGCGTCTGGGTTCATTGAGTTCCATGGCGCACTTTGCTCTTCCTCATATCGAAGATGAGCAAATTAAAGCGCAACTACTGACGTTCTCGCACAACGCTCTTAACTGGATTTTAGGGCTCAATCCGTACCACATGTGCATGCTAGATGGACATGGACACAACAACCCAGACTACCTGCCACACCTAGGCTTCTTTAACGCCAAAGGTGGCATTTGCAATGGGATCACTGCGGGCTTTGAAGACGAAGAAGACATCGCATTCAATCCTCCAGGGCATAAAGATGACATGCTGCAAAACTGGCGATGGGGCGAACAATGGATTCCTCATGGCGCGTGGTATTTACTCGCAATTGTCTTCCAGTTCAATCACTTCAATAACGAGCACAAGGACGACTAACATGACGCTTTACTATGTTGGCATTGATGGTGGAGGCACTTCTTGCCGTGCTCGTATTCGTGATGATCAAGGAAATTTTATCGGTGAAGCGAAAAGTGGCAGCGCCAACATTATGCTCGGTGCCGATATCGCGATGGAGTCGATTCTAGATTCAATCACTCAGGCTGCTCAACAAGGTGGCTTATCGCAGCAATATTTCTCCCAAATGCACGTAGGCTTAGCGTTGGCAGGCGCAGAGCACCAATCGTCGTGGAAAAAATTCATGGCATTGTCTCATCCGTTTGCCTCTCTCGTATTAAACACCGATGCGTACGGTGCTTGTCTTGGTGCACACAATGGTGACGATGGGGCAATTATGATCGCAGGCACTGGCTCTTGTGGCATCTACCTACAAGGTGGCCAGCAATATGTTGTCGGTGGCCGAGAATTTCCAATATCAGACCAAGGTGGTGGTGCTGTTATGGGCCTTCGCTTGATCCAGCAAGTATTGTTGACCGAAGACGGGATCGTGGAAAAAACACCACTTTCGGAACACGTGATGGCGTATTTCAATCATGATGTCGACCAAGTGGTCGAGTGGTCAAAAACCGCACTGCCACGCGATTATGGTCAATTTTCTCCTGCCATCTTCCAACACGCAGCGCATGGCGACAGCTTAGCGGTTTCTATGCTTAAACAGACCGCCGCAGACATTGAAATGTACCTTGTAGCGTTAAACCGTAAAGGCGCTACACGAATATGTTTAATGGGCAGTATCGCTGAGCGTATTAAAGAGTGGCTTTCCCCACCCGTTCAAAACCTAATAGTGACACCTAAATTCGATGCAATCGAAGGCGCACTAATGTTTGCTGGTCAGCCAGCACATAATCTTTATTGAGGATTGAATAATGAGCTTTCGCGTCGAACTCGCCGTACTGTCGGAGCACAAACACTATTGTCGCTTTGGCTTAACCGTGCATAACTTAACTGATCAGGGTCTGAGTAACTGGCAACTGCAATTTATTACAGATCGCTATATCCAACCTGACAGCTTCACTAACGGCAGCATCAAACAGATTGGCAGTTTCTGTACAGTCACACCTAGTGACGATCTACTAAGCGCCAATAAACACTATTACTGTGAATTCAGCATTGGTAGCATGCCACTGCGCTTTTATTCCGATGGCATCAAAGATGCGCTTATCCTTGTCGAAGGAAAAGCGATCACAAGCCCAGTGACGTTAACACCAATAATTTTAGCTTCTCCTTACAAAGAGCGTACCAAACTACCGGTTGTAGATGCACATGAACTCGCGTTGATACCTATGCCAAACAAGGTAGAGCAAAGCGACGGATATTTTACCCTATCTGCTTCTAGCCAGATTACGTTACAAGCGACATTAGCTGAAAAAGCGGCGACTTGGCTACAAGAAGAACTGGTCAGAATATTTGGTTTCTCAAGTAAAGCGATCGGTCAAAGTGACATTCTATTTCGTAATAACCCAACCTTGGACGAAGGCGCTTACCAGCTGACTGTATCAAGTTCAGGCATACGCTTAGAGGCTGCATCAAGTGTCGGTTTTGTCCACGCCGGCGCAACATTGCTTCAATTAATACGAAGTGAGACTGAATCAGTATTGGTCGTTCCGTACATCAAAATCAGTGACAGCCCACGCTTTAAATATCGTGGCATGATGCTCGATTGTGCTCGTCACTTTCACCCTATCGAGCGCGTTAAACGTCTAATCAATCAACTGGCGCACTACAAATTTAACACTTTCCACTGGCACTTAACCGATGACGAAGGCTGGCGTTTGGAAATCAAAGCTTTTCCACAACTCACTAGTGTGGGCGCATACCGCGGTAGTGGTACGCCGTTAGAGCCTCAATACAGTCATTTAAACAGTATTTATGGCGGATTCTATACTCAAGATCAGGTCAAAGAGGTGATCGCTTTTGCCGAAGATCGCGGTATCACCGTCATTCCTGAGATTGATATTCCAGGCCACTGCCGAGCAGCTATAAAGTCACTCCCTGAATTGCTACACGATCCAGAAGACAAATCTCAGTATCACAGCATTCAACACTACAACGATAATATTCTGTCCCCTGCTTTGCCTGGAACGTACGAGTTCCTCGACAAAGTACTAGAAGAAGTCGCTGAACTATTCCCATCGAAATGGGTACATATCGGTGCCGATGAAGTGCCAGAAGGTGTGTGGATTGAAAGCCCTTCATGCCAAAAGTTAATGGCGAAACATGGCTACCAATCCGCTAAGGAATTACAAGGACATTTGCTGCGTCACGCCGAACAAAAACTGCGAACACTAGGTAAACGAATGGTCGGCTGGGAAGAAGCGCAACATGGAAACAAAGTCAGCAAAGATACCGTGATCTATTCATGGCTGAGCGAAGAAGCCGCTTTGAACTGCGCTAAACAAGGTTTTGATGTCATCCTTCAGCCAGGCCAGTCCACCTACTTAGATATGACTCAAGACTACGCTCCAGAAGAACCGGGCGTCGATTGGGCAGCAGTGATTCCGTTAGAAAACGCATATCGATATGAACCTTTAGCGGAAATTCCTGACGGTGACCCAATTCGTAAACGCATTCTTGGTATCCAATGTGCGCTATGGAGTGAAATCATCATCACTCAGCAACGTATGGATTACATGATTTTCCCTCGCCTAACCGCAATGGCAGAAGCGTGCTGGACAGATAAAGCACACCGTAGCTGGGAAGGCTATTTGTCTCGATTGAAAGGACACTTGCCTCTACTCGACAAGCAAGACATTCAATATAGGCAACCTTGGAAATAACACATGCTCAATGAGCAACTTATTTAAAGTTTTCACTAGCTAAAAGAATTTGGCTACCGATACGGTAGCTTGGTAAAAAGGAAATTATCATGAAATACGGCTATTTCGATAACGACAATCGTGAATACGTCATCACTCGCCCAGACGTTCCAGCGCCTTGGACTAACTATTTAGGCACAGAAAAATTCTGTACTGTTATTTCACACAACGCCGGGGGTTACTCGTTCTACAACTCTCCCGAATATAACCGTGTTACTAAGTTCCGCCCGAACGCGACCTTTGACCGTCCGGGACACTACGTGTACCTGCGTGATGATGCAACGGGAGACTACTGGTCAATCTCATGGCAACCAGTAGCAAAAAGCCTAGACGAAGCGAACTACGAAGTACGCCATGGTCTGTCGTACTCAAAATTCAAGTGTGAATACAGCGGCATCAGCGCAACCAAAACGCTATTCATACCAAAAGGCGAAGATGCTGAAATTTGGGACGTAGTGATTAAAAACACTTCAGATAAGCCACGTACCATCAGCGCTTTCTCGTTTGTCGAATTCTCATTCAGCCACATTCAATCAGACAACCAAAACCATCAAATGTCTCTGTACTCAGCAGGTACGGCATATAAAGATGGCGTGATTGAATACGACCTGTACTACAACACTAACGACTTTGAAGGCTTCTACTACCTAGCTTCAACATTCGACCCAGATTCATACGACGGCCAACGTGATAGCTTCCTTGGTTTGTACCGCGACGAAGCCAACCCACTAGCCGTAGAGCAAGGTAAGTGTTTCAACTCTGCTCAAACGTGTTACAACCACTGTGGCTCTTTGCACAAGCAATTCACTATCCAGCCAGGCGAAGAAGTGCGTTTTGCTTACATCCTAGGTATCGGTAAAGGCAACGGTGAACGTCTACGCGCGAAATACCAAGATCTAGCAGAAGTAGATAACGCATTCGCAGGTATCAAAGCACACTGGGATGAGCGCTGCGCGAAGTTCCAAGTGAAATCGCCAAACGAAGGTCTAGACACCATGATCAACGCTTGGACGCTCTACCAAGCAGAAACCTGTGTGGTGTGGTCTCGCTTTGCATCCTTCATCGAAGTTGGCGGTCGTACTGGTCTTGGCTACCGTGACACAGCACAAGATGCGATCTCTGTTCCCCACGCGAACCCAGCAATGACACGTAAGCGTATCGTTGACCTTCTACGTGGTCAGGTGAAAGCAGGTTACGGTCTGCACCTATTCGATCCTGACTGGTTTGACCCAGAGAAAGCAGACGTTAAACCGTCAAAATCACCGACTGTTGTACCAACGCCTTCAGATGAAGATAAAATCCACGGCATCGAAGATACGTGTTCTGATGACCATCTATGGCTGGTTCCAACTATCTGTAAATACGTGATGGAAACAGGTGAACACAGCTTCTTTGACGAAGTGATCCCATACGCGGACGGCGGCGATGCAACCGTGTATGACCACATGAAAGCAGCACTGGACTTCTCAGCTGAGTACGTTGGTCAAACAGGTATCTGTAAGGGTCTGCGCGCAGACTGGAACGACTGTCTAAACCTAGGTGGTGGCGAGTCTTCAATGGTGTCATTCCTGCACTTCTGGGCACTTAAAGAGTTTATCGACCTAGCGAAATACCTAGGCAAAGAATCTGATGTTGAAAAATACACAGAAATGGCGGCCAACGTTCGTGAAGCGTGTGAAGCACACCTTTGGGACGAAGAAGGCGGCTGGTACATTCGTGGTCTGACTAAAGATGGTGACAAGATTGGTACTGCACAGCAGAAAGAAGGTCGTGTACACCTTGAGTCGAACACACTAGCGGTTCTATCTGGTGCGGTATCTCAAGAGCGTGGTGAAAAAGCGATGGATGCAGTCGACGAGAACCTATTCTCTGAGTACGGCTTACACCTAAACTCGCCGTCATTTGCAACGCCAAACGACGACATCGGCTTCGTTACTCGCGTTTACCAAGGCGTGAAAGAAAACGGCGCGATCTTCTCGCATCCAAACCCATGGGCGTGGGTAGCAGAAGCGAAACTAGGCCGTGGTGACCGTGCAATGAAATTCTACGATGCACTCAACCCATACAACCAAAACGACATCATCGAGAAACGTATCGCAGAACCGTACTCATATGTACAGTTCATCATGGGCCGCGACCACCAAGACCATGGTCGTGCAAACCACCCATGGTTAACGGGTACTTCTGGTTGGGCGTACTTCGCGGTAACAAACTTCATCCTAGGTGTGCGTACTGGTTTTGACGGTCTCACTATCGACCCATGTATTCCAACAAACTGGCCAGGCTTTGAAGTGACGCGTCAATGGTTAGGCGCGACTTACAACATCAAAGTAGAGAACCCAAACTCAGTCAGTAAAGGCGTGAAATCAATCACTATCAACGGTGAAGCTGTATCTGGCGCTGTTCCTGTACAAGCGGAAGGCAGTGTTAACGACGTAGTGGTTGTACTAGGCTAAGCTAGCTAGGAGCCTCCTTGTGAGGCTCCTGCTATGAATTAAGGATTATGAATATGATCAAATTCGGAACAGGTGGCTGGCGTGCTTTCATTGGCGAAGAGTTCACCAAAGACAACGTGCGCCTTGTGGCTCAAGCTGTCGCGAACATCATCAACGCGGAACAAGTGGCTGAGAAAGGGTTTGTCATCGGTTACGACCGACGCTTTTTATCTGACAAAGCCGGTCGCTGGTTTGCGGAAGTACTGGCAGCGAATGGCGTAACAGTCAGCTTTATTGATAAGTTTGTTCCCACCCCTATCGTAATGTTCAAAGCAAAAGAGATGGGATGTGCCTACTCAGCGTGTATTACAGCATCGCATAACCCAGCCGATTACAACGGTGTGAAAGTCTTCATCGAAGGCGGTCGAGACGCTGATGAAGTGATCACGCAAAAGATCGAAGATCAAATCGCGGTTCTGAGCGCCAATCAAGTAAAAAGCGTGGACTTTGAACAAGCAGTAGAAGACAAGCTGATCGATGTGATTAACCCGATGAACGAGTTTGTTGACTCAATCATCGACTTTATCGATATTGAAGCGATTAAAAAAGCCAACCTGCGTGTGCTGATTGACCCTATGTTTGGCGTGGCGAAAAACGCACTACAAACAGTATTGATCAACGGCCGTTGTGATGTGGATGTGATCAACGACGGTAAAAACCCAGACTTTGGTGGTTTGATGCCTTCACCAAGCGCGGCGACCCTGTATCGCTTAATGCACTTGGTGGCGGAGCAAGGCTATGATATCGGCATCGGTACCGACGGTGACGCCGACCGACTCGGCATTATCGACGAGAAAGGTCACTTTATTCACCCAAACGAAGTGCTGATCCTTCTGTACTACTACCTGCTGGAATACAAAGGCTGGACAGGCTCGGTGGTACGTAACATTGCGACGACCCACTTGCTGGATAAGATCGCGGCAGACCATGGCGAGAAGTGCTTTGAAGTGCCTGTAGGCTTTAAACACATCAGCTCGCAGATGGAAGCTGACGACTCATTGATCGGTGGTGAAAGTTCTGGTGGTTTAACGATTCGTGGCCACATCAAAGGCAAAGATGGGGTATTCGCCTCAAGTCTATTGGTTGAAATGATTTCAGTAACCGGTAAAAAACTGTCTGAGTTGCTCGACGAAATCTACGCCAAATACGGCTACGCCTACATGGCGGAAGGTGACTGCAAGTTCAAACCGACGCAGAAAGAGATCCTACACAACCGCATCTACATTGAGAAACAATTGCCTAACTTCGAGTTTGAAATTGAAAAAGTCAGCTACGAAGACGGAGCGAAAGTGTATTTCAAAAATGGAGGCTGGATCATCGCTCGATTCTCGGGAACCGAACCATTGCTACGTATCTTTGCAGAAATGGCAGACAAAGAGACAGCTGAACACGTGGTACAGCAGTTTAAAGACTTTTTACAGCTTTAATAGCACGTGTACGATGGTTAGATCCCATAATACAAAAGCCCAGCACGCTGCTTAATGCCACTCGCTTAAGAGCGAGTAGCATGTTTATTAGGATATCGGGCTGGCTTTTTCAAAACCGCTCGGGGATAGGGTTTCCGGTTTCGTTTTTTTGGGAGAATAAGCCGTTTCCCACTATCCCTGAGTATCTTTAAGTTTTTTGGTATCGCTCCTGGGCTTCTCGTATCGCTCGCCCAAATCATTTCATCCATAATTAAAAACAAGGCATTAATGAAGCTGATCCGCAGAGGTTCTACTTTGTGTTGCTTAGCCATCTCTGCCATTTCCAACCTCACAATGTTGTAGCTGATTAATATCCCCCATAGCTCCTGATATACCCCGACTTTTTTCTTACTTCGTAATGTTGGCTTGTTCTGCAACTGATACTGCTTGAGTTCACCGTAACTGCGTTCTATTTCCCAACGCTTCCAATACACTTTAACTAGAGCATCAAACGGATAGCGCTCAGGGCATAAGCAAGAAGTAATAAAGCCTTTGATTTCACCTTTAGGTGTTGGGATAAGAATCAGGCGAGCTTGTGGTGATACAGGCATATCAATGAGATGATCATGTTCAGTGTAGCTATCAACGATTTCATAACGCATTTTAGCTTTGATTGGTGTTAACCAATGGCTGTTACTGCTAGCGCCACGCCAACTGGTAAATAGCTCTGCAGAAGTGAACCCTCTATCAAAGAGTGTTAATGAGTCATCAGGAGCGGAACCCACAAGTTGTTGAGCGTAGGAGATTTCACTATTTGTTACTGGCCCAAAAGCAGCGTCAGATAAAAGATGACTACGTGTTGACATTAATGTTACAGCTAGCACACTCGGGAATGATGCTCCTTTTTGAGCAAAGCCAAAGTGCTGATTTTCTGCTGTATTATGAGTTTTGAAATATGTGCCATCGACACTAAGAATCTTCAAGCCACAAACTTCGTCAAACTCTGATTGTTGCTCCCACTGTTGAGCTGTAGTTTTAAACAAATAACGTATCGGTTTATCTCCAAGGCGTTCTTTCCCTTTGATAATACTACTAGTTGCCATAGGCGTAAGTTCCCCCTCTACATCAGGGAATGCTAACTCCAGTTTATCGCAAACATCTTGAATGGAACGATTACGTTGAAGCCCAATACCGAGTACTAACCAAACAGCTTGTTCAGCGGGTAGACGACGTTTTCTGAGCGATACTCGCCCAGTTTGTTGAACAGCTTCTTCAACCCATTCCAAAGGAATATGTTTATTAAAAACATCGATTGGACGTTCGTGGCAAAACTCTGCGGTAACCTGTAACTCTTTTGAAAACTCAGACATAAAAAATCGGCCGTAACTTACGTTACGACCGATTATGGAGCCTCTGTAGGATCGTTCAAGTAGCTAAACGATCGGCATTAAGCACGCTGCTGGGCTTTGTCTTTATTTACCTATGTAAAAAGCACGTCTCTTTTAGAATGCCAATACGCCCTGCGTATCCACTTTCACCGATACAGTCTGGCCAATAGCCAGTGGCTCCGAAGAACTTGCTAACAGTCGACTTCCACCCGCATCGATCACATAGCGGCAATGGTCACCCATAAATTGCTGCTCAAGTACCGTAACGCTACTCTCTTCTGTTGCCACGATTTGAACATGTTGTGGACGAAGTAGCAATTCACAGATACCTTCAAGTTCAATGTTCTGCTGTGCCTGAGCTTCGACGACACCTAACTCGGTAGCAAACTCGAATTCAGAAATACGCTTGGCTGCTAAATAGCTGCCGCCACCTAAGAAGTCCGCCACAAACTTACTCGAAGGCTTGTAATACAGGTCACCAGCTGTCCCATATTGCTCTATTACGCCGTGGTTCATCACTGCCATTTTATCTGCAAACGCAAACGCTTCTTCTCTGCTGTGCGTAACAAAAATCGCCGTGACACCCTGCTTCTTGAATATTTTACGGATTTCGCTGATCAGCTCATGACGTACTTGTGTATCTATATTGGAGAAAGGCTCATCGAGTAGAAGTAAGTCTGGCTTATAAGCCAAAGAACGCGCAATCGCCACACGTTGCTGTTGACCACCAGATAATTGATGAGGGTAACGCTCACTAAAATCTTGTAAATGCACAAGTTCCAGCATTTCAGTTACTTTACTGTTCTTCTCTTTCGCACTGCAGTCTTTTAAGCCAAACGCAACATTTTGCGCAACCGTCAAATGCGGAAAGAGCGCATAATCTTGAAAGATCATACCAATGTTGCGCTGCTCTGGCGGCATCCAGTTCTCACCATCATCAATGGTCACGCAGTTTAAACTCATCGTCCCTGAGCTAAGCGGTAACAATCCGGCGATGGCTTTGAGCAGCGTCGTTTTTCCGCAGCCACTGGCACCAAGCAAACAAACTATCTCGCCATGCTCCACCTCTAATGATAACGACTCCAATACTGTCGTCTTTTCATCGTACTTACAGGTCAAATCTTGAATCGAAAGTGCGCAGCTCATCAGTGTGAATGCTCCAGTGAACGGTTAATCAGAACCAGTGGAATTAATCCCACCAAAACCAGCAGTACTGCAGGTAGAGCAGCCAGCTCTAAATGCTCGTCTGAGGCAAAGTTGTAAACGTAGGTCGCTAATGTTTCAAAGTTAAACGGTCGCAATAAAAGTGCAGCGTTTAACTCTTTCATTGACTCTATAAACACTAAAAGACCAGCAATTAAGGCACCACGGCGCACCAGCGGAAAGTGCACACGCCACAACATTTGGTTGGTGTTACATCCCATAGTGCGAGATGCCATATCTAATGAAGGAGAAATTTTACCTAGGCTACTCTCGATACTACCAATCGCGACGGCAGAAAAGCGCACCACCATAGCAAAAATGATGGCAAACATTGAACCTGAGAAGATAAGCCCCGGCCTACCCCATTCCATAGCTTTCGCAATATCATTAACCAAGTGGTCCATGAATAGCACTGGCACCATAACGCCAATAGCTAACACCGTACCAGGAACGGCATAGCCCATCGACGCCAATCGCATAAATGCCAAGCTTTGACGACCTGGACTTAAGCGTTGGCAGAAGTTCACCAGCAACGCGACAATGACACCAATGATGGCTGCGCTGATAGAAACATAAAGGCTATTCAACGCAAACTCTCTAAACTCAGTCGTCCAGCTCTGCGCGAAATACTTGTATGCATAAATAACAAGTTGACCCAACGGGAAAATAAACGCGATACAGACCAGCCCCCAGCACCAAGTCAACGCTAGCCACTTTTTCCAACCGTTTAGTTCATAACGAAAATCTTCTCGGCTACTGAATTGGCTTTGGAACAATTTTTGTCTGCGTCGGCTAAATCGCTCTGCGCTAAGCAACAAAATAACAATAACCAACATAATGGCAGAGATCTTAGCCGCCGCGGTTAGGCTTGAATAACCTAGCCAAGTATCGTAAACCGCTGTTGTCAGCGTGTTCACAGCAAAATAACTTACCGTGCCGAAGTCACCGACGGTTTCCATTGCAACAAGTGATAAGCCTACTGCAATTGAAGGACGAGCCAATGGCATTGAGATTCGACGGAAACTTTCCCACGGAGAACATTTTAGCAGGCGGGCAGATTGCAATAGAGAAACGTTTTGTTCCATAAACGCTGCACGTGCAAGCAAGTACACATAAGGATAAAGAACTAAAGAGAGAACAATTGTCGCCCCTGTGAGCGTTCTGATGTCTGGGAACCAGTATTCACCTGGGCCCCAACCCGTAATATCACGCAGCAGGAGTTGTATCGGACCAGCGAAATCAAACCAGTCCGTAAAAATATATCCAACGATATAGCCTGGCATAGCCAGCGGCAGTACCAACGCCCACTGAAGAACACGCTCGCTTGGCAATCGACACATCGCCATAAACCAAGCTGAAGGGATACCAAACACCAGCGCCAGAGCCATCGTCCCGAGCACCAATGCTATCGTGTTATAGGTATAGGTAGGCAGCACAGTCGACATAAGATGTGCAAAGAGATCGTCTGTTTCACCTACTGCGGTAAAAAATATCGCTAAGATCGGTAAAACCAGTAACAAAGCCAACGCCCCACTACTGGTTTTCCATAAATAATTCTTTTCTTTCATCGCCTAATTACAGCCAGGCTGAGTGAGAGATAAATGCATCTGCAAATACATCTCATATCCTTTTAATCGTTGAGGGCTAGTTATACCCTTATAAACAAACAACCTCAAGTTACCCTGACAAAAGAGCGACTTGAGGCTGTAAATTTATCATCGGTGAGCAAACTTCTCACCGAGTGATATCAAAATAACGATTAAAGGTCGAACTTAACTTCGTCTAGAAGTTTGATCGCTGCTTCATGGTGATCAGCAATTGTGTCTAGAGAAATTGTATCTGCTTTAAAATCACCCCAAGAAGCGACTAGCTCAGAACGCTTAACACCTTCTTTCACTGGGTATTCGAAGTTCACTTCTGCGTACAAAGCTTGCGCTGTGTTATCAGAGAGGAATTCCATCAGTTTAAGTGCGTTCTCTTTGTTTGGAGAGTATTTCGCCATCGCCATACCAGAAATGTTTACGTGAGTGCCCGTGGTTTTCTGGTTAGGGAAGTTGATGTATACCGCGTCTGCCCATGCTTTTTGCTCAGCATCGTTAACCATCTTACCTAGGTAGTAGCTGTTACCAAGAGAAACGTCACATAGACCTTCTTTGATCGCTTTAACTTGTGCACGGTCATTGCCTTGAGGCTTACGAGCTAGGTTAGCTTTCACGCCTTCCAACCACTCTTTTGTTGCCGCTTCGCCTTGGTGAGCAATCAGAGAAGACACTAGTGATACATTGTATGGGTGCTTACCGCTACGAGTACAGATTTTGCCTTTGAATTCTGGCTTCGCTAGGTCTGCATAAGTGAAATCTTCACCCAGTTTACCTACACGATCACGAGATGAGTAAACGCTACGAGTACGAGTCGTTAGTGCAAACCACTCATTTGTTGTGTCTTGGTACTGAGCTGGAATGTTCTTTTCTAGGACTGGGCTCTCAACAGGTTGAACTAGGCCTTTTTTCGTTAACTCAGCCAGACGAGCGATATCAACCGTTAGCAGAACGTCAGCAGGGCTGTACTCTCCTTCTTGAGCTAGCTTTTCTGCAATACCTTCTTTAGCAAACTTAACGTTAACTTTAATGCCAGTCTCTTTAGTGAACTCTTTAAGCATTGGTTCAACCAAAAATGGTTGGCGGTATGAGTACACATTCACTTCTTCAGCAGCCATAGCCGTTGGAGCAAGTGTTGCACAAGCTAAAGCGGAAAGAGTTAGCACTTTTTTCATGGGTCAGTCCTTTAATTATTCGTAATGATAACGTTTATCAGTTGCGTTATTATATTCATGTCGATTCTAAAAACAATCTCCTAAATAAAAAAAACCTGCCTTAGTTGACAGGTTTTTGATCTCAATTTATACAATCAGTTGCATTTATGGTTATCTAACGGTAACAAACTCAGGGTAAGCATCAACACCACAATCGTGAACATCCATCCCTTCCATTTCTTCTTCTTCGGACACGCGGATACCGACGGTGAACTTCAATACGGCCCATACCACTAAACTCGCAAAGAATACCCAAGCAAAGATGACGGCAGCACCAAGTAACTGAGCACCAAAACTTGCATCACCGTTGCTTAATGGAACAACCATCAGACCGAAGAAACCACAAACACCGTGTACAGAAATCGCACCCACTGGATCATCTATTTTAAGCTTGTCTAGACCGATGATGCTAAACACCACTAATGCACCTGACACTGCACCAATTGCGACTGAGTATAGTGGCGATGGCGATAGAGGGTCAGCCGTAATGGCTACCAAGCCTGCTAATGCACCGTTAAGGATCATCGTTAGGTCAGCTTTACCCCAGGTTGTCTTACACACAAGTAATGCCGCAATCGCACCAGCTGCCGCCGCTGCATTGGTGTTCAGGAAGATTTGACCGACCGCTGTCGCGTTTTCAAAGTCAGACACCATCAGCTGAGAACCACCGTTAAAGCCGAACCAGCCAAACCATAAGATAAACGTACCAACGGTCGCCAATGGCATATTTGAGCCTGGAATTGGGTAAATTTCACCGTTTTTACCGTATTTGCCTTTACGTGCACCCAGCAGTAATACACCCGCTAGAGCCGCTGAAGCACCTGCCATGTGTACAATACCAGAGCCTGCAAAGTCGCTGAATCCTGCTTCTGATAGGAAGCCGCCACCCCAAGTCCAGTAACCTTCCATCGGGTAGATAAACGCCGTCAGAACCGCAGAGAAAATCAAGAATGACCACAGCTTCATACGTTCTGCCACCGCACCCGATACGACAGACATAGCCGTTGCAACAAACACCACTTGGAAGAAGAAATCAGACTCCAGCGAGTGATCTGCACCTTCACCTTGCGTACCAATCAATGCACCAAATGAAGGCAACCAACCAGCTTCATCATTGCCTACATACATAATGTTGTAGCCGACAACCAGGTAGGTAGTACAAGCAATTGCGTATAAACAAAAGTTCTTGGTTAATATTTCGGTTGTATTTTTTGAGCGCACTAAACCAGCTTCCAGCATTGCAAAACCTGCTGCCATCCACATAACCAAAGCACCTGAAATGAGGAAGAAAAAGGTATCTAGTGCGTATCTTAGTTCTGTTACGGTTGTTGTTAGTTCCATTTGATCATCTCCAATCCTTCGAATTCTTACAGTGCTTCCGCATCCATTTCACCAGTACGGATTCGCACTGCTTGGCTTAAGTCGTATACAAATATTTTTCCGTCACCGATTTTTCCGGTATAAGCAGCTTTCGTGATCGCTTCAATCACGTTATCTACGTTGTCAGCATGAGTCGCAATTTCTAGCTTAACCTTCGGCAAGAAATCCACTTGGTACTCCGCACCACGGTAAAGCTCGGTATGACCTTTCTGACGCCCGAAACCTTTTACCTCTGACACCGTCATACCTTCAATACCGACATCAGCAAGCGCTTCACGTACATCATCCAATTTGAATGGTTTTACAATCGCATTTATTAATTTCATCGCATCCTCTCTGAATCTCACTTCCTTTTACTCAACATAATCCAAGGTGCGTGCCATGTTTTTAAGGCATTGATAATTAACAAGTAAGACAAAATAGAAAGTACAAAAAAAGAAAGGGCGCACCTTATTGGTGCGCCCTTCTCACAAAAATGAAGCAGTAAAACAATTTCGGTGCAATGGCGAAAATCTACCTACTAACAAAGAGCTGCCACTGCTGTATTAATTGCTGAAAGTCTTCTAACCCACAGCAAGCAACACTCTCGCAGTCATACAACTCAAACTCGCTCCCTTCCTCCAGCTCAATACTGTGTAGCAACGCGTTATCTTGTACCGTTACTTCATCACCACAGATCATCAAACTGATTTCACGACCAATCAGTGAGAATTCTTGAGTAGGGCTCTGTATTGCTGAGGAAATAAGCTCTTGAATGGCATCAAGCTTGTCGCGTTTTTTACCTATTTCTTCTTGCAGCCAGCGGCCAATAATTTCGTGATCCATAGAGCAGTGGCAGTAATAGCTACCGTCGAGGGTGTTTTTCTTAAATTCGTAATCCATGTTTTTCTCTATTGATAACGAGATCAGGTACTATTATCGATAAAATTCTTCTGAGGCACCATTCTCTAGCATGAAACTGAACGAAGCGATTGCTCGGCAGATTGTCGAGCGCACTATGAAGATCATCCCGTACTCTGTCAATGTTATGGATGAACAAGGACGAATCATAGGTTCGGGAGACCCTTCTCGCTTGCAGCAAAAGCATGAAGGAGCGGTGTTGGCCAGCGCGGAGCGTCGCGTCGTTGAAATCGACCAAGCCACTGCCGCACACCTCAAAGGAGTAAAGCCTGGGATCAATTTACCAATCGTGCACCACCAGCAAGTGCTCGGCGTAGTCGGTATTTCTGGCGAGCCTTCACAGGTGCGACATTATGGTGAGTTAGTCAAAATGACCGCAGAGTTGATCGTTGAACAAGCCGAACTCATGGAGCAAGTTCAGTGGGATAAGCGCCATAGGGAAGAGTTAGTACTGCAGTTAATTTCCGCCGAAGAGAGCGACGCTCAAAAGCTATCGACCATCGCGCAAAGGCTTGATATCGATATCAATGAGCCACGCATCGCGACGATTATTAAGCTGACCCCACTCGGCGATAACACACTGACCTTAGAACACATGCAACACCTTGTTCACCTACTCGAATACCCAGAGCGCAATAATCTTGTTGGTATCCTATCGGTGTCTGAACATGAAGTAGTGGTACTCAAGCCCGCCTCCTTGAGTGGTGAGGGATGGAATCCAGATAAAGAACGCAAACGTGTCAAAGCGTTGCTCAAGCGGATCAATAAAGAGGCCAGCTTTCGAGTCCGGGTCGCAGTGGGAGATTATTTTCCGGGTATTAATGGCCTAACCCGTTCATATCAAAGCGCGAAGACCACACTGCAGGTGACACGTAAGCTAAAAGGAACGATTTTCTTTTTTCACGACCACCAACTACCAGTGTTGCTCAGCGCAATGCAGTACCAAAACTGGCAACGAGAAAAGCTACTCAACCCTTTGCTGGAACTGCAACAGCATGACCGCCAGGGTCAGTTACAAAAGACGATCGAAGCATATTTGTTACTAAATTGTGATCCAGTTAAAACCTGCCAAGAGCTGCATATTCACCGCAACACGCTTCGTTATCGACTTGATAAGATCAACGAGCTTACTTCAATAGATATCAACAAGTTAGAAGATAAAATCCACTTGTACTTAGCATTGAAATTGTACTAGCTTAAGCTACAAACTTGTCACTTTGCACAATTTAAACAAGAACCAAACGTTCAACTTTGTACATTTGCACAATTCAATTTATCTCAAATCCACGATAATGCGCCTAGCTATTAAGAAACAGACAAGATAACAAACACCTCTGATTAGCTAGACAACGGCTGAGCCCACACGCTCAGCCAACATACTTACCGTCCCTAACCCTTACTCGGAGTTTTCACATGGAGCTGATACTCATATTGTTGGCGGTGATTGGCTTTATCGTCATCGCCACCACCAAATTTAAGTTACACCCCTTCCTCGCCTTAATCAGTGCAGCTTTTATCGCGGCATTCGCTTACGGTTTACCAGCCGATAGTATCGCGAAAACCATCACTGGTGGTTTTGGTGGCATCTTAGGCTACATCGGTTTGGTGATCGTCTTAGGTACCATCATCGGTGTGATCTTGGAAAAAAGTGGTGCGGCTATCACTATGGCTGATAGCGTTATTCGCCTTTTAGGTGACCGCTTCCCAACCCTGACTATGACCATTATCGGCTACATCGTTTCTGTCCCTGTTTTCTGCGATTCTGGTTTTGTCATCTTAAACTCACTAAAAGAGTCACTCTCTAAGCGTCTGCGCACTTCAAGCGTTGCAATGAGTGTTGCACTGGCGACAGGTTTATACGCTACTCACACATTCGTACCACCAACACCGGGCCCAATTGCTGCCGCGGGTAACCTTGGTTTGGAATCAAACCTTGGCCTAGTGATTGGCGTCGGTATCTTTGTTGCAGCAACAGCCGCACTCGCGGGTATGTTGTGGGCGAACCGTTTTAAAAACGTGGAACCTGACAATATCGATGAAGAGCATCAAGAGCTAAGCCAAGACTGGCAAGCACTGAAGGAGTCATACGGAAAACTGCCAACAGCGGGTCAGGCGTTCTCTCCTATCTTTGTGCCAATTCTATTTATCTGTTTAGGATCAATCGCGAAGTTCCCTTCTTACCCTCTTGGTCAAGGTGCTGTCTTCGACGTATTGGCTTTCTTAGGTCAACCACTGGTCGCACTGTTTATCGGCTTACTGCTATCGATTCGTCTACTTAAATCAGACAACAAAGCAGAAGAGTTTGGTCAACGTATCAGCCAAGGCATCACGTCTGCAGCGCCTATCCTGCTAATCACCGGTGCTGGTGGCGCGTTTGGTGCAGTATTGAAAGCAACCGAACTTGGCACGTACTTAGGTGAGACCTTGTCTGCCTTTGGCGTCGGTATCTTTATGCCATTCATCGTTGCCGCAGCACTGAAAACAGCACAAGGTTCGTCAACGGTTGCTCTAGTTACCACTTCTGCGCTTGTCGCTCCTATGTTGTCGCAACTAGGCTTAGATACAGAAATGGGTCGCGTACTCACGGTAATGGCGATCGGTGCTGGTGCAATGACGGTATCTCACGCGAACGATAGCTTCTTCTGGGTTGTGTCTCAGTTTAGCCGCATGAGCGTAGGTCTTGCATACCGTGCACAAACCGCTGCGACATTTGTTCAAGGTGTGACCGCGATGACGCTGGTATACCTACTGAGCCTAGTTTTACTGTAAGAGAAATTTCATGAAGATAGTTATTGCACCTGATTCTTTTAAAGAAAGTCTGTCCGCCATGGAAGTGGCGACGTGTATCGAAAAAGGGTTTAAAGAGGTTTTTCCTCACGCTGACTACGTCAAGGTTCCGATGGCGGACGGTGGCGAAGGTACGGTGCAATCCCTTGTGGATGCAACGGGTGGCCGAATTGTCACTTGCCAAGTAACCGGTCCACTAGGGCAGCCTGTTGAAGGGTTTTATGGCCTACTCGGTGACGGCGATACTGCCGTTATCGAAATGGCTGCGGCTTCGGGTCTGCATTTGGTTCCAACAGCCAGTAGAAACCCGTTAATCACAACCTCATTCGGTACGGGTGAGTTGATTCAAGCGGCACTAGAGCAAAACGTGAAACGCATTATTGTAGGGTTAGGTGGCAGTGCCACTAACGATGCGGGTCTGGGCATGTTGCAAGCATTGGGGGCTCAATGTTCAGACGCACAAGGTTTCGCTTTACCTGCTGGCGGGGCTGCGCTCAACAGCCTTGCGGCAATCAACCTTTCAACGCTGGACGCTCGTCTTCAACACATCGAACTCCTGGTCGCTTGCGATGTGGATAATCCACTTTGTGGCGTTCATGGTGCCTCTGCGATATTTGGACCGCAAAAAGGGGCAACAGCAGAAATGGTGGAAACCCTCGATAACGCGTTGAAGCAGTTCGCTCATGTAGTTAAGAGTGACCTCAATAAAGATATTCTTCAGTTATCTGGCGGTGGCGCTGCCGGTGGTATGGGCGCGGCTTTAGTCGGCGTCCTAAACGCGGAGCTTCAGCCGGGCGTGGATATCGTTATCGAGGCGCTCAAACTTGATAGCTTAGTGCAAGACGCTGACCTAGTGATCACTGGAGAGGGTCGTATTGATAGTCAGACGATTCATGGCAAAACACCTATCGGCGTAGCGCGTACCGCTAAACGTTACGATAAGAAAGTCATCGCGATTGCTGGCTGTTTTACTCCTGACTATGGCGTTGTTCACGAACACGGTTTGGATGCGGTCTTTGCTATCGTTAACCGCTCGGTTGACCTCGCCACGGCGCTGCAAGAAGCCGAGCTAAATCTTCAGCAAACCTCACGTAATATCGCTACTTTGCTTAAGCTAGGTTAATCAAGGTTACCAGTAAACAAATACAACAAAGGCCACTGAGTTAAGTGGCTTTTTTCTTGTCTATATTTCCTTGTACAAACCTTGTTCGTTTACCTTTCATATCGCTATCAACCTTCACTCAGCCAATCGACAGGCAATAAAAAACCGCCGATTTTCATCGGCGGCTTTATCCATTATGAGTTATCTATCCTGAGCTTATGCTGGCTCTTGGAAGATCACTGTGTCCGCTTTCTTGGTGTACTGATCCATCAAGTGGAAGTTCAAGTAACGGTAAGTGTCAGCTGCTGTCGCGTTGATCTTCGCCGCGTACTCTAGGTACTCTTCCTTAGTTGGAATACGACCAAGAATCGCACCTACTGCCGCAAGCTCAGCTGAAGACAGGTAAACGTTCGCACCTGTACCCAGACGGTTCGGGAAGTTACGCGTTGAAGTCGACATTACAGTTGCTTTGTCTGCTACGCGAGCTTGGTTACCCATACATAGTGAACATCCTGGAGTTTCGATACGAACACCAGCACGGCCGTAAATACCGTAGTAACCTTCTTCCGTTAGCTGATCACGGTCCATCTTAGTTGGCGGAGCCACCCATAGACGTGTATCTAGCTGACCACCCCACTGCTCAAGCAGTTTACCTGCTGCGCGGAAGTGACCGATGTTCGTCATACATGAACCGATGAAGACTTCGTCGATTTGTGTACCTTGAACTTCTGAAAGTAGACGAGCGTCATCAGGATCGTTTGGCGCACATAGGATTGGTTCGTTGATTTCCGCTAGATCGATCTCGATAACGTGCGCGTATTCTGCATCCGCGTCCGCTTCCATTAGCTCTGGATTCGCCAACCACTCTTGCATTGCTGTGATACGACGCTCGATGGTACGACGGTCGCCGTAACCTTCAGATATCATCCACTTAAGCATAGTGATGTTCGAGTTTAGGTACTCTTCAATCGACGCTTGAGACAGCTTAACCGTACAACCTGCCGCAGAACGCTCTGCTGATGCATCTGAAAGTTCGAACGCTTGCTCAACCGTTAGGTGCTCAACACCTTCGATCTCTAGTACGCGACCAGAGAATTCGTTGATCTTACCCGCTTTCTCAACTGTCAGTAGACCTTGC
The DNA here is from genome assembly GCF_024582835.1 of Vibrio japonicus. Taxonomy (NCBI): domain Bacteria; kingdom Pseudomonadati; phylum Pseudomonadota; class Gammaproteobacteria; order Vibrionales; family Vibrionaceae; genus Vibrio; species Vibrio japonicus. The sequence continues at coordinate 2,317,507 of NZ_CP102096.1, forward strand.
TTGATGCCGTAGTAAGGAATCGCATGTACTAGGTCACGTAGCGTGATACCTGGCTGCATTTCACCTTTGAAGCGAACCAAAATTGACTCTGGCATATCCAGTGGCATTACACCTGTTGCTGCTGCGAATGCAACCAGACCAGAACCTGCTGGAAATGAGATACCTAGTGGGAAACGAGTATGCGAGTCACCACCTGTACCTACTGTATCAGGTAGAAGCATACGGTTTAGCCACGAGTGGATAACACCGTCACCCGGACGTAGAGATACACCACCACGGTTCATGATGAAATCAGGTAGCGTGTGGTGAGTGTTTACGTCAACTGGTTTAGGGTATGCAGATGTGTGACAGAAAGACTGCATTACTAGGTCAGCAGAGAAGCCAAGACACGCAAGGTCTTTTAGCTCATCACGCGTCATAGGACCCGTTGTATCCTGAGAACCTACAGTCGTCATCTTAGGCTCACAGTAAGTGCCCGGACGAACACCTTCTACGCCACATGCTTTACCAACCATCTTCTGAGCAAGCGAGTAACCTTTGCCTGTATCAACAACGTCACCTGGCTTACGGAAGATATCAGTAGACTCTAAACCTAGAGATTGACGAGCCTTGTCTGTTAGGCCACGACCGATGATCAGTGGGATACGACCACCAGCACGTACTTCATCGATCAGTACGTCTGTTTTAAGTTTGAACTCAGCCAGAGTTTCGCCAGTTTCGTGGTTACATACTTTGCCTTCGAATGGGTAAACGTCGATCACGTCGCCCATGTTTAGCTTAGATACGTCAACTTCGATTGGTAGTGCGCCCGCATCTTCCATTGTGTTGAAGAAGATAGGTGCAATCTTACCACCTAGCACGTAACCGCCAGCACGTTTGTTTGGCACGTTAGGGATGTCATCGCCCATAAACCAAAGCACTGAGTTAGTTGCAGATTTACGTGAAGAACCCGTACCTACTACGTCACCAACGTAAACCAATTGATGGCCTTTAGATTGAAGCTCTTCGATCTGTTTGATTGGACCGATGCTACCTGGTTGATCTGGGTTGATACCATCACGCTCGTTCTTCAGCATTGCAAGCGCGTGAACTGGGATATCAGGACGAGACCATGCATCTGGCGCTGGAGACAGGTCATCAGTGTTAGTCTCACCAGTTACCTTGAATACGGTTAGCGTAATTTTTTCTTGTAGTGCAGGCTTAGATAGGAACCATTCCGCATCAGCCCAAGATTGTAGAACCTGTTGTGCAAACGCATTGCCTGCTTTCGCTTTCTCTTCAACATCGTAGAAAGCATCGAACATAAGCAGAGTATGAGATAGCGCTTTAGCAGAAATCGGAGCTAGAGATGCATCATCAAGTAAATCCACAAGTGGTGCAATGTTGTAACCACCTTGCATTGTACCTAGCAACTGAGCCGCTTTTTCACGGTTTACTAGCGGAGAAGATACTTCACCTTTTGCAACAGCAGTCAGGAAGCCAGCTTTAACATACGCAGCTTCATCTACACCAGGTGGAATGCGGTTCTCTAGAAGATCAAGAAGAAACTCTTCTTCACCTTGAGGGGGATTTTTAAGAAGATCCACAAGGCCTGCAACTTGCTCGGCATCTAGTGGTTTAGGAACAACTCCTTCAGCAGCACGCTCTTCGACGTGTTTACGGTAGGCTTCAAGCACGACTTTTTCCTCTCATTGCGGCCCCTCCCCTTAGTTACTATTTATTCAAAAATAAGGGAGTGAGCATCCTTGGAAACTTGGCTCTCCGGCCATATTTTTCAATCAATTTGAGTGAGAAACAGCGCCAGAGAGGCCAAACTGTGGGCAGTAGAATAGCAAATTTAACCTTAAATTAAAATCTCATCACTTTGACCAACATAGCAACTTAAGACTAAAGTTTTACGATTTTTTCCCATCAATCGCGACCATTTCCTGTCGATGAGGATGACGAACATGCCCAAACTCAGCCATCCAAATCACTTAAATGTCGTTCCTATGATGAGGTAAAACGAATCAAACCGTTGCTCAGCTCTACCGTACCCAAGCATCACAGGGCCGATTGGCGAATCGACACCTGCAAATATAGAACCAGCGGTATAAAGTGGCGCATCTCTTAACGAGATATCGGGATCAGACCATACACCACCGTATTCTAGAGACGCCCCTAAATAGAATGGGGATGTAAACAGACCAAAATTATTATCGAACCATTTGTATCGGTAAACGAGGCTGCTAAATGCTTTGTTTTGGCCAATCAGGCTATTTCTGGGAATACCTGAAAGATTAAGAAAGCCACCAATTTCTCTTGGATCTATCGGTACAGAAGAGTTTTTACTTCTTACAACGCCAAGATCGAGATTTGCGACCAAAGTATGCCGTGAAAAGCTATGAGCCGCTTTAAATACCGCACCGAGCTCATAAGAGGTATCTTCAGTGTGCGGGCTACTGAACAACTCCTCTTCGTCTACCGTTTCGTCCTTTGAAATCAAGTAGTTCAAGTCTAGGTATATTCCCTCAGTAGGAAGGCTAAAGCTGTCTAAGGTGTCTATACGATAGCTAGCAAAAGCGCCAATGCGATTATAGCTAACATCGCCTAGTGTGGGTAAATTAGAAAACTCACCTTCTCCGTCTGTATACCTCAAACCCACTTTAAACTCACTCCAAAGTGTTTGCTGATAACCTATCGCGGCTTCTGCTTCCCATTCTTTATATGAGACTGGGAGGAAGTTATCGGATGCTTCTAGGCTGGTATCATCAAAACCGGAGACAGGCGCGCTACGTTTTTCGTTTTTGTACGCGAGGCTCACCGTCGTAAACATTTTTTGGCCGGATCGAATTGGGCTGTACAGCTCCCCTTCAATCAATTTGTCAGTACCCATTTCAAGGTTGGTTCGAAATTCAGCACCATGTGGATTGAGATCAGTAAAATTGGTCGACATACCGATCGAATACTGGCTATCGGTCGTAAAATCATCTTCTAGGAAGAAACGAAAGTTAACGTAGTTTGGACCCCATGATTTTTCATTTACATCGACAATCAAAGCGCCTTTATCGTCCACTTCATCGTATCGATATTTGATCAACTCAAACCTATCGAGAGCATACAATTCCTGGACACTCTGCTCGATTTTTGTCAAGCTGTAACGATTGCCAGCGTGTAGGTTTAGTCGATTCTCAAGTAACTTATCACTGTAATGAGTGTTATTGTTTATGATGATTTGCTCGACTTTAATCTCATCCCCGTAGTGCAGTCTTTTACGCGCTTCTTGTTTGTTCTCAATGTAGTTCTGATATTCCGCTGAAGTCAGGCTATAACGCTCAAGCTGCTCTCGGTTTTGCATGGCTGCCAAATAACCTTTCATCAAAGCTTCTGGCATTCTGTCGAATTCCGTCGTTTCCATGTCACCAACTTCAGGGCTTAGTAGCACATCATATTCGGTCAAAGTGATGGCCTGACGTTGAGTGGTACTCCTGACGAGATAATTAGAAATCTGATCTGCGATGGTAATCAGAGTAGTGAAGTCTTCTTCAGATTTGTATTGGGTACTAATATCTACAGCGATAACAGCATCAGCCCCTAGATCTCTGGCTACGTCGACAGGCATATTGTTGGTCACGCCACCATCAACGAGCATTTGACCATTTATCTGATAAGGGGGTAATGCGCCAGGGACAGACATACTCGCCATCATGGCATCCACGAGGTAACCATCACCAATAACAACGGGTTGAAGGTCAATAATATTCGTTGCAACCGAGCGGTAAGGAATCGCTAAGTCATCAAATGAAGAAAATGGGGGAAGGTTGCCCGTGGTTTCACGTAGGATTCGTAACATCCCCTGCCCTTGAACCAATCCTCGCGAGCCTCTAACTTCTCCCCACCTTAAGCCTAAATCGGTCGTTAATTGGTATCTGTCTTCGTATTCCTTGTCACGAGCTCGCCTTTGACTTCGATTCACACGGTCTCTGTACCCACTGTTCCAGTCAACCGTTCCCACCAATGTTTCGATTTCATCCGAGCTCATTCCCGTCGCATACAGTCCACCGACATACGCCCCCATACTGGTGCCCGTGATGTAATCAACCGGAACTCTGAGCTCTTCCAACGCTTTTAAAACACCGATGTGCGCAGCTCCTTTTGCGCCTCCTCCGGCAAAAACAACCGCGATTTTTTTACGCTGCGCTTCCTTCTCTTTTGGCTCAGACAAGGCATTGGCGTAAGCCGACTGTACGAATGAAATCGAAGATACCAATACAATCCAAGCCAATTTTATCATTGTCTACGCTCGCTATTCTTGTTGCTTTTCTGGGTGTTAGCTTATCTATATGTGGCCAAAAGAGCGAGTTACCAAGTGAACATTTTTTTCAACCAACCGACAGGATCGTTCTCACAACGCTTTTTGAATTGGTTATTAACATCCCATACTGGCAACTTAAATGCACTCTGACAGCTCAGCTCTAAACTACCATGCGACGATTGAGCAAAGCCTACGGTACTCACACCTTTAGGCCATGGTAGCGTCAACTTTTCTGGGATTCGATGTTGCAGATACTCGGAATAAACACGCAACGCACCACTTGAACCCGTTAATTTAATCGATTTATTGTCATCACGCCCGAGCCAAACAGTAGTCACTTCCCGACCATCTACACCAACAAACCAGCTGTCTCGCGTGTCGTTACTTGTACCCGTTTTCCCAGCAAGCGCGGCCCAGCCAAACTTCTGGTTCAAGTGCCTGCCAGTTCCCTCTAACACGCCTCGCTTCATCGCGTACGTCGTCAGCCATGCCGCTTGTTGATCAACGGCTTGAGAAACATGAGGTAAAGACTGGAACAACACGTTTCCGTCGAGATCAATCACCGAACGTAACGCGGATAAAGGAGCACGACGCCCAGAGTTGGTCAGCGTTTGATACATTTGCGCCACTTGGAATGGTGTCAGTGTAAACGAACCAAGTAACATAGAAGGAACAGGTTTAATTTCACTTCTATCGACGCCAAGTTTTTCTAACGTATCAACGACACTTGGGATACCCAATTGCATACCCAATTGTACGGTTGGAACATTATAAGACTTAGCCAAGGCGAGATAGAGAGGCACTTCACCGCGGAACTTACGATCGTAGTTACGAGGAGACCAAACCGTTCCTTGGCTACCTTTCAGACTTATTGGTTTATCTTGCAAAGTGGTGGCTAAGTTGTACTTTTCAGGCTGCTGAAGTGCAGTTAAGTAAATAGCTGGTTTTGCCAATGAACCAATTTGTCGACTCGCGTTGAGTGCACGGTTGAAACCATCATAGCCGGTACGCTTTCCCCCCACCATGGCACGAATTTCACCTGTGTGGCGATCAACGGCAATCGCAGCGCCTTCTAGCGATTGGCCAGCAACTTTTGCTAATTCTGGAATCTTGCTCGCAATGGCATTTTCTAACTCTTGCTGTGAGACAGGATCAAGCGAAGTAAACACTCTGAAACCACTGTCCGACTGGAACGCGCCGCCCACTTTTTCTTTCAATTCAATTTCTAACTGTTGAAAGTAAGAAGGCTGTCTGCTGGCAATTCTAGGGTTCTTCTGAATATCCAGCGGACGACTTGCCGCATTTTCAAATTGATCAGACGTTAAAATTCCCTGCTGCATCATCAGGCGAAGCACTAAGTCGCGGCGATCTCTTGCACGTTCAGGGTAGCGAATCGGGTTGTAGTAAGAAGGCCCCTTCACCATACCGACAAGCATAGCCAATTGATCGATGCGCAGTTCTTGAATTGGCTGGCCGAAATAGAGTCGCGACGCTAAGCCGAAACCATGGATGGCTTCACCACCGCTTTGGCCTAGGTAAACCTCATTTAGGTATCCTTCTAAAATACGATCTTTGCTATAACGATAGTCAATGATCAACGCAATATAAGCTTCGCGAAGTTTACGCCACAAGGTTCTTTCACTGGATAGAAAAATGTTTTTCGCCAGCTGCTGGGTTAAGGTACTGCCACCCTGTACGGTTCGTCCCGCTTTCACATTCGCAACAAGTGCTCGCGCAATGGCCAAAGGAGAAACGCCATCGTGCTGATAAAAGTCTCTATCTTCTGTCGCAAGTAGTGCATCAACCATCGTTTCTGGAAACTGCTCTCGACGAAGGAACAATCGCTGTTCATCTTTGCCTTGCTCCAACATACCCAACATCTTTGGTTCTATACGCAGGTAACCAAGATCACCTCGTTTTTCTAGCGACTGGACTCGTTTCAAACCACTTTGGTCAAAATGCAGCATGATATGACGATCAGGTTCTGGGCCATCAGCAAACTCAAATGGGCGTCGAATCAGCTCAATCTTCGTGGATGAAGACGAGTACTCACCTGGATAGCGAGGTTGACTCACCTTACGATAGTTCAGAACATCAAGCTCATTACGCACTTCTTTAATCGAAATAGTGTCACCTGGCGCAAGGTTTAGAATTCTCGCGTAAACGACCGTCGGTAAAGAAAACAGTTGGCCTTCAAAGCGCTGTTTCACAACACTGTCTAGGTAAATACCCACAAATACCAATATGGCAAACACCGCCAAGCTCACCTTCCAGCTGATTCCCCAAAGCGTCTTTAACCAATGACGTTGGTTAGGCTTTTTAGGCGAGCGTTTTGGCGCTGTTGCTCTACGCTTACGAGCGGGCTTACTGGCAGATTTCGTTGTCTGAGATTTATTGCCAGTGGAAGTCGTTTTTTTTGTCATGAGTTTAACTGTCGTTTCGTTTTAGTGGTTGCCACGTGGCTTGCTGGATCATCGGGCCATACATGTTTCGGATAACGGCCTTTCATTTCTTTCTGCACTTCTTTATATGCGCCATTCCAGAAACTCGCCAAATCACGGGTCACTTGGAGTGGCCTTTGTGCGGGAGATAGTAGCTCCAACACCAAGGTTTTTCGACCTTGTGCAATAGATGGCGAACTTTGTTCACCAAACATCTCTTGCATCCGCACAGACAAAACCGGTTCTTGGCCTTGCTGATAACGGATCTTTTTCTTAGAGCCTGTTGGAACCTGATAATGTGTAGGTAACCATTGTTCGATCTCTTGATTCAACGGCCAACCGATGTACGCCATCATCGCCTCAACCAAATTGACTGAGTTCAGCCCTTTTACCGAGCGAACTCCTGTCAGGTAAGGCTCTAGCCAAAGTTCTAAGTTGCTAAGCAATGCCTTTTCATCAAGACCTGGCCATGATTGCTCTGGAAGCCAATCCGCCGCACAACGGAGTCGCTCCAATGTTTCTAGGCTTTGTGGTGTCCAATTTAATACTGAAAGTCCCTTCCGGTGAACGAAATTGAGTAAAGCTTTCGTCATTTTTTCGCCAACTGGTTCTGGAAGAGCGTGTCTGGCGAGGATTAATCGCCCGATTTTCTCCTGACGCTCGGCAATCAGCCTACCCTTTGATTCATCCCAATCGACCACTTCCTCTTGGGTTATGAGGTTCGGGCTAAATCGATCCAAAAGCCCAATATCAAACTCCGCCGCCAAGAATATCATTGCAGAATCGGAACGACCGCGCATCAAATCCACGACAACCAAATAATCGCTGCTCGCAAGGCGCTCTGTTTCTTGCATTTCTGCGCCATGGCCATTGGCCAGTAAAAATCGGCCATGTTGCTTACTTCTCGCTTGAGCGATCCGGTCAGGAAATGCGGATGCAAGCAACCCAGAAACAATGGACTCATCAACCGCTTGAGGAGAAAACTGACCGCCCATTTTTTTCATTAAGTGCTGCGCACGCTGCAACACCACTTTTTGCTTACTGTGTTTACCTTGGTTAAAGCGGTGAACGCTATGAAGAAAATCCGTTGTATTTCGCTCGGTCTCTTCAAGCAAAGCGGCAACCAAAACAGCGGTATTTGTGCAGTCCAAAGACTCTGCACGCGCTAGCATCGCGGCTGTCCTAGGTTCAACTCCCAGCGATATCGCCAGTCGGCCAGAATCCGTCAATTGATGGTGGCGATTCATTAAACCAAGAGATTGAAGAAGCGATCTTGCCTGATTAACAGCACTAAGCGGGGGTACATCTAGCCACTTTAAATCACTAGGTTCATTCGCGCCCCATTGGGCAAGTTCAAGCGATAAACCAGCCAGATCTGAATGGAGAATTTCAGGCTGAGGAACCTCTGCCAACTGACTAAACTGACTTTCACTGAACAAGCGCACACAAATGCCTGACTCAATACGACCAGCACGACCTGCCCTCTGCACCGCCGATGATTTTGCGATACGAACTTGCTCTAAACGAGTCACGCCCGTTTTTAAATCGAACCTCGCAACACGCTCCAAACCAGAGTCCACCACAAGGCGAATACCTTCAATCGTCAACGAGGTTTCCGCAATGTTGGTGGCCAGAACAATCTTTCTTTTTCCTGACATCGGAGGCTGAATAGCGGCTTGTTGCTGCTCGAACGTTAGCTGACCATAGAGCGGACAGACTTGTATGTCGTCAGCTAAATCTTGCAACCTTTCTTGAACGCGCTTAATCGCCGCGACGCCAGGTAAGAAAGCCAACAAAGAGCCGCTTTCTGTTGTCATCAAGCGGGTTATTTGTCGGCTCATTAGATCTTCTAAATGTTCATTCGCTTTAACGGCGTGATAGCGGTATTCAACAGGAAAGCTACGTCCTTGTGACTCAACATAGCGCGCATCTGGCAAGAGTGAACACAAAGCCTGCTCATCGAGTGTGGCAGACATGACCACCAGCTTGAGATCATCACGAAGGGCTTCTTGTATTTCGAGGCAGAAAGCCAATGCGGTATCCGCGTGAATACTACGTTCGTGAAATTCATCAAAGATCACCATATCCACTCCTGACAATTCAGGGTCAGACTGAATCATGCGAGTTAATATGCCTTCTGTCACAATTTCCAGTTTGGTGTCACGGCTCACTTTCGTATCACCGCGAACACGATATCCCACCTTCTGGCCAACAGGCTCACCAAGCTGCTGAGCCAAATAACGCGCAATATTTCTTGCCGCCAATCGCCTAGGCTCAAGCATGATTATTTTGCCTTCCACCACATTCTCTTGAAGTAGTTTTAATGGAAAGTAAGTCGACTTACCGGCACCCGGTGCAGCTTTTAGAATGAGCTGAGCATCAGAACGCACGCCAGAGAGAAGCTCCGGCATGACGCCTTCAATAGGCAATTGTGACAATGGGAAAACCTTATGGTGTAATGATGCAAATATTGTACATAAATCCAGTGCCAAATGAAGTTTGAACCCAGATTAGAATCCGCAACGCTAATAAAACGATACAAACGATTTTTAGCAGACATTACGCTACCGGATGGCAGCGAACGTACTATCCACTGTGCGAATACAGGTGCAATGACAGGCTGCGCAGAGCCCGGTAATACGGTGTGGTATTCAACATCTGACAACCCGAAAAGGAAGTATCCCAATAGCTGGGAGCTGAGTGAAACCAAAGATGGCCATAGCATCTGTATCAATACAGCAAGAGCAAACCAATTAGCAGTAGAAGCCATTCAGTCACAAGTGATTGAAGAGCTTAACGGATATGATCAACTTCAAACTGAAGTTAAATATGGGAGTGAAAATAGTAGGATTGATATCTTGCTCAACTCAAAAAATAAGCCAAGCTGCTATATAGAAGTCAAAAGTGTGACTTTATTGGATGTCAATATTGAAGGTCAAGGCTACTTTCCTGATGCTGTAACAACGCGGGGGCAAAAGCACCTAAGAGAGCTCTCAGAAATGGCACAAAATGGAAGCCGGGCTGTACTTTTATTTGCTGTTTTACATTCGGGTATTGAAAAAGTCTCAGCGGCACACCATATAGACGCGACATATTCACAATTACTGAAAAAAGCACAAGAGCAAGGAGTGGAAGTTCTCTGCTACAAAGCCGAACTTTCTGATTCTGAGATGAGGCTCGTCAAGGCAATTGAATTTATCAATTAGCGCTAAAAGTGACGAGACCTCCACATTGACGACAAGTTTGCAATACAGAGTTTGCCTCGCTAAGTTCTTTTTGCTATAGATACCCGCCTTAAAATAGACTGCTGAGTTCAGTTGACTAGGTGTTAGTAGGAGATGCTGCATGCCAGAATCAAAGAAAAAAGCGCTAGGCATCCTAGCCATCGCAGGGGTTGAGCCATATCAAGAGAAAGCTGGTGAAGAGTACATGTCACCAGATCAATTGGCTCATTTTACTAAAATTTTAACAGCTTGGCGCAACCAGCTTAGGGAAGAAGTTGAGCGTACTGTTCACCACATGCAGGACGAAGCAGCTAATTTCCCTGATCCAGTTGACCGTGCTTCTCAGGAAGAAGAGTTTAGTCTTGAGCTTCGTAACCGTGACCGTGAGCGTCGCCTAATTAAGAAGATCGAGAAAACATTAGACAAGATCGAAGAAGACGATTTTGGCTTCTGTGAATCATGTGGTATTGAAATTGGCATTCGCCGCCTAGAGGCGCGCCCAACTGCCGATCTTTGTATCGACTGTAAGACACTTGCAGAGATCAAAGAAAAACAGATGCAAGGTTAATAACCTGCTTTGCATTAAAGAGAAAGGGAGCTTTGGCTCCCTTTTTGGTTTAATAAGATTCATGAAATTGCTATGAGTTACATCGGACGCTTCGCTCCTTCGCCGTCAGGGCCACTCCATTTTGGTTCGCTAGTCGCGGCTCTGGGCAGCTATTTTCAAGCCAAAGCCAAAAACGGTAAGTGGCTAGTACGTATCGAAGATCTGGATCCGCCTCGTGAAATGCCGGGTGCTTCCGAGCTGATTTTAAAAACTTTGGAAGCATATCAACTGCACTGGGATGGTGACGTTGTGTATCAAAGCCAACGTCACGATCTCTATCAGTCTCAAATAGATACGTGGCTCAAGTCCGGTCAGGCTTATTACTGCCAATGCACCCGAAAACAGATAAAAGATTCGGGTGGTTTTTACACAGGTACGTGCCGAGATCGACACCTGTCAGATTCAGGTAACAACGCGATTCGCTTAAAAATGACCGCGCCGGTTTATCAGTTCGATGATCAAAAACATGGCCTGCTAGAGATCCCTGCCTCTTTAGCAGATGAAGATTTTATTATAAAACGCCGAGATGGCTTATATGCCTACAACCTTGCGGTAGTATTGGATGATATCGAACAAGGCGTTACTGAAGTGGTACGCGGTGCGGATCTCATTGAGCCCACAGGCCGACAAATAAGCCTGTATAAAATGTTATCTAAACAGCCAGTTAGCTATCTTCATTTACCGCTGGCATTAGGTGATAATGGGCAAAAATTGTCCAAACAGAATCATGCTCCGGCGATCGATAACAGCAACCCTAAGCCTGCATTACTTGATGCGATGCGTTTCCTAGGCTTTGAAATAGCTAAGGATATCGAGCAGTTAGACATCTCAGAGATCATCGCATGGGGCGTAAAAACATGGCAGCTACAGCAGCTACCCGACTCCACCGAGATCACACCAAGATTCTCAAACAGCTCGCTGTAAGCTATTATTAGCCGCAAATTCGCCTTAATAGGCACCAAATTAGCCTGAAGCAAGGTTGGTTTTCACCATATTATTGCCAGAAGCACATGAATAAAAACGACTATACACCAAGCGAAACAAACATATACCCAGAGCTATCTCTGAATGTCATAACTCGCCAAGAGCATAATATCTCTCGCAAACAGATCAGCGATAATGCATTGAAGGTGCTATACAGACTTCATGGTGCAGGCTTTGATGCGTATCTTGTTGGTGGTGGAGTACGCGATTTATTACTCAGCCAGCACCCTAAAGATTTTGATATTGCGACCAACGCAACGCCAGAGCAAATTCGCCACCTCTTTAAAAACTGTCGCTTAATCGGCCGACGTTTTAGACTGGCTCATATCATGTTCGGTCGCGATATTATCGAAGTAGCCACTTTCCGAGGTCATCACCAAGAGTCGAGTAAGAATGTCTCTCAGCAGTCTAAAGAAGGCATGTTGCTGCGTGATAATGTCTACGGCACCATTGACGAAGATGCCGAGCGTCGTGACTTTACGATCAATGCGATGTACTACAGCATCGCAGACTACTCGATCCACGACTATGCAGGTGGCATAGAAGATCTGCAAGACAAGCTTGTCCGCTTAATCGGCGATCCTGAAACTCGTTACCGTGAGGATCCGGTGCGCATGCTGCGTGCCATTCGTTTCGCCGTTAAACTCGATTTCGATATTGAAGAAGAGACAGCAGCGCCTATCGAAGAAATGGCGCTCCTTCTACGAGATATTCCACCAGCGCGCCTGTATGAAGAATCTCTAAAAATGCTGCAGTCAGGTCACGGATTAGAAACCTACCACCTGATGCGTGAGTACAATTTGTTCCAGCAGCTATTCCCAACCATTGCTGAGTTTTTCACTGAAGATTACTCATCAAACACTGAACAGATGCTGGATGTAGTTCTTGACGCCACCGACCAACGCATTGAGGAAGGCAAACGCATTAATCCTGCGTTTATGTTTGCGGCAATGCTTTGGTATCCTCTGCAAGAAAAAGCAGAATGGCTAATGGAGAAACACAACTTCTCCTATTACGATGCCGTTATGGAAGCGAGCAATATCATACTAGATGAGCAAGTTCGTACCATTGCGATCCCTCGTCGTCACACCGCGACTATCCGCGAGATTTGGCAACTTCAGCTGCGACTGCCTCGTCGCAATGGTAAACGCGCATTCCGTCTGATGGAGCTGAATAAGTTCCGAGCAGGCTATGACTTTTTAGAGATGCGCGGTGAAATTGAAGGTGGAGAGACCACCCAGCTCGCTAAGTGGTGGAATACTTTCCAATCTGCTGGCCGAAATATGCGCCAAGCGATGGTTGCCGATATTGATGGACCAACATCAAGCTCAGGCACACCGAAGAAACGTCGCCGCAAAAACTTTCGTAAGAGCAAACCAAAGGCAACATCATGATCACGGTATTTATTGCTGTAGGAAGTAACCTGTCTGATCCTGTTGGGCAGACAAAAAATGCCATTGAAGCATTAAAGTGCTTACCTAAATCTGAGTTTATTCAAAGCTCTAGTCTATACAGTAGCACGCCTATGGGACCGCAAGATCAGCCTGACTACATCAATGCTGTTGTCGAAATACAAACAGAATTAACGCCACTTGAACTGCTCGACTGCACACAAGCTACCGAGTTGGAGCAAGGGCGCGTCCGCAAAGAAGAGCGCTGGGGCCCAAGAACCTTAGATCTAGATATTATTCTTTACGGCAATGAGGTGATTGATTCAGAGCGTCTGGTCGTTCCGCATTATGGAATGAAAGAGCGCGAATTTGTGCTCTACCCGCTTGCTGAAATCGCACCAAATTTAACCCTCCCATGCGGGAGCAGGCTAGAAGACTTGCTGAAAGTCGTAGATAAGAATGGCCTGACCATTTGGCAATCATAGCCAACTCCTTAAAAGGAAAAATCATGAAAAAAATGTCCATCAACGACCTGATGAAATGGAAGCAGGAAGGTCGTAAATTTGCAACTTCTACTGCTTACGATGCGAGCTTTGCACAGCTATTTGAAAGTCAGGAGATGCCTGTACTTTTAGTCGGTGACTCTTTAGGTATGGTCCTACAAGGGACGCGAGACACTCTGCCTGTCACGGTAGAAGACATCGCCTACCATACGCGCTGCGTTCGTGCTGGTAGCCCTAATTGCCTACTGATGGCTGATATGCCCTTTATGAGCTATGCAACACCAGAGCAAGCTTGTGAAAATGCGGCTCACCTAATGCGTGCAGGCGCAAACATGGTAAAAATTGAAGGCGGCGACTGGCTGGTTGAGACGGTTAAAATGCTAACAGAGCGTGCCGTTCCTGTCTGTGCCCACCTAGGCTTAACACCACAATCGGTGAATATCTTTGGTGGATTTAAAGTGCAAGGCCGCGACAAAGAAAAAGCCGATCGCATGGTAAGTGATGCACTGGCGCTGCAGGAAGCTGGCGCTCAAATCATCTTACTTGAGTGTATCCCTCAAGAATTGGCAGCGCGTATTACCGAAGTGTGTGATGTACCTGTTATTGGCATTGGCGCAGGTAACGTAACCGATGGTCAAATTTTGGTTATGCACGATATGTTTGGTATCTCGGCTAACTACATGCCTAAGTTCTCTAAGAACTTCCTCGCTGAAACAGGCGATATGCGTGCAGCAGTCGCTAAATACAAAGCGGATGTAGAAAGCGGCGCTTTCCCAGACGAATCACATACGATTGCCTAAGGACACTATACTCATGCAGACTTTTGCTGAAATTTCGGCTCTCCGCGAGCAGATCAAACAGTACAAACGTGAAGGTCGCAAGATCGCTTTTGTTCCGACCATGGGCAACTTGCACGAAGGCCATTTAACGCTCGTTCGCAAAGCTCGAGAGCATGCAGACATTGTGGTTGTGAGTATCTTCGTCAACCCTATGCAATTTGATCGCGCTGACGATCTCAACAACTATCCGCGTACACTGGAAGACGACCTGGCGAAATTAAATGGTGAAGCTGTTGAGTTGGTGTTTACGCCGACTCCTGAAATCATCTATCCAGAAGGTTTAGACAAACAAACATTCGTGGACGTCCCTGGGCTTTCGACCATTTTAGAAGGCGCTTCTCGCCCAGGTCACTTCCGAGGTGTGTCTACGATAGTGACGAAGCTATTCAATATTGTTCAGCCAGACGTTGCCTGCTTTGGCGAGAAAGACTTCCAGCAACTTGCTGTCATTCGTAAGATGACAGAAGATTTAGCTATGGATATCGAGATCATTGGTGTCCCAACTGTCCGTGAAATGGATGGCTTAGCGATGAGTTCTCGCAATGGTCTGCTCACCCTTGATGAGCGTCAACGAGCGCCTGTGCTAGCTCGCACCATGCGCTGGATTAGCAGTGCTATGCGTGGTGGACGCGATGACTACGCTTCAGTCATTGAAGACGCAAGCGACCAGCTAAGAGCTGCGGGTTTACATCCAGATGAAATCTTTATCCGCGATGCTCGCACTCTGCAAGCCATTACCGCTGACACAGCACAAGCAGTGATTCTTATGTCTGCTTTCTTGGGTAAAGCTCGTTTAATAGATAACCAAGTCGTCGACATGATTATCGAGACGAAAGAGAGTGATGACTCTGAGCCTTCTTCAGCGGACGCTTAATGAATACAAACTAAAAAGGGTTGGCACTTTTGCCAACCCTTTTTTATACCTATCTTTATAATCGTTACTTAAGAACGCAAACCGATGCCGCGTGATACCAAGTAATGCGCAAGCAAATACAGCACGACAACAAACGCCCCTAATACACCAAAAGAGGTCACAATACCTACGTCTGATACGCCTAAGAAACCATATCTAAAAGCATTCACCATATAGACGATTGGGTTAATTTTAGATACCCCTTGCCAAAACTCCGGCAATAAGCTGATTGAGTAGAATACCCCACCCAAGTAAGTTAAAGGCGTTAGAACAAAAGTCGGTACGATAGAGATATCATCAAATGTTTTTGCGTATACCGCGTTAATTAAACCACCTAGAGCGAATACAACCGACGTCAGAAATACGGTCGCGAAAATGATACCCCAGTGATCAACTTGTAGGTCGACAAACAGCAATGAAACACATGTCACAAGCGCACCTACTAATAGGCCCCTCGCAACACCTCCCATGACATAACCTGCAATAATCACATAGTTAGGTACAGGAGCGACCAGCAATTCTTCGATATTTTTTTGCAACTTAGCACTGAAAAAAGACGAAGCGACGTTTGAATACGAGTTGGTTATCACTGACATCATAATCAAACCAGGAACAATGTATTCCATGTAGCTAAACCCATTCATTTCACCGATTCTGGAACCGATAAGGTTACCGAAAATGATGAAATACAGCGTCATCGTAATGGCAGGTGGAACCAATGTTTGCACCCAAATACGAGTAAAGCGAGTGATTTCTTTACCCAGCAAGCTGCGAAATGCAGTCCAATAAATACGGTACATTTACTTGCTCCCCTCTCTAACGATACTCACAAACAGTTCTTCTAAGCGGTTTGCTTTGTTTCTCATGGACAGCACCTTGATTCCCTGCTCACTCAGTTGGCTGAAAATACCATTGAGACCTTTGGTTTTCTCAATTTCAATCTCTAATGAGCCAGATTCCATTCGTTGGCTAACGACACCTTCCAGTGTTGGTTCGACAGCCCCGTCTTCAAGATCAAGAATAAACGTTTCGACTTGCAGCTTACTCAACAGATCTTTCATCGTCGTGTTTTCGATCAACTCACCTTTATTGATGATACCGATATTACGGCACAGCATTTCAGCTTCTTCTAGATAGTGAGTGGTCAGAATAATGGTAATACCTTGTTGGTTGATCTCTTTTAGGAACTGCCACATCGAGCGACGCAGTTCGATATCCACACCTGCGGTCGGCTCATCTAGAATCAGTAGCTTAGGTTCGTGCATCAAAGCGCGTGCAATCATTAAACGGCGTTTCATACCGCCAGATAGGTTTCTTGAACGCTCATTACGCTTTTCCCATAGGTCCAGCTTGTTGAGGTACTTTTCAGCACGTTCTTTAGCAAGTGCTTTAGGAACACCATAGTAACCGGCCTGCTGCATAACGATCTGTTCAACCGTTTCAAACTGGTTAAAGTTAAACTCTTGAGGAACCAAGCCTAGGTTTTGCTTAGCCAGTTCTAGCTCGTTATCGATGTCGTGTCCGAAAACGGTGACTTTGCCTGATGTCTTGTTGACGAGTGACGAAATCACCCCAATCGTGGTTGATTTACCTGCGCCATTTGGCCCAAGTAACGCATAGAAATCTCCTTTTTCAACGTTTAAGCTCACTCCTTTTAGAGCTTCAAAACCACCTGCATAGGTCTTGCGTAGCTGTTCTATTTCTAAAGCGTACATACTTTCTTTGCCGTGCTGAATCGTGAATGCCGATTAGTCTATCGTCAGGCAAAGTTGATTACAATTAAACCTTTCCATTTTTTTAGAAATATTGATATTTAAAATAAGTTACCGAAAACACAAGCCAAATACGTATCAAATCTCGATGGATAAATTTCAGCTTGCAATGAAAAAACGCCCCAGATTACTCTGAGGCGTTTCCAACTTTATTGCGCTTATTTATACCGCTTGGAATTGATGTTCATCACTGTCTACATGCTTGATTGCGGCTTTAAGTGCTTCGTAACGGAACTTAAAGGTATTTTCGTCAGGGACCAAATCAATCACATGGAATTTGTCTAACTGCTGCCGTGTATTTTCATTCGGGCAAAGCAAGTAAACCTGACATTTGGCATCCAGCGCATCTTTGATGGCGTTTTCCAATGCCAAACCTACCGTCACATCAATCATCGGTACATCCGTTAAATCGAGGATCATTACTTCGTAATCTGAAATACTGGTGTGTTGACGTGAGATCGCTTTCGATACACTGAAGATCATCGGCCCAGAAAGATAGAAGAACAATACTTTGCTTCTTGCTCTATCGAGTAGTGCCCTTTCACTATCAGTTAAAGGAACATCATCATCGTCTGCATCACTGATTGCTTTCACTTGACGCGCTTGTTCACGGCTGAGACGTTCAATCACAATAATATTAGAGATGAATACACCCAGACCCACCGCGACAATCAAATCGACAAACACTGTCAGAAGCATTACGCCGTACATGATCACCATGCCTTGAACACTGACCTTATGAGCACGCTGGATGAAACTCCAATCAAGAATATTAAAACCAACGTAAACAGCAATACCAGCCAATACCGCCATAGGGATTGGTTCGGTCAGCCCACCAGCCACTAATACGACTAGCGCTAACATAAGTGCGCGAACCACACCAGACAATGGTGAGCGAGCACCCACTTGAATGTTGGTCACTGTCCCCATGGTCGCACCAGCACCAGGCAGTGCACCAAACAGACCAGAAATCATGTTCGCCAATCCCTGACCACGCAGCTCTTTATCTGAATCGTGTTCTTTTCGAGTCAGTGAGTCACCAATTACCGCAGTCAGTAGTGTATCAATACAGCCCAAAGTGCCGAGAACCAGTGCATCAATCAGCATCTCAGTGAACATTTCAGCATTGATTTGAGGAATCACCAAAGATGGCAATCCAGCAGGAATTTCTCCGATACGGCGAATCGTATCCATATCAAAGAAGATCACAGACAGCAAAGTCACGACAACCAAAGCCACTAACTGTGCTGGCACGTATTTACGGTATTGCTTAGGGAAAAGAAACAGAATTCCGAGCGTCAGCAAGCCTAAGAAAAGCTCGCTAAACTTCAAATTAGCGACCGTGTCTGGCAGTGCAGATAGCGTTCCAGTCACGCCTCCTGAAGGCGCAGCATGACCAAGTAGAGGCGATAACTGTAGGATGATAAGAATAACGCCAATGCCCGACATGAAACCGGAAACAACGCTGTATGGCATTAAAGTGACATACTTTCCGAGCTTTAGCGTACCCAGCAAGATCTGAAATGCCCCTGCCATCATGACTACGGTAAAAGTCATGGCCATACCACTTTCAGGGTACTTTGCCATCATACTGGTGAGTACCGCTGTCATAATCACCGTCATAGGGCCTGTAGGCTCAGAGATTAGCGTATTGGAACCACCAAATAGTGAAGCGAAAAAGCCCACCATAATCGCGCCCCAAAGGCCTGCTTCTGCACCCGCTCCCGATGCAACCCCAAATGCCAAGGCAAGAGGTAGCGAGATTATTGCGGTTGTCACACCGCCAAACAGATCTCCTTTGAGATTGATATCTTCAAAACGACTTCCGAACACAACTCAACTCCACATTACAAACTTACCTAATACAACACGAAATGCTTCTAACAGCATCGAACTGCTGAGATATACCAAACTTTAACAAACATCACGAAGTTGACATAAGTGTTAATCAACCAACATGAACATTGTTTATAACAATTAGTTAGGATAGCCGCTAAGTTTATGTTTTTTGATGCTCAAACACGTCAGATGAGTACCTTTTTCTACACTTTTTACGGGAAGGAAATTGTAACATTGTGTATAGTGATGAAAGTATTTCTAAGGACTGCCAACAAAATGCCAGAAATTAAACAGCTATTTGAAAACAATTCGAAATGGTCTGAGTCCATTAAAGCGGAACGACCTGAATACTTTGCCAAACTGGAAGAAGGGCAAAATCCGGAGTTCTTGTGGATTGGTTGTTCAGACAGTCGAGTACCCGCAGAGCGTCTGACGGGGCTTTATTCAGGTGAATTATTTGTTCATCGGAATGTGGCTAACCAAGTTATTCATACCGACCTAAACTGCTTGTCTGTTGTGCAATACGCTGTCGATGTTTTAAAAGTAAAACACATCATTGTCTGCGGTCACTATGGGTGTGGCGGTGTTAATGCAGCGATTGATAATCCGCAACTTGGTCTAATTAATAACTGGCTTTTGCATATTCGCGATCTTTACTTTAAACATCGTAAATACTTAGATGACATGCCAGCAGAAGATCGAACGGATAAACTCGGAGAGATCAACGTAGCAGAACAAGTGTATAACCTTGGTAACTCTACGATCATGCAAAACGCATGGGAAAGAGGGCAAGATGTGGAAATACACGGTGTTGTATACGGAATTGGTGATGGTAAGCTCGAATATTTAGGTGTTCGCTCTACCTCACGTGAAAGTGTCGAGACTTCATACCAAAAAGCGATGGAAGAGATCCTTAATCCAGAACACAAGCTGCTTTGTCGTTAATTCTGACTCGCTGACTACACATGTAAAAAAGCGCTCACTAAACCGTGAGCGCTTTTTTTGTATCTTTCATCAAGTCAAAACCAGTAAGGTTTATTCCTGAGGGATCACTTTGCCAATGAACGGTAAATGACGGTATTTCTGCGCGTAGTCGATACCTACACCCACAACGAACTCGTCTGGAATCGCAAAACCAATCCAATCAACCGGGACTTCTATTTCACGACGTGAAGGCTTATCCAGTAACGTACAAATCGCAATGGATTTAGGCTCACGCAGAGACAGGATCTCTTTGATTTTGTTCAGCGTATTACCCGTATCAATAATGTCTTCTACAAGCAGTACATCTTTGCCTTTGATATCATCATCCAAGTCTTTCAGGATACGAACGTCACGAGAGCTCTCCATTGTGTTGCCGTAGCTAGAAGCCGTCATGAAATCCACTTGGTGAGTCAGTTCGATGTTACGCGCTAAATCTGCCAAAAAAACAAATGAGCCACGTAATAGTCCAACTAGAACCAGATCTTCACTACCTTCGTAATGAGCTGTGATTTGTTTTCCAAGTTCACGTACGCGTTCCTGAACCTCTTGCTCAGAAATCATTACTTCTATTGTATGTTTCATACTAATCTCGTTTGTCGCGTTGCCTAGTACCTACCAACAGTGTAGATACTAGCTGATGATAATGAGCGCATAGTGTACCACTGCTAAAGAACAAGGAAAAAGTCTCATGCATCAGAATTAACACAACAGATATACAACGCAGATGAGATTGGACGCGTATATTAACAATTGTGGTTATAAATTGACCTTAAAACGTTGACCTTATCCATATGCACCATTACACTCATAAGGCTGTATAAAAATTACAAAATACTAAATAAGGGCAAAGCCCACACCAACTCAATTGGCAAGGATATTGAAATGGACTCTATAGCTAAAAGGCCGCGTACGCGCCTGTCTCCACAAAAGAGAAAGCAGCAACTAATGGAAATTTCATTAGAAGTGTTTGCTCGCAGAGGTATTGGCCGTGGTGGTCATGCGGATATTGCTGAAATTGCTCAAGTTTCAGTAGCAACAGTATTCAACTATTTCCCAACTCGCGAAGACTTAGTCGATGATGTACTCAACCACGTCGTCAGGCAGTTTTCTAACTTCCTTTCAGACAATATCGATCTAGATCTTCACGCAAAAGAAAACCTAGCAAATCTAACATCAGCGATGGTTGAACTTGTCGTGAATGATTGTCACTGGCTGAAAGTATGGTTTGAGTGGAGCGCATCAACGCGCGATGAAGTTTGGCCACTGTTTGTATCAACAAACCGCACCAATCAGCTTCTGGTACAGAACATGTTCATAAAGGCCATTGAGCGTGGTGAGGTTTGTGATCTGCACGATCCATCTGATCTTGCGACTCTGTTCCACGGCATGTGCTATTCACTGTTTATTCAGGCAAACCGTACACAAGATCCAGAAGCATTGGCGACCCTCACCCAAAGCTACTTGGATATGCTATGCATCTATAAACGCGATCATTAATTGAGAATGCGTGAAAGTAAGGCTGATGGTAAACATCGGCCTTTTTTATTGCCTGTGGTTATACGAATTTCACGCACAAAAAAACCGCTGAATAGTCAGCGGTTTTTTTAAGCTTCAAGAAAAATTACTTTTTCTTCTTAACTGCTTTTTTGTTTGGAAGGTCAGTGATTGAACCTTCAAATACTTCAGCAGCTAGACCTACAGACTCGTGTAGAGTTGGGTGAGCGTGGATAGTCAGAGCAATATCTTCTGCATCACAACCCATCTCGATCGCTAGACCGATTTCACCTAGTAGTTCACCACCGTTAGTACCAACGATAGCACCACCGATTACGCGATGAGTTTCTTTGTCGAAGATTAGCTTAGTCATACCGTCTGCACAGTCAGATGCGATTGCACGACCTGATGCTGCCCACGGGAATGTTGCCACTTCGTACTTGATGCCTTCTTCTTTCGCTTCTTTCTCAGTCTTACCAACCCAAGCCACTTCTGGCTCAGTGTACGCGATTGAAGGAATAACTTTAGGGTCGAAGTAGTGCTTCTTACCAGAGATAACTTCAGCAGCTACGTGACCTTCGTGCACACCTTTGTGAGCAAGCATTGGTTGGCCAACGATGTCACCGATAGCGAAGATGTGAGGAACGTTAGTACGCATTTGCTTATCAACGTTGATGAAGCCGCGCTCGTCGATTTCTAGACCCGCTTTTTCACCGTCGATTAGCTTACCGTTTGGTACACGACCGATAGCAACTAGAACAGCATCGTAGCGCTCTGCTTCTGCAGGTGCTTTCTTGCCTTCCATTGAAACGTAGATACCGTCTTCTTTCGCTTCAACTGCTGTTACTTTCGTTTCTAGCATTAGCTTGAACTTGTCTTTGATACGCTTGGTGTAAACCTTAACGATATCTTTGTCTGCCGCAGGAATTACCTGGTCAAACATCTCAACAACTTCAACTTTAGAACCTAGAGAGTGGTAAACCGTACCCATTTCTAGACCGATGATACCACCACCCATGATAAGCAGTTTTTCTGGCACTTCTTTCAGTTCAAGAGCGTCAGTAGAGTCCCAAATACGTGGGTCTTCATGCGGGATAAATGGCAGTTTGATTGGACGAGAACCAGCTGCAACGATCGCGTTTTCAAAGTTTACAACTGTTGACTCACCTTCACCTTCAACAAGGATAGAGTTAGGACCAGTAAACTTACCGTAACCGCTAACAACAGTCACGTTACGCATCTTAGCCATGCCACTTAGGCCGCCAGTTAGTTGGTTAACAACTTTTTCTTTCCAGATACGGATCTTGTTGATGTCTGTTTGCGGCTCGCCGAATACAACGCCGTGATCAGCCATCGCTTTCGCTTCTTCGATAACTTTAGAAACGTGTAGAAGTGCTTTAGATGGGATACAACCCACGTTCAGACACACACCACCTAGAGTGCTGTAACGTTCAACAAGTACAGTTTCAAGACCTAAGTCTGCACAACGGAAGGCAGCGGAGTAACCAGCAGGACCAGAACCAAGTACAACAACTTGGGCTTTAATTTCTTTGCTCATTTTGACCTCTTGTAGTCATTATCCCTAACAGGCTGAGTGGGTATCAATTTTTATGTTTAAGAGTTATTCGTTATAAACAGTTATTTTCAGACCGCCAACAGTTTACAGAGATGTTAATGGTGTGAAAAGTAAATCAATTTAGCCTGTGAGCTAGACAACAATTCAATTGTGAAAACCCTGTAGAGACTAAGGGAGATAATCAAATTGTCGGTAATTATTATTAGTAGAGGCGGCTAAATGGCCGCCTCTCATTCATCTATTCTCGATTAAAGAACTAGACGACGAATGTCAGATAGACATGCGTTTAGGTAAGTGATGAAGCGCGCACCTTCAGCACCATCGATCACACGGTGGTCGTATGATAGAGACAGTGGAAGCTGTAGACGCGGTTCGAACTCTTTACCGTTCCATACAGGTTTCATCTCTGACTTAGACACACCTAGGATACCAACTTCTGGCGCGTTTACGATTGGAGTAAACGCAGTACCGCCGATACCACCTAGGCTAGAGATAGTGAAACAGCCACCTTGCATGTCAGCAGCAGTTAGCTTACCTGAACGTGCTTTCTTAGAAACAGCCATTAGCTCTTCAGATAGCTCGTAGATGCCTTTCTTGTTCACATCTTTAAATACAGGAACAACTAGACCGTTTGGCGTATCTACCGCGATACCGATGTTCACGTATTTCTTCAGAATTAGGCTCTCACCGTCTTCTGATAGAGAAGAGTTGAACGCTGGGAACGCTTCAAGAGCTTTAGCAGCCGCTTTCATGATGAACACAAGTGGAGTGATCTTCATACCAGTGTCTTTCTTCGCTTCAATCGCGTTTTGCTCTTTACGGAATGCTTCAAGAGCTGTGATGTCTGCGTTATCCCACTGTGTAACGTGCGGGATCATTACCCAGTTACGGTGTAGGTTAGCACCAGAGATCTTCTTAATGCGAGATAGCGGTTGAACTTCTGTCTCACCGAACTTGCTGAAGTCCACTTTTGGCCACGGTAGTAGACCAAGAGCTGCACCATCGCCTTTGCCAGATGCTGCTGCACCAGACTCAAGACGCTTAAGTGCTTCTTTCACGTAGTTCTGAACGTCTTCTTTCAGGATACGGCTCTTACGACCAGTACCTTTAACCTTAGATAGGTTTACGCCGAACTCACGAGCTAGACGACGAACAACTGGAGACGCGTGAGCGTACTCGTTGTTTTCTTGGAAGTCGCCAGTCGCTGCTGGAGCTGCTGCCGCTGGAGCTTCTGCTTTAGGAGCCGTTGCTGCAGGTGCTGCTGCTTGAGCTGGAGCCGCTACTGCTACAGGCGCTGCGCCTGCAACCTCGAATACCATGATTAGTGAGCCAGTAGACACTTTGTCGCCAGCTGCAATCTTGATTTCTTTAACAGTACCAGCGAATGGTGCAGGAACTTCCATAGAAGCTTTGTCACCTTCTACAGTGATTAGAGATTGCTCTTCTTCCACTGTATCGCCAACTGCAACCATGATTTCAGTAACTTCTACTTCGTCGCCACCGATATCTGGAACATTAACTTCTTTTGCCGCAGATGCTGCTGGAGCTGCCGCTGCTGGTGCTTCTACACGGTCCGACGCCTCGGCCGCAGGAGCTGCTGGAGCGCCTGAACCTGCAGTTTCGAATACCATGATTAGAGAGCCAGTCGATACTTTATCGCCTGCTGCTACTTTGATCTCTTTAAGAGTACCTGCGAATGGTGCAGGAACTTCCATAGAAGCTTTGTCGCCTTCTACAGTGATCAGAGATTGCTCTTCTTCGATGCTGTCGCCGATTGCTACCATGATTTCAGTAACTTCAACTTCGTCACCACCGATGTCTGGTACGTGAACTTCTTTCAGTTCTGCCGCTGCAGGAGCTGCTGGAGCTTCAACTGCTGGGGCTGCCGCAGGAGCCGCTTCTGCAGCGGCACCTTCAGCTTCGAAAATCATGATTAGAGAACCAGTAGAAACCTTGTCGCCTTCTGCAACTTTGATTTCTTTAACGATACCCGCTTGAGAAGCAGGAACTTCCATAGAAGCTTTATCGCCTTCAACAGTGATCAGAGACTGCTCTTCTTCAACCTTGTCGCCAACGCTTACAAGAATCTCAGTAACTTCAACCTCATCCGCACCGATGTCTGGTACATTAATTTCGATTGCCATTTCTTATCTACCTTCTTAATTAAGCGTATAGCGGGTTAGTTTTCTCAGTGTCGATGTCGAACTTCTTAATTGCTTCAGCAATTACAGACTTCTCAACTTCGCCACGTTTCGCTAGTTCAGTTAGCGCTGCTACTACTACGTAACCTGCGTTCACTTCGAAGTGACGACGTAGGTTTTCACGGCTGTCTGAGCGACCGAAGCCATCAGTACCAAGAACTTTGAAAGACTCAGCAGGAATGAATGCACGAACCTGCTCTGCGTAGTTCTTCATGTAGTCAGTTGCTGCGATAGCTGGCTCAGTACCCATTACAGTTTGGATGTAAGGAACTTGCGCTTCCGCTTCTGGGTGTAGCATGTTGTAACGCTCTGCTGCTTGACCGTCACGAGTTACTTCGTTGAATGACGTTACAGAGTAAACGTCAGATGCAACACCGTACTCATCGCTTAGGATTTGAGCGGCTTTACGTACTTCGTTCATGATAGTACCAGAGCTCATTAGCTGCACTTTACCTTTAGAACCAGTGTAAGTTTCTAGCTTGTAGATACCCTTACGGATGCCTTCTTCAGCGCCTTCTGGCATTGCTGGCATTGCGTAGTTCTCGTTCATTAACGTTAGGTAGTAGAACACGTTCTCTTGTTCTGGACCGTACATGCGACGGATACCGTCTTGCATGATTACCGCTACTTCGTACGCGAATGTTGGGTCGTAAGAGATACAGTTAGGAACCGTACCCGCCATGATGTGCGAGTGACCGTCTTCGTGCTGCAGACCTTCACCGTTCAGCGTTGTACGACCAGCAGTAGCACCTAGTAGGAAACCACGAGCTTGTTGGTCACCAGCCATCCACGCCATGTCGCCAACACGTTGGAAGCCGAACATTGAGTAGTAGATGTAGAACGGGATCATTGGTAGGTCGTTTGTCGAGTATGAAGTCGCTGCTGCAACCCATGAAGACATAGCACCTAGCTCGTTGATACCTTCTTGTAGAACCTGACCTGACGTTGCTTCTTTGTAGTAAGAAACGATGTCGCGGTCTTGTGGTGTGTAGTTCTGGCCGTGCGGGTTGTAAATACCGATTTGACGGAACAGACCTTCCATACCGAATGTACGCGCTTCGTCAGCAATGATCGGAACGATGTTCTGACCAACGCTCTTGTTCTTAAGTAGAACGTTCAGTGCACGTACGAATGCCATAGTAGAAGAGATATCACGTTTCTGCTCTTCTAGTAGAGGCTTAAATTCTTCTAGCTCAGGAACCACTAGGTCTTGAGTGAAGTTTGGCAGACGCTGTGGCGTGTAGCCGTGTAGCGCTTTACGACGAGCGTGTAGGTATTCGTACTCTTTTGAACCTTCTTCAAGTTGCAGGTACGGAAGCTCTTTCACTGCTTCGTCAGTTAGAATGTCTTGAAGACCTAGACGATCACGTAGGTGTAGTACGTGAGTCATATCCATCTTCTTAACTTGGTGCGCGATGTTCTTACCTTCAGCCGCTTCACCCATGCCGTAACCTTTAACAGTTTTAGCTAGGATTACTGTTGGACGACCTTTAGTGTCTGCCGCGTTCTTGTATGCAGCGTATAGCTTAGAAGACTCGTGACCACCACGCTTAAGTGCGAAGATTTCGTCGTCAGTCATGTCAGCAACGAGTGCAGCTGTCTCAGGGTACTTACCGAAGAAGTGCTCACGTACGTACGCGCCATCTTTCGCTTTGAACGTTTGGTAATCGCCATCGATTGTTTCGTTCATAAGCTGTAGAAGCTTACCAGTTGTGTCTTTAGCTAGTAGAGAATCCCAGTTGTTACCCCAGATTACTTTCACTACGTTCCAGCCAGCACCTTTGAACAGACCTTCAAGTTCTTGAATGATCTTACCGTTACCCATTACAGGGCCGTCTAGACGCTGTAGGTTACAGTTGATTAGGAAACATAGGTTGTCTAGCTTCTCACGCGCAGCGAAAGAGATAGCACCGCGTGATTCTGGCTCATCCATCTCACCGTCACCTAGGAACGCGTATACGCGCTGCTCAGAAGTATCTTTCAGACCACGGCCTTCAAGGTACTTAAGGAAACGAGCTTGGTAGATCGCAGAGATCGGACCTAGACCCATAGATACAGTAGGGAACTGCCAGAATTCAGGCATTAGTTTAGGGTGCGGGTACGATGGGATACCTTTACCATCTACTTCTTGACGGAAGTTGTCTAGCTGCTCTTCAGTTAGACGGCCTTCAACGAACGCACGAGCGTAGATACCCGGTGAGATGTGACCTTGGTAGTACACTAAGTCGCCACCGTCCTTCTCGTTTGGTGCACGGAAGAAGTGGTTGAAACATGTTTCGTAGAATGCAGCAGAAGACTGGAAAGACGCCATGTGGCCGCCTAGTTCTAGGTCTTTCTTCGATGCACGCAATACAATCATTACTGCGTTCCAACGAATGATTGCGCGAATACGGCGCTCTAGCGTTGTATCACCAGGGTAAGCTGGTTCTTGATCTGCTGGAATCGTGTTGATGTAGTTCGTGTTGATTCCAGTTGGCATGTCAACACCGTCTAGACGTGCTTTATCTAGAACTTGCTCAAGTAGGAACTGAGCACGCTCTACGCCTTCTTCACGTACAACTGACTCAAGTGCTTGTAGCCAATCTTGAGTTTCCAGTGCATCTACGTCATGCTTCATATCAGACATGGCGATCTATCCTTCTGTTGGTTGGATCTATTAAACTTGCAAATCGTCTTTATGAGTCATTGCCCTGTTGCATTCGACGTAAAGAACGCTCACGACGAGACTCTTCCCTAGTCAAATCCAACAATGTTTCTTCAATATAAGCTAAGTGTGAATGAGACATCTCACGCGCCTTTTCTGGCTGACCAGAGACAATCGCATCCACGATATTAGCTCGGTGTTTACTAACGTTTTCAACCGCCTCTGGGCGGCGTCGTAACAATTTAAAATTCTGCAGAATATTTTGCTCAAGCAAAGGAGCCAAACTACGGACAATGTGCAGCAGCACTACGTTATGAGCCGCTTCTGTCAAAGCAATCAGAAATTGCATAACTTCAGCCGATTCCGCTTCTACGTCGTTGTTTGATTGCTCTTTGCCGATTCGTTCAAGGCAGGCTTGAATACGTGCAAAATCTTCTTCGGTACCACGAACGGCTGCAAAGTAAGCGGCAATACCTTCCATCGCATGACGCGTTTCCAGTAAATCCAGCTGAGTTTCAGAGTGGCTAGACAATAAATTTAGCAGAGGATCTGAAAAACTTTTCCAGATGTTCTCGCTAACAAAAGTGCCACCGCCCTGACGACGAGTAAGAAGACGCTTAGCTTCGAGGCGTTGTATTGCCTCTCGGATCGATGGACGAGACACGTCAAACTGTTTTGCCAGCTCGCGCTCTGGTGGCAACTGCTGCCCCGGAGCCAGTGTTCCTTCCACTATCAACCGTTCTAACTCCTGTTCAATCACATCAGAGAGTTTTGGCTGACGAATCCTTTGATAAGCCATAGTTATTGTTCTTCTACTCTTTGCAGTCAATTGGTAATACCAATTTTATGTTGGCGAGGAAATTAACATAATTAAAACGCAAGTTCCAGCCAAAAGTTGACGTAAATCATAGAACACATCACGCCAAATCACTTTAGCAGCAATAGTCTATTGAAACGCAAGTGAAATTGGTCAGACCAATTACATTTTGTAAACAGATGGGTTAAAAACGTGCCAGGTTCCATACATTAATTACCCATTTTTAAAGAAAAATGACTGGGTATGATTAAAAGTGTCTGCACATGTCAAAAAAGCAAGAATGCGGGAAAAAAAGAAAGTCAGAGAAATGAGAGAGGTTGCGGGCTAGAGTAGCTTCCATACTTAATTCTACTCTAGCCACAGACAGGTTTGACCAGTTAAACTATTTCGCTTCGATGTGATCAATCATGAGTTGTAATGACTGATTACCGCGGAATTCGTTAATGTCCAATTTATAAGCTAAGCGCACCGTTTTCACTGACGCATCTGGCCAGCGACGAAGATCCACGTTAAATGCGATGCCATCGATCATAATATTGGTTGGATGACCTTTGTGTAACGGCTCCAACATCAACTTAAGGTGTTTTTCACCTACCAGCTTTTGATGCAAGACTTTAAACTCGCCGTCAAACAGTGGCTCAGGGAAAGCTTGCCCCCATGGGCCACCAGCACGCAGCATCTCGGCAATATGCATGCTGAACTCTTCTGGCTTGAGTTCTCCGTCAGAGAGGATGATTCCTCGCAATGCCGCGTCATCCAGCTCTTGCTTAACCACCTCATCAAACAGACGAGTAAAGCGTTCAAAATCATTTTCATTGATGGTTAAGCCTGCCGCCATTGCGTGACCACCAAACTTTAAAATCAGCCCCGGATTTTGAGTGTCGATTCTATCTAGCGCGTCACGCATATGTAGACCTGGAATTGAACGACATGACCCTTTGATCGTGCCCTCTCCTCCATCTGCAAAAGCAATCACCGGGCGATGGAATTTCTCTTTGATACGAGAAGCAAGAATACCAATGACGCCTTGATGCCAATCTCGTTGGAATAGAACCAAACCATGAGGTAATTGGCTGTTTTCGCCAAATTGAAGTCTTTCACAAAAAGCCATCGCTTCTTGCTTCATCCCTTCTTCAATCTCTTTACGCGTTTGGTTTAGCCCATCCAATTCGCTTGCCATACGTCTTGCCGCGTGGATGCTGTTACTCATCAAAAGCTCAACACCGAACGACATATCATCCAATCGTCCTGCCGCGTTAATGCGTGGGCCTAACGCAAAGCCGAAGTCAGACGCGACCAATCGCCTTGCATCTCGCTTAGCAACCTCAATAAGTGCCTGAATGCCTGGTCGAGCCTTACCCGCACGGATACGTTGCAGCCCTTGGTGAACTAAGATGCGGTTATTCTCATCGAGAGGCACAACATCAGCCACCGTACCGAGCGCAACCAAATCCACCAACTCCATCAGTTTTGGCTCGCCCATACCTTGCTGCGCAAACCAACCCATTTTTCGCATATGAACGCACAGAGCCATCATCAGATAAAACGCAACCCCTACCCCCGCTAGCGCTTTGGATGGGAATCCACACTCATGTAAGTTTGGGTTGACCATCGCATCGACGTTTGGCAACTCATGCCCAGGGAGGTGGTGATCAGTAACCAGGACTTTTAGACCCTGCTCTTTCGCATAGCGAACACCTTCGATAGAGGAAACACCATTGTCGACCGTCATAATCACTTCTGCGCCTATCTCGATCGCTTGGTCTACCACTTCAGGACTGAGTCCATACCCATCTTCAAAGCGGTTGGGAACGAGGTAATCCACATTATGTGAGCCCAGCATTCTCAACGCTAATACAGACAAAGCCGAGCTGGTTGCGCCATCTGCATCAAAGTCACCCACCACAATAATGCGCTTATTGTTTTGAATAGCTTCGAACAGCAATTCGACTGCGGCTTCTATCCCAAACAATTTTTGGTAAGAGTGAAGAGATCGGACAGTGGTTTCGAGCTGCTCCTGAGACGTCACTCCACGACTCACGTAAATACGTTTTAGAAGTGGTGGAATAGACTCGGGTAGAAGAGATAAATCAGGTTCTGGTCGGCGTTGAATTTCTATCATAAATATAAGCAGAGCCTCTGTCTGAGGCTCTTTGTTCACTATTGAGTTTGTTGAAGACGTTGGTATAAATCAGCGGGTGGAAGGTAACCTCCAACCATCTCACCATTAGGGAGGAAGAGTGCTGGAGTACCGCTGACACCTAGCTCTCGCCCTAATGCGAATTGCTGTTTGATGATATCTTGGTACTTGGCAAAATCTTCGCCTTTACCCGGGAAAGTGCGTTGGATCTTACCATCGCTCATCGCAGATTGTGGGTCTTTTGCTCCCCAAATCATAGCCATTTGATCCGCCACCGAACCCGTTGGCCCCTGACGCGGGTAAGCCATATAACGCACTGTAATTCCTAGGTCATTATAACCCTGCATTTGGCTATGTAAGCGGACGCAGTAACCACAGGTGATGTCTGTAAATACAGAAACAACGTACTTTTCATTGTCGGCTTTAAATTCGATCATATTCGCTTTTTGCGCTTCGATCTTCGCCGCGTTAATCGGTGCTTGTCGCTTAGCTAACACATCTTCGTATTGGCCATTTTTATCCAGCTTGTACAGTGTTCCTGCCAAGAAGTAGTCACCAGTTGGCGAGGCAAACAAAATACCTTCATTGGTTTGTACTTCAACCAAACCATCAATGTCAGCGGGTACAGCGTCGTTCACTTGTAGGCCAAGCTTGGAAAAACGCTGCTCTAGTTGTTCTTTATCAATCTTCACTTCCGCGGCAGACACTTGTCCGGCCATCAGAAATGGCAATGTTAATAGAGTTACTCGGCGTAATACGCTCATGCTATTTACCTTAATTTTCAGGAGACCTTACGCTCTTGGATGGTGCTCACTGTGTAATTGTTTCAGTCGCTCTGTCGCTACATGAGTATAGATTTGTGTTGTCGACAAGTCACTATGACCCAACAGCATCTGTACTACACGTAAGTCTGCCCCATAGTTCAATAAATGCGTGGCAAATGCGTGTCGCAATACATGGGGCGAGAGCAACTCAGTATCAATTCCCGCCAATACGGCATAATGCTTAATTCTATGCCAAAACGTTTGTCTGGTCATTTGACGGGCCCGTTTACTTGGAAATACAACGTCTGAAGTATTTTCACCTAGTAGCTCAGACCGTCCGTTATGCAGAAAAGTTTCAATCCAATCAACCGCGTTCTCGCCCATCGGCACCAAACGCTCTTTTCCACCCTTACCTGTCACTCGCACAACACCTTGGCGCAAGCTCACGTTTTCCATGGTCAAGCTAACCAATTCGGTGACACGAAGACCAGTTGCATATAATAACTCCAACATAGCCTTATCACGTAACTCTATTGGATCATTGGGATCAGGCGCATTTAA
The DNA here is from genome assembly GCF_024582835.1 of Vibrio japonicus. Classification (NCBI taxonomy): domain Bacteria; kingdom Pseudomonadati; phylum Pseudomonadota; class Gammaproteobacteria; order Vibrionales; family Vibrionaceae; genus Vibrio; species Vibrio japonicus. The sequence continues at coordinate 2,349,495 of NZ_CP102096.1, forward strand.
TAACGCATCGACTTGCTCTTCACTCAAATCTTTAGGCAAGCGCTTAGGGAGTTTAGGACTGACGAGCAATGCGCTTGGGTCATCTGCGCGCACTTTTTCTCGGTGTAAATACTGGAAAAGACGACGAATAGCAGAAAGCATACGCGCACGGGAAGTTTGCTTGTAGTCTTGGTCGGTAAGCCAACTCTGATACTCTTGCAAGCCAGATAAACTAATAAAATCGAGCCGATAATTATTGGCAACCATCCATTGCAATAATTTCATCAGGTCGTTGCGATACGAAGACAGTGTATTTTCAGACAGGCCTCGTTCCATCCACATTGCATCTAAAAATTGTTCTACAATTCCTTGGTCAGGAGACATTAGTTCAGACACGCGATACCTCTTATTGTACTTATGGCCTCACTGTAAGTTCCAAACCCAAAGAAAGCCATAAAAATTCTGGTTAGAGGAGGATATTCGCTGCAAAGCAAAGCGTTTTGTGGTTAGAATCCGTTATCTAGTCCATCCAAAGAAAAGAAAGTTATGAAAATCGGTCTGTTTTACGGCTCTACCACCTGCTACACCGAAATGGCAGCAGAAAAAATTCGCGCGATTATTGGCGAAGATCTGGTGGATGTTCACAATGTCAAAGAATCTCCATTATCTTTAATGACAGAGTATGACTTTCTTATTATCGGTATCTCTACTTGGGATTTTGGTGAAATTCAGGAAGACTGGAATGAAATATGGGATCAAATCGACGGCGTTCAGCTCAATGGCAAAACGGTCGCGCTATTCGGCTTAGGCGATCAAGAAGGCTATGGCGAATGGTATCTCGATGCGATGGGGATGCTTCACGACGAATTGAAAAAGACGGGAGCGAACCTTGTCGGTTATTGGCCAAATGACGAGAGTTACGAGTTTGAAGCCTCTAAAGCATTGACTGAAGATGAGAGCCAATTTGTTGGCCTAGCCCTTGATGAAGACTCTCAATACGAGCTAAGCGACGACCGAATTGCAAACTGGGTTGAACAGATCCTAATTGAATACCAAGAAACGCTCTAGAATTCGTGACTGGTCAAGTTGATTCCCTACATGAGAGCGTTCACTGTAGGGAAACGACGTTACTCACTAAGCGTTCTGTGAGAGCATGTTTCGATACTTAACCCAATCAAACACAAGCCCAGGATCGGTTTTCCGTAGTGGCGCGATATATTGATGGCCTGTAATTCGTGGTTGAGTAATTTTCGGGTACGCCAATTGTAACTGTTGAGTTAAGTCCACCAAAGACTGATATTGCTCGTCGGTGTAGGCGACAAAGTCACTGCCTTCCAGCTCTATTCCTATCGAATAGTCGTTACACTTTTCTCTCCCAGCAAAGCTTGATGCTCCTGCATGCCAGGCTCTCGCGATAAATGGGACAAATTGCACGATTTCCCCGTCTCGACGAATTAAGCAATGTGCAGACACGCCCATCTTATGAATAACGTTAAAAAATGGATGCTCGTCAGGGTTCAGGGTACCTGTAAAGAACTGTTCAATATAAGGCCCGCCAAACTGCCCCGGTGGAAGACTAATATTGTGAATGACCAGTAGTGAGATGTCTGAGGTGTCTGACCTTTGGTCAAAAAATGGAGAAGGAACGTGGCGCGCTTTGTTATACCAGCCTTTGGCATCAATCATATCTTGGTCACTACAGTTATTGGCTCCGCACAATTTTATCCATTTACCTTTGAATTGCGAGATTAATGGCTGAATTTCGTGTTCAGTCAGCGTATCATTTCCACCCCAACATAACTGCGTATTAGATTTGCGATGAAAAACACACACAATAGCCAAGAACGTCTTGAATACCTGAAACAACAGCTGCCTCTTGAGATCTCTCGTGTTGTGGCAGACACATTAAAAGAAGATTTGGGTGGAACCCTTGATCCTGCTGCCGATATCACTGCAAGTCTGATTCCTGCAGATGCAAAAAACGAAGCCACGATTATTACTCGTGAGCACGGTGTGTTTTGTGGTCAAGCTTGGGCTGATGAGGTGTTTAAGCAGTTGGCTGAACAAGAAAATGGCAGCGAAGTTCAAATTCAATGGCACGTGAAAGATGGTGATAAGGTAGAACCTAATCAGATACTTTGTACGCTTTCTGGCTCGTCTCGTATGCTACTGACTGGTGAGCGTAACGCGATGAATTTCATCCAGACGCTATCTGGCTGTTCGACAATGGTTGCAAAATACGCAGAAAAACTAGAAGGCACAAACTGCCGCCTGCTTGATACGCGCAAAACCATTCCAGGTTTACGCAGCGCGCTTAAATACGCAGTTGCATGCGGTGGTGGCTTTAACCATCGTATAGGCGTATTCGACGCTTACCTGATCAAAGAGAACCACATCATTGCGAATGGTGGTATTGCACAAACCATCAAAACAGCAAAAGAGCTGAATCCTGGCAAGCCAGTCGAAGTTGAAACCGAGAGTTTAGACGAGCTGAAAGAAGCCATAGACGCTGGAGCGGAGATCATTATGCTCGACAATTTTACTAAAGAGATGATGCGTGAAGCCGTGGCGATTAACGCTGGTCGTGCCGCGCTAGAGAACTCTGGCAACATTACTTTAGAGACAATCCGAGAGTACGCAGAAACCGGTGTTGATTATATTTCTGTCGGCGCACTAACCAAGCACGTACGCGCTATGGATCTATCAATGCGCTTTAAGTAAACAATCCATTATAAAAATTCGAGAAAGTTCTTGTTTTTCAATTATTAAAAAGAGGTCTCACAACCTCTTTTTTTGTTTGTTTTTTAAGAAAAAATCAGTCATATTTTTGTGGTCGCTCGAGTTATTTTAAGCACCAAATGAAATCAGCCTGCAACTTTTCCTATTTGGCTCGTAAAGCCCGCCCTGCATAATATCCTCTTCTACACATCCCAATTATTCTCTATGCAACATTTAGCATTTTGTTCATGGAGAAAAACAATGCAACAACAACGTCGTAAGCTGAAAGGCTTTACTTTAATCGAATTGATGATCGTAGTGGCCATAGTCGGTATTCTTGCCGCTTTTGCCATTCCGGCATATCAAAATTACACAAACAAAACACACGCTTCAGAAATGCTAAACGCATCTTCCGCAATGAAAGCAGCTGTAGGAGTTTGCCTTTTAAGTGGCAGTACCGACTGCCGCTCTGCGACTGCAAATAATGGTGTACCTGCTAGCCAAACGTTTGACAAAGCAACAGATGATAAGTTTGCAGTTGTCTCTAACGTACAGGTAACAGCAGCTTCAGGAGCAACAAACATCAATGGAAAAATCGTGGCTACAGTAGACGCAACAGCAGGTAAAGCTGGTTTAGCCAAGGGAGGCACCGTTGAATTAATCCCCGAACTTACCCCGTCTGGAGTAACTTGGACTATAGGTTGTACCAACATTGGTTCTGATGAATACTGCCCGAAAAGCTAATGCTCACTAACTTACCTTCAATCTTGCACAAAGCTTGCTTGATCGATTCAAGCCAAGAAGAGCAAATATTGGAATACATTAATGCTTCAGGCCAATCTGTGCCTGAAGCATTAACTACTTTGAATATTTTTAGTAGTCACGATTTAACCAACCAACTTTCTAGTATATTTGGCTTGCCTGTAACAAAACCAGATCAGTTCAACTACTCTGAACTTTGCAACACCTTAGGTTTACGTGAATTAATTACTCGTTCACATGCTTTGCCTTTACAACAGAGTGGAGCACTTTTGACAGTTGCGATAGCTGATCCAGCCGACATGAGTATTGAAGACGATTTCCGCTTCGCGACAGGTTTACAAATAGAACTAGTGCTGGCTGACTTTAAAGATCTTCAAAGCGCAATAAGGAAACTATACGGAAAGTCAATCTCTGGCGCTCAAAACAGCAAGAAAGAGATCAATGAACAAGAACTCGCTAACTTAGTTGATGTTTCTGATGACGAAATAAACTTAATCGAAGATTTGAGCCAAGACGATGCCCCTGTTAGCCGCTACATCAACCAAATTTTGTTGGATGCGGTCCGAAAAGGTGCGTCCGATATCCATTTTGAACCGTACGAAGAATCTTACCGAGTTCGCCTTCGTTGTGATGGCATCTTAATAGAGACGCAGCAACCAGCCCACCACCTAAGCCGCCGTTTATCTGCACGAATAAAAATTCTGTCCAAACTTGATATATCCGAACGCCGTTTACCTCAGGATGGACGCATTAAGCTGAAACTCAATCAGGACACCGCAATTGATATGCGTGTTTCTACTCTGCCGACGCTGTGGGGTGAAAAAATTGTACTTCGTCTACTCGATAGCAGTGAAGCGAACTTAAATATTGATGTTTTAGGCTACAACGACGTGCAGAAAGCACTGTACGTTCAAGCTCTGAAAAAGCCTCAAGGCATGATTTTGATGACTGGCCCTACGGGAAGTGGAAAAACCGTATCGCTCTACACAGGGTTAAGAATTCTCAATACGCCCGAGGTGAATATTGCAACGGCCGAAGACCCTGTTGAAATTAACTTACCCGGAATCAACCAAGTACAAGTGCAGCCTCAAATCGGTTTTGGCTTCGCACAGGCGTTAAGAGCCTTCCTGCGTCAAGACCCTGACATTGTCATGGTGGGCGAAATTCGCGACTTTGAAACCGCAGAAATCGCCGTTAAAGCCGCACAGACTGGCCACTTAGTTCTGTCTACTCTGCACACAAACTCAGCAGCAGAGAGTGTAGTTCGCTTAAGTAATATGGGAATAGAGCTTTTTAACATCGCTTCATCTCTCAGCTTGATCATCGCTCAACGTCTTGCTCGTCGATTGTGTTCACACTGCAAAGTTCCTTATATCCCTTCGCCAGAGGTCAATGAACGGTTCGAGCTTGAATCAGGATTAACCATTTATAAGGCATCACCTAATGGCTGCTCGGAGTGTAACAACGGCTATTCGGGACGCGTCGGTATTTATGAAGTGATGAATTTCAGCGCAGCTTTATCGCAAGCCGTTGCGGAAGGCGCAAGCATCCAGCAGATTGAACGCATCGCACGCCAAGAAGGGATGAAAACGCTAAAAGAGTCTGGCGTTGAAAAGTTGCTGCAAGGGACAACGAGCTTACAAGAGCTGCAGCGCGTCCTGTATTTATAAGTTGGAGAAAAGGATGAAACACAAACATTCCAACCAGTTGAAAAACTATCACTGGAAAGGCGTCAACGGTACTGGCAAACAAGTTTCAGGACAACTGCTGGCGCTCAGTGAAGTTGAAGTCCGGGATAAACTGAAAACGCAACACATACAAGTCAGAAAGCTTAAGAAGCGTAACGTTTCATTTCTCGCTCGTATTACGCACAGAGTAAAAGGTAAGGACATCACCATACTCACTCGTCAACTTGCCACCATGCTGGTTACTGGTGTCCCTCTCATCCTTGCGCTCAAACTGGTTTCCGATAACCATCGCAAGGCCGAAATGAAATCCATTCTTTCACAAGTGATCAAAGGCGTGGAGTCTGGTACGCCTATCTCCAAATCGTTGAGTGTGGCCAGCCCACATTTTGACCAACTGTATATCGACTTAGTCGCGACAGGAGAGCAATCCGGTAACCTTCCAGAAGTGTTTGAGCGCATTGCGACCTATCGTGAAAAATCAGAACAATTACGCGCAAAAGTGGTGAAAGCGCTTATCTACCCCACCATGGTTGTACTCACAGCAATCGCCGTGTCTTACTTGATGCTAACCAAAGTGATCCCTGAATTTGAATCCATGTTTAGTGGGTTTGGTGCAGAACTGCCTTGGTTTACTCAGCAAGTGCTAAAAATATCCCACATCACTCAAGCCTATGGTGGTCTTACGGTTTTGACACTGATTGCCTTGCTGATCAGTTTAAAACTCGCCCGAAAAAAATCCTTTCGCGTCCGATTAACATCGAGTCGAATAGGCCTGCGTGTTCCAATCATTGGAGGTATCCTCACCAAAGCAGCTATCGCCAAATTCAGCCGAACCTTAGCAACCAGCTTTAGTGCAGGTATTCCAATACTTTCTAGTTTAAAGACTTCGGCAAAAACCGCGAATAACACCCACTACCAAACGGCCATTGATAGTGTCTATGAAGATACGGCGGCAGGAATGCCTATGTATATCGCGATGCGTAACTCTCAGTCGTTTCCAGAAATGGTTTTGCAAATGGTTATGATTGGAGAGGAGTCTGGTAGGCTGGACGATATGCTCAATAAGGTCGCGACGATCTACGAATTTGAGATAGATAACACGGTCGACAACTTGGGCAAAATTCTAGAACCACTCATTATCATTTTCCTTGGTGTTGTGGTTGGCGGTTTAGTCGTCGCGATGTACTTACCAATCTTTAACTTAATGAGCGTGTTAGGATAAGATTGGTTTTGTCGGTGAGTAAATCACTGATACCCTTATTCCTTATTTTTCGGCAACGGCACTTTAATGGAACTTTTTAATTTCTACCCATGGTTATTTCCGCTTCTCGCAGCCGTATTTGGTTTAGTCATCGGTAGCTTTCTCAATGTGGTGATTCATCGCTTACCCATCATGATGGAGCGAGAGTGGCGTCAGGAGTGTGCAGCTAGCTTTCCTGAATACAACATATCTCCACCGAAAGGGGTATATAACCTTAGCGTTCCAAGATCGACGTGCCCAAAATGCAAAACACCGATTCGCATCCTTGACAATATTCCGGTGCTAAGCTGGCTACTCCTAAGAGGAAAATGTCGAGCTTGCGGCAACCCTATCAGCATCCGATACCCTTTGGTTGAAGCTCTCACCGGAGGACTGTGCTTTTTAGTGGCTTCTCAATTCGGGTTCAGCATTTTTTCGCTTGCCTTACTTGTCTTTACCTTTGTCCTCATTGCGGCCACCTTTATCGACCTAGATACAATGCTGCTGCCGGACTCACTCACCCTTCCACTCGTTTGGTCTGGCGTTGTACTGGCATTATTGCAAGTTAGCCCAGTCTCATTACAAGATTCAGTGATTGGTGCATTGGCAGGTTATCTATCTCTATGGTCTGTCTATTGGCTATTTAAGCTCGTGACTGGCAAAGAAGGGATGGGTTATGGTGATTTCAAACTACTTGCGGCATTAGGCGCTTGGCTAGGCTGGCAATACCTGCCAATGATCATTCTCTTTTCCTCTCTTGTTGGCCTAGTCTTCGGCTTAATACAACTGAGACTCAAGCAGCAAGGTATCGATCAAGGCTTTCCATTCGGACCGTACTTAGCTATCGCAGGGTGGATAAGCATGATGTGGGGAGAAGGGATCTTGAACTGGTACTTATCAAACTATATTGGACTTTAATATGCCTTTTGTTGTGGGATTAACAGGCGGAATCGCCAGCGGAAAAACGACGGTTGCCAACATGTTCAACGAGCAGTTCGGAATTGAAATCGTTGACGCGGATGTGGTTGCACGAGAAGTCGTTGAACCAAACACTATAGGGTTAAAAGCCATTGAAGCTAAATTTGGTCCTGACATTTTACTTGAAGACGGCACACTCAATCGCGCTAAACTCAGAGAGGCGATTTTTACAGAACCTGCACACAAAGAGTGGCTGAACGCCCTGCTTCACCCGCTAATCCGCGAACAAATGCTCGTTGATTTAGCTAAGGTGAAATCAGATTATGCATTACTGGTTATCCCTCTGATGGCCGAAAACAACTTGCAAGCACTTGCAGATACCGTCGTTGTCGTTGACGTTGATGAAGAAACACAAATTCGCAGAACATTAGAAAGAGACAATGTGAGCCGATCGCAAGTCGAATCGATTTTGGCGTCGCAGGCGAGTAGAGAACAACGCTTAGCCATTGCAGATTACGTGATTAAAAATCACACAGAAAACCAGAAACTTTTGCCTCAAGTCACAGAATTGCACAAAAAGTTCCTAGAAATGTGTAGGGGAAATCTGTGAAAATAAAGGCAGACCCATTCATGACAGCATTTTAATGACCACTCACTATTTCGAACATCCACTCAATGAGAAAACCCGAATCTACCTAAGGGTTGAAGCTCTATTGAATCAGCTAAAAACAGCTGCAACATTTAGTGATAATATGCAGCACTTAGTTTTTTACCGCTCTCTGTTCGACTTGTTGGAAATCTTTGAACAGATCCAGCTAAAGAGTGAACTGGCGAAAGACATCGAAAAACAAAGGCTCACTTATCGTTCTTGGCTGAATATCGATGGCGTTGATCAAAACATGCTACGTGGGATTTTGAATGAAATCGATGAAGTGCATAGTCAGTTAATGAGTGCTGAAAGGTTCGGACAGAGCCTGAAGGAAGACCGCTTTTTAAGTGCTATTCGTCAGCGATTTAACTTACCCGGCGGCTCATGCTGTTTTGACTTACCAGCATTGCACCATTGGCTTCACTTGCCTGAAGACAACAAAAAAGTAGACGCAAACAGATGGCTGTCGTCTCTTCAACCTTTGGCTAGTGCCCTCAAGTTATGGTTGAATCTAACGAGAGAAACTGGAAACTTCCGAGACCGCACAGCGCACGTAGGTTTTTATCAAAGTGATGCTGATGAGGCGAATATCTTACGTTTAGAAATTCCAATGCACTTTAAAGTCTACCCTATGATTTCAGGGCACAAAAATCGTTTTGCTATTAAGTTTATCGATTTCTCTTCGGGTCAGGCATCCACTAGTGATATTGAGTTTCGACTCGCCGTTTGCAGCTAAGCACTTCGAAACACGTTATAATCCTGCCTATATCGCATTAAAGCTTAGAGAATCATCATGTCTAAAATAACCGTTGTTCCCTGCCCTCAGTGTGGCGCTGATGTCGAATGGGGAGAGCAAAGCCCATACAGGCCGTTCTGTAGTAAGAAATGCCAAATGATTGATTTTGGCGAATGGGCAGATGAAGAAAACTCAATTCCCGGCGCACCAGATATGTCAGATGCCGATGGCTGGTCAGAAGACCAATACTAAAAGAAGCGCAATTGCTACTCGCAAATAGAAAAGCTGATGTGAAAACATCGGCTTTTTTGTTTCTTGTGTATTACTCAGGCTCGCCAGTAAATGAGCACCAATGACAACGGTAGGAAGGGAAATAGCAAGTTGTAAGAAACAAAATAAAAAAGCGGAGGCCTAATGGCCTCCGCTAATACTATGAGAACGCTAGTTATAGCATTACTTCTTAGCAAGTTTCTCTTTGATACGAGCAGACTTACCAGAACGCTCACGTAGGTAGTACAGCTTGGCACGACGTACTGCACCACGGCGTTTAACTTCGATGCTATTAACGACTGGAGAGTGTGTTTGGAACGTACGCTCAACACCTTCACCGTTAGAGATCTTACGTACAGTGAAAGCAGAATGTAGACCACGGTTACGGATAGCGATTACAACGCCTTCGAAAGCCTGTAGACGCTCACGCTCACCTTCAACTACTTTAACTTGAACTACAACAGTGTCACCTGGTGCAAAGTTAGGTAGGTCTTTTTTCATTTGCTCTTGCTCAAGAGCTTTGATGATGTTACTCATTTTCTAAATTCCTAGAATAAACTGATACTAAATTTAATAGGTTACTTGTTTCGATATTCTCTAATGAATTCGGCAAGTAATTGTTCCTGTTCGTCAGTCAGAGCTAGGTTTTCCAAGAGCTCTGGTCTTCTTAGCCAAGTACGGCCCAGCGACTGCTTTAATCGCCAGCGACGAATTTCCTTATGATTGCCAGATTTGAGCACCGCAGGCACTTCTTTACCATCTAGCATCTCAGGACGCGTATAGTGAGGGCAATCTAGCAAGCCATTTGCAAAAGAGTCTTCTTCTGCTGACGCAAAATCTCCCAATACCCCAGGAATAAACCTTGATACTGAATCAATTAACGTCATGGCTGGAATCTCACCACCCGTCATCACAAAATCACCAATTGACCATTCTTCGTCAACTTCAGATTGGATGATACGCTCATCTACTCCTTCGTAGCGGCCACAAATAAGAAGCAAGTTCTCGTTTGTTGCCAACTCTTCAACCCCTTTCTGGTCAAGCTTACGACCTTGAGGTGATAAATAGATAACTTTCGTCTTGCCTGGTGAAGTCTTCTTAGCTGCGTGAATGGCATCGCGCAAAGGCTGTACCATCATCAACATGCCAGGACCACCACCATAGGGTCTATCATCGACAGTGCGATGTTTGTCGTGAGTAAAATCGCGAGGATTCCACGTCTCAATCGACAAAAGACCTTTTTTAACCGCTTGGCCTGTTACTCCAAAATCAGTAACGCTGCGGAACATTTCCGGAAATAGGCTAATTACGCCAATCCACATTGTTCTATCGCTCATTACTTAGAGTTAGAATCCAGGATCCCAGTCAACTTCGATCCGTTGAGCTTCGCGATCAATATGCTTGATCACTTGCTCTTCAAGGAACGGGATTAATCGTTCCTTTTGCCCAAAAGCATCTTTTAGATTTGCTTTTACAACCAGAACATCGTTGGAGCCAGTTTCTAGAAGATCTGAAACTGTGCCTAGATCGTAACCGTTACCAGTTACCACTTGCATTCCAATCAAATCACGCCAGTAAAACTCGTCTTCTGGCAATTCTGGAAGAACAGCAGGGTCAATAAAGATTTCAAAGTTTGTCATCAACTGCGCTTCTTCACGCACATCAAGACCATCCAGCTTTACCACCAAACCTTTGTTATGGCGTTTCCAGCTTTCTACTTTGTACTCAACCCACTTGCCACCTTGTTCAATGAACCAAGGGCTGTAATCGAATATGCTTTCGGTATTGTCTGTGTAGGAAAAAACTTTAAGCCAGCCACGAATGCCGTAAGTAGCACCAAACTTGCCTACAACAATTTTCTCGCTGCTCATTGTTTCTTTACCTTTCATCGACATAAGCTAATTTCAACTTAATATTAGGATTAAGCCGCTTTTTGAGCGTCTTTAACTAGCTTAGCTACGCGGTCAGATAGAGATGCGCCTTGACCAACCCAGTGGTTAACGCGATCTAGGTCTAGACGTAGACCTTCTTCTTGACCTTTAGCAGTTGGGTTGAAGAAACCAACTTTCTCGATGAAACGGCCAGTTGCTGCATTGCGGCTGTCCGCTACTACGATTTGATAAAATGGACGCTTCTTAGCGCCGTGACGTGCCAAACGAATGGTTACCATGTCGTCCTCTTTGCTTTCTCAAAAATAAAATTAACCCCAGAAACCATTTATTGCTAAATAGTTTGGGGCTCGTGCCAAAATAAAGCTCCGGAATTTTACTCTTATTCCGGAGCAATGCAAGGTCTTTAGCTATTTTTTCACCAACATAAATCTAGATATAAGTTTGTGAGCTAGCTAACAGACTGAAAATAAACTTTTAGCGACCAAACGGGTTAAAGCCACCGCCTCCGCCCATGCCACCCATCATGCCTTGCATGTTACGCATCATGCCTTTCATGCCACCTTTTTGCATCTTCTTCATCATTTTCTGCATTTGGGTGAATTGCTTAAGTAGGCGGTTAACGTCTTGCACTTGCGTACCAGAACCCGCAGCAATACGTTTTTTACGTGAGCCTTTAATCAGCTCTGGTCGTTGACGCTCTTTCATGGTCATCGAGTTGATGATCGCTTCCATCTGCTTAAACATTTTGTCATCGACTTTGTCTTTAACATTGTCAGGAAGCTGAGACATACCCGGAAGCTTGTCCATCATCCCCATCATGCCGCCCATGTTTTGCATCTGGCCTAGCTGCTCGCGGAAGTCTTCAAGGTCAAAACCTTTCTTCTCTTTGAACTTTTTCGCCAGCTTTTCTGCTTTCTCTTGGTCGACATTACGTTGCAGATCTTCAATCAAAGACAGAACGTCACCCATGCCAAGGATACGAGAAGCTACGCGGTCTGGATGGAATGGTTCCAGTGCGTCAGTTTTCTCACCCACACCCAAGAACTTGATAGGCTTACCTGTAATGTGACGAACCGATAGCGCAGCACCACCACGCGCATCACCATCGACTTTCGTCAAGATAACACCGGTCAGTGGCAGCGCGTCACCGAATGATTTTGCGGTATTCGCGGCGTCTTGACCTGTCATCGCATCGACGACAAATAGTGTTTCGACAGGGTTGATCGCTGCATGAAGGTCTTGAATCTCAGACATCATCTGTTCATCAATCGCCAAACGACCCGCTGTATCGACAATCAGTACGTCGTAGAATTTCTTCTTCGCGTGATCAACTGCAGCATTTGCAATATCAATTGGCTTTTGGTCAGGCGATGATGGGAAGAAATCTACGCCGAGGTCTGACGCTAATGTTTCCAACTGTTTAATCGCCGCTGGACGGTAAACGTCGGCAGACACAACCAGTACTTTTTTCTTCTCACGCTCTTTCAAAAGCTTAGATAGCTTACCTACCGATGTGGTTTTACCTGCACCTTGTAGACCCGCCATCAGGATAACGGCTGGCGGTTGAGCGGCTAAATTTAGGGCTTCGTTTGACTCACCCATGACCGCTTCAAGTTCACCTTGAACGATCTTGATAAATTCTTGGCCTGGAGTAAGAGATTTAGATACCTCTACACCTACAGCTGCTTCCTTTACGCGTTTAATAAAATCGCGGACAACAGGCAGAGCTACGTCAGCTTCAAGAAGTGCCATACGCACTTCGCGTAGCGTCTCTTTAATGTTGTCTTCGGTCAGGCGACCTTTACCGCTGATGTTTTTCAGCGTTTTGGACAATCGATCCGTTAAATTCTCAAACATCTTAAGTCTCTTTCATCAGGCAGCTCTAAATAGAACTTGCCCTTACATTTCGCGACAAACTAACGTGAGTATACCTTAGCCAACGCCTACTGTGCACTGCTCTAATCAGTTTTGATATATCAACTCACGTAAATGGGGGCGATAAGTCATAGCTCAAGTCGTTGAGTCAGGGTATAATTTGTTAAAAATCCACCAGCTGTTGGAGAACCATGGACAACTTAATCGCCGTTGTTGCTGTGATACTTTATTTCCTGGCAATAGCGACCATCATACCGGGTTTAGTCCATCAAACCGGTATTCGAGCAAAAACTGTTTTTGTCAGCGCTTCACTTGCGCTTATTTTTCATGCTTGGTTGCTCAGCGATCTGATTTTTGAAGGTGTAGGTCAAAACTTAAGTATCCTCAATGTCGCTTCCTTAATTAGCTTCATTATTTCTTTGGTAATGAGCATCGCCATGCTGAAAACTCGTTTATGGTTCTTGTTACCCGTGGTGTACAGCTTTGCAGCCATCAACCTTGGCGCTGCGACCTTTCTGCCAAGTACTTTTATTACGCATTTTGAGCAAAACCCCAAAGTGCTCATTCATATTTCTTTAGCGTTGTTTTCGTACTCAACACTCACCATTGGTGCGCTCTACGCCCTGCAATTGGCGTGGCTTGATCACAAATTGAAAACAAAAAAAGCGATGATCATCAACCCAAATCTGCCACCATTATTGATGGTAGAGCGCCAGCTGTTTAACATTATTCTAATTGGCACTTTGCTGCTTACCGGTACTTTACTCACTGGTTTTGTGTTTGTGCAGGATATGTTTACTCAAGGCAAAGCACATAAAGCAATCCTCTCTTTTATTGCATGGTTTGTTTACTCTGTTTTATTGTGGGGACACTACCAAAAAGGCTGGCGAGGAAGAAAAGTCACATGGTTTGCTGTTGCTGGCGCGACTTTACTGACACTGGCTTACTTCGGTAGCCGCTTTGTGCGCGAGATTATTCTTAACTAAACTGTGCGAGAAAGATGCATAAAACACACCTTTCTTTTACAATGCGAAACCTTTCTGGCACTGATTTAGCAAATCCGTAGGTCAGTAATCAAAAAAAACACCACAAGGATTAGATAAGCTTTGGACGACATATCAACGGGTATCTTATTTGCGCTACTCGCGTGTCTGATTGTAATTTCAGGATATTTTTCGGGTTCGGAGACAGGGATGATGGCTTTGAACCGCTATCGTCTCAAGCACTTGGCTAGTACTGGTCATAAAGGCGCAAGACGAGTGGAGAAACTGCTTAATCGTCCTGACCGCCTTATTGGTCTAATCCTAATCGGTAACAACCTCGTCAACATTTTAGCATCTGCTATTGCAACTATTCTGGGAATGCGACTCTATGGTGATATGGGGGTCGCTATTGCTACAGGTGCCCTTACATTAGTGATTCTGGTTTTTGCAGAAGTCACACCGAAAACACTTGCAGCTCTGTATCCAGAAAAAGTGTCTTACACAAGCAGTGTATTGCTTACGATATTGATGAAGGTGCTGTCACCACTCGTTATCTTCGTCAACTTTATTACCAATGGATTTATCCGCTTATTGGGTATTAGAGCGGTTCATGGTGGCGATGATCACCTAAGCTCAGAAGAGCTAAGAACCGTGGTGAATGAAGCGGGAAGTTTGATCCCAAGACGCCACCAAGACATGCTGATCTCTATTCTCGACTTAGAACATGTTACCGTGAACGACATTATGGTGCCGCGTAACGAAATTACGGGTATAGATATCAATGACGATTGGAAATCGATTGTTCGTCAGTTAACGCACTCTCCACATGGTCGCGTGGTACTTTATCGCGATCAAATTGACGAAGTCGTGGGTATGCTCCGCTTGCGTGAATCGTACCGTCTAATGCTTGAAAAGAACGAATTCACCAAAGAAACACTATTAAGAGCAGCAGATGAAGTGTATTTCATTCCTGAAAGTACGCCGCTCAATGTGCAGTTACTGAAATTCCAGAGAAACAAGCAGCGTATCGGTCTAATCGTCGATGAGTATGGGGATATCATCGGTCTCATCACGCTAGAAGATATCTTGGAAGAGATCGTAGGTGAGTTCACGACGTCCATTGCACCAAGTTTATCTGAAGAGATTACGCCTCAGGTTGATGGCAGCTTTCTTATCGAAGGCAGTGCCAACATTCGAGACATCAACAAAGGATTGAAGTGGAAACTCCCTACTGATGGTCCTAGAACACTGAATGGCTTGATACTTGAGCATTTAGAAGATATTCCAGAAAGCCACCTTAGCGTCCATATCTCTGGTCATCGTATGGAAATTGTAGAGCTAGAAGAAAACCGCATTAAGCTCGTCAAAGTGTTTCCAAAAACAGCCAAAAAAAGCAAGTAACAAGTTACAAAAGACACAAACTAAAAAGCCTTGGAATTCCAAGGCTTTTTTCACTTCATTTGTAGCTATTATTCTTCACTGACACTAAACAAGCTTTCCATATTCAAACCTTGTTTGACCAGAATTTCTCTTAGTCGACGTAGACCCTCTACCTGAATCTGGCGAACACGCTCACGTGTTAGGTTAATTTCACGCCCGACTTCCTCAAGTGTAGATGGTTCATAACCAAGCAAACCGAATCGACGTGCTAACACTTCTTTTTGTTTTGGATTCAGCTCATCTAGCCAGTGGATCAAGGAAAGTTTGATATCGTCGTCCTGTGTAGATACCTCAGGGTCTGAGTTATTAATATCAGGAATAATATCAAGCAGCGCTTTCTCACCTTCACCACCAATTGGTGTATCAACAGAGCTTATACGCTCGTTCAAGCGAAGCATTTTACTGACATCATCAACCGGTTTATCCAGCTCAGATGCAATCTCTTCTGCTGTAGGTTCATGGTCAAGTTTCTGAGAAAGTTCACGTGCCGTACGCAGATAGATATTCAGCTCTTTCACGACATGAATAGGTAGTCGAATTGTGCGAGTCTGATTCATCAATGCACGTTCTATGGTTTGACGAATCCACCAAGTAGCGTACGTTGAGAAACGGAATCCTCGCTCTGGATCAAACTTTTCAACTGCGCGAATCAAACCTAGGTTACCTTCTTCTATAAGATCTAAAAGAGCTAAACCTCGGTTGCTGTATCGGCGAGATATTTTCACCACAAGACGCAAATTACTTTCGATCATTCGCTTACGTGCAGCTTCATCTCCGCGCAAAGCGCGACGAGCATACAAGACTTCTTCTTCTGCGGTGAGTAGCGGTGAAAAGCCGATTTCACCTAGATAAAGTTGAGTCGCATCGAGACTTTTCGATGAAACCTCAAGTTCTTTGGTTAAGGATTGATCGTCATCTATCGGAAGATCATCCATTACTTCCTTGTCGACTTCAAGTTCTTGGACTTTCGTTGCTGCATTGCTGATACTCATAGTGCCCCCCCGGCGAGCTAGCAAGACATTACTACTTCTAATGTCGCTATATTATTCCTTAAGCCAATCAAATTATTACGGCAAGTAGCGCTTTGGATTAACAGACTTACCTTGGTAGCGAATTTCAAAGTGTAATCGAACACTATTGGTTCCTGAGCTGCCCATTGTTGCAATTTTTTGGCCTGCTTTAACACTTTGTCCTTCACGCACTAGCAACTGATCATTGTGTGCATAAGCACTTAAGTAATTATCGTTATGTTTTACGATTACGAGATTCCCGTAACCTCGAAGTGCATTCCCTGAATACACAACGGTTCCTTCTGCTGTAGAAACAATGGCCTGACCTCGCTGCCCTGCAATGTCGATACCTTTATTTCCCTGATCCCCAGCAGAAAAGTTTTTAATCACCCTCCCTTTTGTCGGCCACAACCATTTAGAGATATTGTTGTTTTTAGGCTTGGGTGTAGTGACCGTTTTGTTGACATTTTGTTCAGCCTTAGCCTCAACATACTCCTTTGGTTTGCGTTGTTCAACCTCCTTTGGTGGATCTTTTTTGACCAATTCAGGCGGTTTTTGATCAGCCTTTGATGCAACTTGTTGAGTAGAGTTTTTACTCGATGTTACTGGCGGAGGGATAGGTGTTGGGGGAGTCACCACCGCAATCGCCGTTGTGCCTTTGCTACCATAGGATGGGGGGGTATAAGCAGGTCGCCAAAGTCTCAATTTTTGACCAGGGTAGATCGTATAGGGCGGTATGAGGTTGTTGTAACTAATGATCTCTTTTACATCTTTATCTGTGACATAAGCGATAAAGTACAGCGTATCGCCTCTTTGCACTTCATAGTAGCTACCACGATAACTACCCCGAGGAATAGAGCTATAATCTTTCTTCAAACCAGACACAGGAGCAGGCGTATGAGCAGCGCACCCAAAAAGCACACTGCATACACTAAGCATCAACATTGATTGAGATTGGAATGACATGTTTAAGCGAGATCACCAGCCACTAAAGGAACAAAACGAACTAATTCAATAACTTCAGAAATAAATGTATCACCTTGGCGCGTAATTTTCAGCAATTGCTGTACGTCTGTACCCACAGGGATCACCATAATCCCGCCTTCAGCGAGTTGTTCAAGTAACGTTGGTGGCACAGTTTCCGCCGCCGCCGTGACAATAATCGCATCAAATGGTGCTTTGACTGCCCAACCTTGCCAGCCATCTCCGTGCTTGGTCGACACATTGTATATATCAAGCTGCTTTAAACGACGCTTCGCTTCCCATTGTAGTGATTTGATACGCTCAACAGAAAACACACGCTCAACCAACTGGGATAAAATGGCCGTCTGATATCCCGAACCTGTGCCCACCTCTAAGACTTTACTCAAATGGGTCAGCTCCAGAGCTTCTGTCATTTTAGCAACAATGTAAGGTTGAGAAATGGTCTGCCCTAGACCAATAGGTAGAGCATTATTATCGTACGCCTGATGCATCATCGCCTGAGAGACGAAACGTTCACGCGGAATACGACGAATAGATTCCAAAACTTGGAGACTCTGAATCCCACTTTTAGAAAGAAACTCGACTAATCTATCCGCCTTCGGGTTTGCCATCCTCAATTACCCTTTAACCAATTATCCATGCTTGCTAACGATTCATGCGCGGTCAGATCGACCTGTATAGGTGTGATTGACACATAGCCTTTATCGACGGCGTGAAAGTCCGTTCCTTCCCCTGCATCTTGTTCTTTTCCTGGAGGACCGAGCCAATAAATTTCATGCCCACGAGGATCGAGCTGTTTGATCATCGCTTCTGAATGATGACGAGCACCTAATCGAGTGACTTTAATGCCCTGCAGTTGATCATGAGGCAAATCGGGGATATTCACATTCAATAGACGATTAGTTGGAATTGGCGCATGGATGTGCTGCTCAACGATTTGTCTGGCTACTTTCCCCGCAGTCGCAAAGTGGTGCTTCCCAACGAGTGAAAATGCGACGGCCTGAACACCAAGGAAGTGTCCTTCCATCGCTGCGGCTACCGTTCCTGAATACAAAACATCATCGCCCAAGTTGGCACCGTGGTTGATGCCTGTTAGCACTAACTCTGGGAGATCATCTTTCATTAGCTCATTCAGCGCAAAATGAACACAATCTGTAGGCGTTCCCTGTACAGAGAATACCTTGTCGGCAATTTCGTTCACACGCAGAGGTTGCTCAAGTGTCAATGAATTAGATGCGCCCGAGCGATTTCTGTCTGGGGCGACAATGGTCACTTCGGCAATATCTCTCAATGCATTGGCTAATGCATGAATGCCCTCAGCGTAAACACCATCATCATTGCTCAACAAGATTTTTAGCGCTTTACCTTCCATTAGTAAGTTCGCTCCACTTCTACCTCTTCAATGAGCTCTCGAACGATCGCTGTTGCAAAACAACCCGAATCCAAAGAGAAACTAAGCGTGACGGAATCTTCTGTTGAGTGCCAAGTTAAGTTCTGTGGTTTCAAAGAAATCTCGCGACGATCGTGACGCATACGATTACCGCGAATTAATGCCATTAAATCGGGTTCTTCATCGAGATGAGGCTGCTCTAACGACAATGCATCGTCTCGCGTAGGTAACTCATTGTCCCCAGCCAATGCCGCCGTAATGTATGCGTGGCCTTGGGAAACTTGCTCTTCAAGCATGCTTTTATTCGCAGAGTCCACCAGCTGTTGCTGCCCTTCAATCTGTACTAGATCACCATCAATAAGCTGATTAAACAGACCTTTCTCAATACGTGCTGACACAATATTGTTGAATATCCACGAGCGAGCAGCTGAAAGTAGCAGACTACGTTTATTCTGGTTACGAGTACGTACGTTGTCTCTTCCCCAGCGGCGAGCTTCTTCAAGGTTATTGCCTTGGTTACCAAAACGCTGGCTGCCAAAATAGTTCGGCACGCCTGTTTTGGCGATAGAATCTAAGCGCTTCAATACACTCTCTACGTCACTCACTTCGGATAAAGTTACCGTGAAGTGGTTACCAGCCAACTCGCCTGGGCGAAGTTTTTTGTTGTGTCGGGTCGTTTCAAGAATCTCGATGCTCGGATACTGTGCAAGGAACTCACTAAAATCTGGAGTTTCACCTTTTGGCAGATGGACACTAAGCCATTGTTGCGTCACTGCGTGGCGATCTTTCAAACCCGCCCAGCTGACATCTTTTGATTTTACGCCACACGCTTTCGCAAGTTCGTTCGCCACAAAACTGGTGTTTTCACCCGTCTTACGAATGTGGATCATTAAGTGTTCGCCGCTACCCGCGAATTCGTAACCAAGTAATTCATTCACTTGAAAATGCTCAGGCAACGCTTTGATTTTACCTGTAGCGGTCGGTTTACCCGTCAGGTAAGCCATAGAAGATAGAATATCAGACATACTTTGTTCCATTACATGCGGCTCTCGCTATAGAGTATAGAGCCACACATAACTGAGTTATTTTTTGATAAGTAATACCACCGCTTCAGTCGCGATGCCTTCTTTTCGTCCGGTAAAGCCCAAACGTTCTGTGGTTGTCGCTTTGACATTCACATTACCAAGTTCAGTTTCAAGATCCTCTGCAATCACTTGGCACATTGATTCGATATGAGGAGCCATCTTTGGTGCTTGCGCCATAATGGTCACGTCGGCATTACCTAACACGTAACCTTGTTCTTTAACGCGGCGGTATACATCGCGCAATAGGTCACGGCTATTAGCACCTTTCCACTTATCGTCGGTATCAGGAAAATGACGGCCTATATCGCCAGCAGCAATCGCGCCAAGTAACGCATCACATAAAGCGTGTAATGCTACATCGCCATCAGAATGCGCTATCAGCCCTTGCTCGTAAGGAACTTCAACGCCACCAATAATAACCGGGCCTTCACCACCAAATTTGTGAACGTCAAAACCGTGGCCAATTCGAATCATAACTTATCCTTTATTTCGCTGTAGATAAAACTCAGCAAGCGCCAAATCTTCAGGCTGGGTTATTTTTATATTATCTGCGCGTCCCTGTACCAAAGCGGGATGCTCACCAAGCCATTCCAGAGCTGAAGCTTCGTCTGTAATCGAGACTTGTTCTGCTAGCGCTGATGATAAAGCGTGAGTTAACTGCTGAGTTTTAAACATTTGTGGAGTGAGTGCATGCCACAGAGCTTCTCTTTCAACCGTATGGTCGATGTTATTATCTGTATTCGCTCTTTTCATCGTATCTCTAACCGGAGACGCCAAAATCGCACCCGTCTTATGTGAAAGCGCTACATCAATCAAGCGGTCAATATCGCTCAGTTTAATGCACGGCCTTGCTGCATCATGCACCAGCACCCAGTCACTCAATTGCGTTGACGCATATTCCAGCCCGGACAACACTGAATCTGCGCGCTCTTTTCCCCCAGAAACACGCACGACATCATCGCGCTGACTGATAGATAAGTCGGGGTAATAAGGGTCACCGTCACTGATTGCCACCACTACTTTGTGAATGGCCGGATGAGAAAGCAGTGTTTCAACCGTATGTTCTAACACTGTTCGTTCACCAATCGTGAGATATTGTTTAGGACGGTCGGCTTTCATTCGACTGCCAACCCCCGCAGCAGGGACAATTGCAATAAGAGAAAGGATATTGCGATCGGACATTAGTTATCCTCTCCGATAATACGATAAAAAGTCTCCCCTTCTTTGATCATGCCTAACTCATGTCGAGCACGTTCTTCAATCGCGTCGAGCCCTTGGCGCAAGTCATCGATCTCGGCAAACATTTCATTGTTTCGCGCTTTTAGACTTTCGTTCACCTGATTCTGAACTTCGATATCAGCTTCAACAAGTTGAAAGTCTGCAATGCCATTCTTGCCAAGCCACAGTTCAAACTGTAGCCAGCCTAATACTAAAAGTAGAGTCAGTGCAAAAATTCGCATAAGGTTGATTCAAAGAAGTGAGATAAAGAAAGACCACATATATATCACAATGTCGCCAATCAGGCGAGATGACTATATGTGGTCCATTAAGAGATTACACAGTTTTTACAAGGACTAGATCATCATTAAATAAGCAAATAAACCCGCGCCTAGTAGTAAACGATAAATAACAAAAGGCGTCATTCCCATACGAGAAATGAGCTTTAGGAAGAAGTGAATACAGATATAAGCACTGATGAAAGAGGTAATAATGCCCGTCATCAGGAAGCCAACGTGGATAGGCTCACCGCTTGTTACGAGTTTAAGACCTAGATAACTACCTGCTAACGTAATGATAGGGATAGACATTAAGAAGGAGAAACGCGCTGCGGCCTCTCGGGTAAAACCAAGGTAAAGTGCAGCGGTAAT
This sequence comes from Vibrio japonicus, assembly GCF_024582835.1. Lineage (NCBI taxonomy): Bacteria > Pseudomonadati > Pseudomonadota > Gammaproteobacteria > Vibrionales > Vibrionaceae > Vibrio > Vibrio japonicus. The sequence goes on from NZ_CP102096.1 coordinate 2,370,982, forward strand.
GGTTGCACCAGAGCGAGATGTACCTGGTATCATCGCTAATGCTTGGGCAAGACCAATAAATACCGATTTCTTCCAATCGGCGGCATACTCGTCATCGATCAACTTCGAGTTTTTATCAACGTACCAAAGCAGTAAGCCAAAGACGATGGTTGTCGTCGCGATAACCCATGCACTGCGAAGATACAATTCAATGAAATCTTTCATCACTAAACCAAATACACACGCAGGGATCGTCGCGATCACGATCATCCAAGCCAATTTAGCTTCTTTGCTTCGCTCACCTTTAAAGATCGAGGCGAAAAATGAACGTAACAAAGAAACCACTTCACGTCTGAAATAAATAACAACAGCCGCTAGAGTACCGACGTGAACGGCAACATCAAATGCCAACCCTTGGTCTTCCCAACCTAAGATGGCAGAAGGAAGAATAAGGTGGGCAGAGCTAGAAATAGGCAAAAACTCGGTGAGGCCTTGTATTAAAGCCAAAATAAACGCTTCAAAGTAACTCATTGTATTCTCATAATTTTGGGACAGTGAACCACAGGGGAACTGGGTTCAGAACTTCTTTATAGGATGATTGCTCCCATACTTGGCGAACAGTTCGACCATCGCTTGGGATAATTAGTTCAGCACACAGCTCATTTAAAGGCTCGATAACAAAGCCATATTTATAGATATCGCTGCGTGGTAATTCGGGGCTCTGCTTGGACACACAGTCACCAAACAAAATAATATCGAGATCCACCGTTCGGGGCTGAAACTTTTTCGCTTGTGCAGAACGACCCCATTTGAACTCAATTTCACGTAGCTGTCGCGAAAATTCGGATAAATCTAGCGCCGTTTTCATTTCTACGACAAGGTTGAAAAAGGCGTTTCCCTCAAAACCGACCGACTCACACTCGTATATAGTGGACAATCTAAGTTGGCTACCGATGGCGCTTAACTCCTCAATAGCCACTTGAATATGTTTATGTCGTTCCACATTGGAGCCAATCCCAATGTAAGTGGTGATCATGCATGACCTCGCTCAATGATCACGCCCACACCTTTTGCCTGAGCTACAGCACCTGGCTTCGTTAAACGAATTTTAATCCACGGCACATTGAAGCGTGTCATGATCAATTCGGCAATCTCTTCCGCCACTCGCTCAACCAATAAGAAGCGACCACCTTCAATATGGTTTAACACCGCTTCACTCACCTGAGAATAATCCAACGCATCGTTTACATCATCGCTGCGTCCTGCTGGACGGTTGTCGTGTGCCATTTCGATATCGAGTACGAGCTTTTGTTTGATTTCCTGTTCCCATTCATAAACACCAATCGTCGTAATTACTTCTAATTGCTCGATAAATACTTTATCCATGCGCTTTACTTCCTTTACAGGTCGGATACCAAAGTTAATTAAAAAGTCGTACTATTGACTCTCAGTCTCCCCCTCTGGGTAGTCTGATAGCCTCAAGCAAGATATGATATCAATTACTTGCTTGGCACACACCTCTAAAAGACGAGTTATACCAATATGACCCCATTAGCACTTGTGATGATCATTGCCGCCTACTTGCTAGGTTCGATCTCGAGTGCTGTTTTGATCTGTCGGATTCTGCGTTTATCCGACCCTAGACAAGTGGGTTCGAATAATCCCGGAGCGACCAACGTTCTGAGAATTGGTGGTAAAAAAGCGGCAGCATCCGTCTTGCTGTGTGACATGCTGAAAGGAACGATTCCTGTGTGGGGAGCTTTCTTTCTTGGTATTGAACCCATCATTTTAGGCGTCATCGCTATCGCGGCCTGCCTTGGTCATATGTACCCAATCTTTTTTCATTTTAAAGGTGGGAAAGGCGTCGCTACCGCGCTTGGCGCAATCGCTCCAATTGGATGGGATTTTACCGCCATGGTCATCGGAACATGGGTGGCTATCGTCTTCGCCTTTCGCTATTCATCGTTAGCCTCTTTAGTTACCGTGTTATTGGCTCCGTTTTATACCTGGATGATCAAGCCTCAATACACGCTGCCTGTTGCCATGCTGTGCTGCTTGATCGTTTTTAGACACCATCAGAATATTAAGCGCTTGCTTGAAGGGACAGAACCCAAAGTCGGTGAAAAGAAGAATGGATTAAATAAGGCCTCATAGCTTGAGACCTTATTGGTATTTGTTTGCGTATTTGATTAGTGCGCGTGCTTTGCCAAAAACTCTGTCAGCATATTGGAGACAAACTCTGGCTGTTCCAAATTCGAGATATGACCTGCTTTAGGGATCTGCACTAGCTCAGAGCCGGTAATAGAATCATTCATGAGGTATGATTCCAATACCGGGCGCGGCGCATCTTCCTGACCAACCGCAATCAGAACAGGCAACGCAAATTTTTCGATATCTTCAAATTGATCACGACGACCAAACACCATTTTACCCACCCTAGCCACTTCGACTGCTTTCTCTCCGGAAAGGGACGATAAATGGCTTCGGAAAGACTCCACCAACTGCGGCGAGTCGTTGTTCGCGTTATGAGCAAAAAACAGTGGAACAACAGCATCAATGATTGGTTCAGGTACTGATTGAACTTCAATGATCGTATCTAGCATCGAAAAATACTTGTTGTGCGCCACTTCAGGCTCTAATCCAACAAAAGTATCCATCAATACTAAGGATTTAACTCGTTGCGGCGCTAGTGTCACCACCTCAGTTCCCCACATACCGCCAACGGACAAACCAACGATCGAAAACTCTGTAACATCCAAATGATCCATTAAGGCTAGGATCTGTTTCGCGTAATCAGTTAAAGATCGCGTTGAAGATGGCGCGTGATCCGATTCTCCATGCGACCACAACTCAGGCACAATACAGCGATAGTGCTTTCTTAACTTCTCTACTTGCGGTGCCCACATTGCGCTATCCCACAAATAGCTGTGGCCGAAGATAACAACAGGTCCCTGCCCTTCATCTAAATACGCCATTTCGCGGTTATCGATAGAAAACTTATGCATATTCTGTCCGTTTTGTTTACCTTGTCGACTTCGGCTTTCTCTTCTAAACCCAAGCCAGAATGTATTCCTATGATTAAAAACAAAAGGCCGCTATAAAAAGCGACCTTTAATCAAGTTTTACTTTACGCGATTGGATCCAATTGATCAATCGGCCAGCGCGGCATAGCCTGTACAGAAAGATCCGCCAGCTCACCGTTTTTCAGGCGTTGCATGCCTGCATAAGCAATCATGGCACCGTTGTCGGTACAAAATTCAGTGCGAGGATAATAAACCTCTCCACCAATCTTCTTCGCTAGCTGCTCGAGATCAGCACGTAAACGACGGTTCGCACTCACACCGCCAGCAATCACGATACGCTTAAAACCGGTTTGCTCCAATGCACGCTTACATTTAATGGTCAGCGTCGCACATACCGCTTCTTCAAACGCTAATGCAATATCTGCGCGCGTCTGATCATCATCGCCGTTTGCCGCGATGGTATTTGCGGTAAACGTTTTAAGACCAGAGAAACTCATGTCTAGCCCAGGACGATCCGTCATTGGACGCGGGAATTTAAATCGACCCGGTGTTCCCTTCTCCGCTAACTTAGATAGCAGTGGACCACCAGGGTAGTCTAAACCCATCAACTTCGCTGTTTTATCAAATGCCTCACCTGCGGCGTCATCAATTGATTCGCCTAAGATTTTGTACTCACCGATGCCTTTTACTTCCACCATCATTGAGTGACCACCTGATACCAACACAGCAACAAATGGGAATGGAGGCGGGTTGTCTTCTAGCATTGGAGCCAAAAGGTGTCCTTCCATATGATGAACAGGCACTGCAGGTACGCCCCAAGCGTAAGCAAGGCTTCGACCAATCGTTGCACCAACCAGTAAAGCCCCCACCAAACCTGGACCAGCCGTGTAAGCAACACCATCAATATCTTTTGGGGTTAAATTCGCTTCCGCCATGGCTGCTTTAATCAGTGGAATGGTCTTTTTTACATGGTCACGGGATGCCAACTCAGGCACTACACCGCCATAGTCAGCATGCAGTTTTACCTGGCTGTAAAGTTTATGAGAAAGTAGACCTTTCTCATCGTCATAAATCGCGATTCCTGTTTCATCACAAGAGGTTTCGATACCAATAATGCGCATGGTTTACCTTGGATGTCTCTGCCTATAATTCAAAATTGGCGCAATATTACCTCGCCTTAGCTTCGCAAACAAATTTTGTACAGACTATAATCGACAAAGTGCTTTACAAAGCCGTAGCGATCGGATTAAAATTCCGCACCATTTTTGATCAAGCTGGTTAGTGACCAAACATTTGTGATTTGGTTTATTGATTACCAGCGTTAACGAATAACCCCTGAGGTGAAAGGCATATGCCAGTAGTTAAAGTACGTGAAAACGAACCGTTCGACGTAGCTCTGCGTCGTTTCAAGCGCTCTTGCGAAAAAGCAGGTATCCTTTCTGAAGTGCGTCGTCGTGAGCACTACGAAAAACCAACTACAGTTCGCAAACGCGCTAAAGCAGCAGCTCAAAAGCGTCACGCTAAGAAGCTAGCTCGCGAAAACGCTCGTCGCGTTCGCCTGTACTAATAACTAAGTCCTAAAGGATCATAGTTATGGCTCTTATTGAAAAACTCAAAGAAGAGCAAAAATCTGCGATGAAAGCCAAGGACAAATTGCGCCTTGGTACTATTCGTTTAGCTCTTGCCGCAATTAAGCAACGTGAAGTTGACGAACAGATTACTCTGGGCGATGACGATATCCTTGCTGTATTGACTAAAATGGTTAAACAACGTCGCGATTCTGTCGCTCAATACGAATCAGCAGGTCGTCAAGACTTGGCTGATGCTGAGCAAGCTGAAATTGCTGTACTTGGGGATTTTATGCCTCAACCGCTAACAGATGAAGAAGTAACTGCACTGATTGAAAGTGCAATTACAGAATCTGGCGCAGCGGGCATGCAAGACATGGGTAAAGTAATGGGCGTGCTTAAGCCTCAGATTCAAGGGCGCGCAGATATGGGTAAAGTAAGCGGTCTGGTTCGTTCCAAACTGGCTTAATTACCCAACAATATTTGCAGCAAGCCGTGCTATCCTTTGGAACGCACGGCTTGTTTGTATCTACTCTTAGTATTTTCTTTCTTTGTTAGGTTTTATGGCAGGACACATCCCTCGCAGCTTTATCGATGACCTACTCGCCCGACTTGATATTGTCGATATCATTGACGCACGCTTAAAACTTAAGAAAAAAGGCAAAAACTACAGCGCTTGCTGCCCTTTTCACAATGAAAAAACACCGTCGTTCAGCGTAAGCCAAGAAAAGCAGTTTTATCACTGTTTTGGCTGTGGTGTTCACGGGAACGCCATCGACTTTATGATGGAGTACGAGCGTTTAGAATTTCCTGAAGCTATTGAAGAACTTGCCTCTTTCCTTGGCTTAGATGTTCCTAGAGAACAAAGCCAAAACGGACGCTTCCAATCCAATCAACCTCAAGCCAGTACCGAACAAAAGCGCAATCTTTATGATCTTATGGGCAGCATTGCTCAGTTTTACCGAGATCAACTCAAGCTCTCAAGCAGCAAGATCGCCATTGATTATTTAAAAGATCGCGGCCTTTCGGGTGAGATCGTTCAGAAATTTGGCATCGGCTATGTTGCTGATGAGTGGGATCTTGTTCGTAAGAACTTCGGACAAAATAAACAAACCCAAGATATGCTTGTTTCGGGCGGTATGTTGATCGAAAGCGACAAAGGCAGTCGTTACGACCGCTTTCGTGGCCGAGTTATGTTCCCGATCCGAGACCGTCGTGGTCGCGTTATTGGCTTTGGTGGCCGAGTCATTGGCGAAGGCACGCCTAAATACCTCAACTCTCCCGAAACGCCAATCTTCCATAAAGGCAAAGAGTTGTATGGCCTTTATGAAGTCATGCAAGCGCATCGTGAACCTGAACAGATCTTGGTGGTTGAAGGCTACATGGACGTGGTCGCACTCGCCCAATATGGTGTCGACTACTCTGTTGCCTCACTGGGTACGTCAACAACGGGTGATCACATTCAGCTGCTGTTTCGCCAAACAAAAACCGTAGTGTGTTGCTACGATGGTGACCGAGCGGGTAAAGAAGCGGCATGGCGAGCGTTGGAAAATGCGCTTCAGTACCTTAAAACAGGCAATACACTTAAGTTCTTGTTTTTACCTGATGGTGAAGACCCAGACAGCTACGTTCGCAAATATGGAAAAGAAGCGCTTGAGCAGCAAATACAGCAAGCGACTCCGCTTTCAAACTACCTGTTTGATAACCTAATTGACATCCATCAGCTTAACCTTGGCAGTAATGAAGGTAAATCTGCGCTACGTGCACATGCCAGCGCCTTGATCGATAAAATACCTGATCCATACTTTCAAGAGTTACTTGAAAAGCTATTGGATGAGCGAACTGGATTTGATAACCGACTTCGCCAATCACGAAAGATCGTGGGTGAGACTCGACCTCAACCGCATAAGGAGATAAAACGCACTCCGATGCGAGAGGTTATCGCTTTGCTTATCCAGAATCCGAGCTATGCTCAAATGGTACCAGAACTCTCAAGTGTGAGAGAATTAGGGGTACCAGGACTAAGATTATTTGTAGAGGTGCTTGAATATTGTCAGCAGCACCCCAATATAAATACGGGCCAGTTGATTGAGCACTGGCGTGATACAAGCCATGAGGCTTTACTTTCTCGTCTTGCTGGGTGGGAAATCCCACTAGATGAAGATAATGAACAAGATATATTCTTAGACTCATTGGACAAAATTCTTGCCCAGTGCGTTGAAAAGCAAATTGAAAACCTGCAGGCCAAAGAAAGAAGTGTCGGTTTATCAGCCGAAGAAAAAAGGGAGCTGCTAGCGTTGATGCTAGATTTAAAAGCGTAACCCTGTTCGAATAGTCAGCAACCAATTAATTTGTTATAATGTGTGGTTTGCAATTCGCATTCTAATTCCTTCACCAGATACTAAGTTGGATACCGTCTATGGATCAAAATCCGCAGTCACAGCTAAAACAGCTTGTCATTAAAGGCAAGGAACAAGGCTATCTGACCTACGCAGAAGTAAACGATCACCTACCAGCTGAAATCGTAGATTCAGAACAGGTAGAAGATATCATTCAGATGATCAACGACATGGGTATCCGTGTTGTTGAAACAGCACCAGATGCCGATGATCTGGCTCTGAATGACGATGAAACTATCACCGATGAAGATGCAGCAGAAGCTGCAGCGGCCGCTCTATCAAGTGTAGAGAGTGAAATTGGCCGTACAACGGATCCAGTGCGTATGTACATGCGTGAAATGGGTACCGTTGAACTACTGACTCGTGAGGGCGAAATCGACATCGCTAAGCGTATTGAAGATGGCATTAACCAAGTTCAAAACGCAGTGGCTGAGTATCCAGGCACTATCCCTTACATCCTTGAGCAGTTTGACAAAATTCAAGCAGAAGAGCTCCGCCTGACTGACCTGATTACTGGTTTTGTCGACCCAAATTCGGACGAAACTACTGCGCCAACGGCTACTCACATCGGTTCTGAACTCGCTGAATCTGATCTTGAAGATGAAGACGAAGAAGATATTGATGAGGATGAAGACGAGGACGGTGACGACTCAGATAGCGAAGAAGATACAGGTATTGATCCAGAGCTTGCTTTGGAAAAATTCACTGCGCTTCGCAATACATTCCAAAACTTCCAGCTAGCTTGTAACGAGTTCGGCAAAGAAAGCCCTAAAGCGCAAATTGCGCACGAGCTTGTATTGGATGTATTTAAAGAGTTCCGCCTAACACCTAAGCAGTTTGACTACCTAGTCAATGAACTGCGTACTTCTATGGAGCGAGTACGTACTCAAGAGCGCTTAATCATGAAAGCGTCTGTTGAATACGGAAAAATGCCTAAGAAGTCATTCATTGCCCTATTTACTGGTAATGAATCTAGCGATGCTTGGCTAGATGAAATTTTAGCATCTGATAAACCATACGCTGACAAAATCCGTCGTAGCGAAGATGACATTCGCCGCTCAATCATGAAGCTAAAAGCGATCGAAAATGAAACAGCTCTAACGGTTCAAAGCATTAAAGACATCAGCCGTCGTATGTCTATCGGTGAAGCTAAAGCTCGCCGCGCTAAGAAAGAGATGGTTGAAGCGAACTTACGTCTGGTTATCTCTATCGCGAAGAAATACACCAACCGTGGCCTACAGTTCTTGGATCTAATCCAGGAAGGTAACATCGGTCTGATGAAAGCGGTAGATAAGTTCGAATACCGTCGTGGTTACAAGTTCTCGACTTATGCAACTTGGTGGATTCGTCAGGCAATCACTCGTTCGATTGCAGACCAAGCTCGTACTATCCGTATTCCGGTTCATATGATCGAAACGATCAATAAACTGAACCGTATCTCTCGTCAAATGCTACAAGAGATGGGTCGTGAACCACTACCGGAAGAACTGGCAGAACGCATGCAGATGCCAGAAGACAAGATCCGTAAAGTACTTAAGATTGCGAAAGAGCCAATCTCGATGGAAACCCCTATCGGTGATGACGAAGATTCGCATCTAGGTGACTTTATCGAAGATACCACGCTTGAACTTCCACTGGATTCAGCGACAGCTGGTAGTCTTAAGGTAGCGACTAAAGACGTACTTGCAGGCTTAACGCCACGTGAAGCAAAAGTACTACGTATGCGCTTCGGTATCGATATGAACACTGACCACACTCTTGAAGAAGTAGGTAAGCAGTTCGACGTTACTCGTGAACGTATCCGTCAGATAGAAGCCAAAGCGTTACGTAAGCTACGTCACCCAAGCCGTTCAGAAACTCTGCGCAGCTTCCTAGACGAGTAATTTGCTAAGCAATGTGCTTTTATTGATGAAAAGGTGAGCTATGGCTCACCTTTTTTGTATTCAACAGATTTAAGTGAATAAAAACTAAGCGCATTTACCCTACTCTCTATCTAGACAGCATAATCTTCATCACCTATAATCATTGCCCTACAAAGGCCCCTTAGCTCAGTGGTTAGAGCAGTCGACTCATAATCGATTGGTCCCCAGTTCAAGTCTGGGAGGGGCCACCATTCAAATCAAGCACTTATCGCTTACCCTTCTTTGAATGTTGCCTTTTATTCCGTCCCGAGGTACAAAATCAGTACAGTACGCATTCGGGAGTACTCACATGGCAACTTTAGTTAAAACTTCTTCAGGTACCTGGAAAGCCGTTATTCGAAAAACCGGCTGGCCGACGACGTCTAAAACTTTTCGTCTCAAACGCGATGCCGAGGATTGGGCAAGACGCACCGAAGATGAAATTGTGCGTGGCGTGTATATCAAACGTTCCTCATCTGAACGACTCACCATTGAAGAAGCGTTAAAACGCTACCTGGCAGAAATCTCACCGACCAAACGACCGGCGACCGCTGCCTGTGACGCGAGACATTCCAAACCGATTATCAAAGCCCTGGGAAAATACTCCCTGGCTGCCCTGACTCCCGAAATCATTGCCAAGTATCGAGACGACCGATTAGCTGGCCTGGACCGTTGCGACGCCAGAGGTAACCCGGCACCCAAACCACGCTCACCTAATACCGTGCGCATTGACCTGGCCCTGCTCAGTCACCTGTACAATATTGCGATTAAAGAATGGGGTATCGGCCTGGCAATTAACCCGGTCCAGAACATTCGTAAGCCCTCCCCACCTTCTGGCCGGGAACGACGCTTGACCGAGGAAGAAGAGATACAGCTCCTGGAAGCCGTTGAGGCGCACACTAATCCGATGCTGGCTTGGATTGTTCGTATCGCACTGGAAACCGGTATGCGTTCCTCTGAAATCACTTCTCTGCGCCGCTCTCAGGTTGATTTGAAAAAGCGTGTGGTTTTCCTGGTCGAAACCAAAAACACCATGCCGAGAACCGTTCCGCTTTCTCTCCTGGCGTTAGAATCCTTTAAGCAGGCGATTAATAATCCGGTACGGCCCATTGATACCGATCTGATTTTCTTTGGCGAACCAGGCAAAGACGGCAAGCGACGCCCGTACAACTTCAACAAAGTGTGGATGAAGATCAAAGCCAAGATTGGCCTGAAGGATTTTAAATTCCACGACCTGCGCCACGAGAGCGTCAGCCGCTTAGTTGAAGGCGGGCTAAGTGATCAGCAAGTCGCCGCCATCAGCGGCCACAAATCAATGCAGATGCTGCGCCGCTACACGCACCTCAGAGCCGAAGACCTGGTTGAAGAACTGGACGCGATTGCCAAAGGGAAAAAGGCTTAGCCAACACCGCCCCTCAAGTGTCAATGAAATGGGGATGAGCCCGGTGTAACCTGGCTGTCCTCCAATGGATGAGGCTGGTTTATTGACCTTGGGGGGTAATTCATAGTGATTAGTATCGATACAATCTTTGAATAGCTGGGTAGTCGAACACCCGCGATAACGATTTATTCGATCAGATAAGAAAAAGTATCTTGAAACCTTAAACGCTTCTTATAAGGTCAATAGTGCTAGGATTAGCCCACCAACCACAGTACCGATAACTGCAACTACCGTTTGACTAAACATAGGACTGCCAACTAGCTTTTTAACCGATGAAGTTTCTTGAGCTTCACCTGCTGCCGAAGTTAAAAAATGGTCAGTAACATCATTACCACAATCTTTAATTTCAGTATCTTCATATCCATATCCGGGACTGATAAGTACAATCGGACTTCCATCATTAAAGTTATCAATTTCTTTACGGCTGCGCTCCTGAAGTTTCTGAAGCTCTGTTTTATGAGAGAACCGTGTAGATATAACTCGAATGCTTTTCAACGAATGCGTTTCAATTACAGAACCAGACACCAATAATCTGGCACCCTTTTTATAAGGAAAAACAAACTTGGCAAACAGTTCAGGCTCGGTGAGATCTTTGAACAAACAAATCCATGAATCACTGTCTTTTTCTTTGATTAAAACGTGATAATTACTCATTAATTCATTTAACCTTATACATGTAGCCCTGTTAAGATGTAAGCTAAGCAACGCAATACCGAAGCCGCCGCCTACTACCTTAAACACTAAATGCAACGCGTTGAGAATCACTCTTAAACAGTTTGTTAAACGTCAAACATGTTAATTTGTGGAGTGGCTAAAATACGAGAGTCCGATTTATTTACTGGCAAAATATCTTGATTGTAGAGTTTAAATTGAGGAATATTTAATGGAGGGACAACCATAAAGCGCTCTTTTTTATTATGTATAACTTGTTCTCGAAGTTCCATCAACAATCGCCCTAGCGCATTTACACCAACATATAAGTTTTGCTCCACAGGTTTTGCCCCCCAGAAGTCATCCTTATTCGAAATCTCAACAATTTGCATATCCTGCGTACTCAGGAGGAGTGACGAAAACTCATCCCAATTTTGAGCTAACTTTACTCTTAAACACCACTTCATGACTAAAATTCTAACAGCTAGCCAGTCGTCTCTTGAATGCTCTCTAAATGGTTTACCTACCATTTTCGCTGTCATAGGACTCCCTTGTGTTAGGATTTTTTCTTGTACGTCAGGCAGATGTGGAAAACGACAAGCTTGGTATAGTGCTTCCACACTTTTAATTGCCACGCAATTTACAACAACAGGAAAACCGCCCGCCATATTTGACAAACCACCCCACTGTTCGGTGGTTTTCTTAAATGCAGCTGCATTTCTTATGTCATATTGCTTTTTTTCATGTTGTTTCATAATACTAGCCGTATGTTTTCCTTTGTAATAAAGGATACCACTTACCAAACGGATGTGCCGTAGAGTAACTAGGGTCACCCCACCAAAACGCTAATGGGTTGTTATTTGGACAGTTTCGGAAGCTAAAAACCGTAGATCCAAAGCCAAAACCATCAAAACGATTGTAGCCCAATGGCTTAACCACTTTATTTGGAGATTGACAGTAGCCTAATATTTGTAAGCCCGCTTTGGTAATCGCCAACTCATATTGAGTTCTGCGCTTGCGAGAGAACACTTTGTTTTTGAGATCATTCTGAACTCTAAACGTTGGCTCTCGTTCCTGTCCGGCAATGTACTCACGGGCTTCTGGAATTTCCATTACAACTTCTTCTGGCCAGAATACATGAGATTTATCTTTATAGGACAATCGATTTTCTAGGCGAAAATCCTCGATTGACCAGTATTTGAATGTAATGTTCTTTCCGTAAGCTTCTGCTAACTTTGGCAATGTTCGCTGTACGTACCAAATGCCACTTTGATACCACCCCATAAGGACCACACTCATATGACAATTTTGAGGGGCATCGTTAATAATCCATTGTCGAAGATCAGACACTAGGCGATTCCCCGAAAATAAGAAATCATCTAAATATATATAGTGCTCTGAATGGCTATTTACCTTTGGCTGCAATCCGTACTTATCTTGAACATGTTGACGTACTAAAGAGACTAATTCAGTCTGGCTATTACCATTTAACTGAACATCACAAAGAGACGCCTTTGACCAAAAGTCTGCTTGGTCCTCTGTAGAAAATTTCGGAGATGTAATTAATGAAGAGATAAACTTTGAGAATTCTTCTTTTGTAATATATGTACGCTTTAGAATTCTATTGGTCTCGGCCAAAACAACTTCACGATCAACCTCATCAAACTGTTCAATCCATCTTCGAACATGAGCTTCATCTAATCGACCAAACTCTCCATCCGCATAATCTACTATTATACTTGATATACTACTGATCAAATCTTCCACGATCCTATCCTTATCAATAATTACAAAACTCAATTTTGACGTTTAATGTCTTGCTAAGAGGCTATATTTAGCGAAGAATGAGCGCAAGCCGAGCTTTTTGCGTCCTTTCTTGAGCAACTTGCTATAAGCCAAAATTACCATCAAACTCTGAAACCAAGCGTCCATTTTGAAACTGCTGTACAGAGTAATAGTTATTATCTTTATCTAGCTCGATGAAATAACCAACTTCATAACCGCAAACATGCTCGGGGTGAGTTTGCCCATCAAAAGACCAAACATCATCAAAACTAGCTTTTGTTAAAGTACGTAAACGTGCTCTATCACTAACTTTTTCTTCTTCGGGCCTCTCGGTCTTTTTCATTTCAATAGCGATTAAATTGTCTCTTGCCATTACTTCACCACGACTATGCAGGATTAAATCACAAGTAATGTTTATAACTTTCATATCATCATCCAGCATGGTTTTAACTCTACCATTTTGCTTTCGGTTGTATTCGGTATCAGCGTAATAGGCTGACAAGCCATTTTGGTGAGCTATGGCTTCGAGAGGAATTGCGAGCCTAGAGCAAAGATTTCTTTCACTAACGCCACTTAGGATATTTTGCGCTTCTCTTTGGAAAAACTGGGCTAGACTTTGTTCGAAGATTTGAGTTAACACTCGATGCCTCCTTGGCTTATAACAGTATCTTTTAACTAGACACATTCCATATAAATGCAGAGAAAACACCGAATACAGTCACTTATCATATTGTTTCATTTACTAAAATATAAAACACAAAATTAAAAATGAAGACAGTTTTGTATGACACCCCATACAAAACTGATTACATATTTAGTTATTAGAAAAAATAGGTCAAATGATGACAAGAGAAATGTGTCCCAAGTCTTAGGCTAGTACGCATGGAGCAGAAGTGTTTCAGCCAGGACGAGCTGAAACTGCTTTCCATACAGGAGTCGTCGTTAAAGTTCTCAAATGCCCCTCATATGTCAATAACTCCACCAGAGCCACAGTAATACACTTCTCTAATATCTTCATAAACTCACATATATTGACACTTGAGGGGCACATTCACGGCAACTGAGTAGCCATAGAATGTAATCACTTAACAACAATAGTGATTTAAATCACAAATGCACATGCAACTAAAAGAAAATCATGATAGGTGATTTTTGCAAGTTAAGCGTATTCCACCCGAATTAATCCAACTCTGCTTACTATCTCACTCACTTGATTCCACTCCTCTCTCTTTATTTATAAGTACAGAACAAAAGTAAACTTTAACAATTAAAACAAAAGGATAAATAACAAACTCTATCAATAGAGATATTAATGTTCGATATACCGAAATCAAGAACGCTCAAAATCAGCAAAGACTCGATTTTAGCCGCTAAAAAATAGAAAACATCAAATCAAAAAACTTACGATATATCGAAAATTGTCGATAAAATTCACGAAAAGTATAGCTATACCACCGAAAAGTATCCATTTGACACGAAAACTCACATCTCATACGCTCAAATTCAAAGTAATAACGAACGTTACGAAGGAGAGCAACATGACGACTGAAGAATGGTTGTACAACAAATACGGCAATTCTCCGCTGCTTTCATTTACTCAGGTTGCAGAGATCCTGCATCGCAGCCCTGAAGGATTGAGAATTACTCTTCGCACTAACTGCGATTTAGCCAACAAGCTGAAACCCAATCGACTCAAAATAGGCAGACGGGTTTATTTCAAGGTCTCCGATATCGCCAACTTAATTGACCAGGCTACCCCGGACAATATGGAGGCTTGATATGTCGGATTACGTCAAAGAGCTGCAAGCCTGGATTATTCAGCGCCAGCCCAAAACTCGCCCTCCCACCAAACAGGAAGTCCTTGCGACTTTCATTGGCGTTCAATCCTTCGTCGAAGAAGGCATTGAGGCCGGATATAACCTCAAAACCATTTGGGAGTACCTGACGGAGCAGAAATATATCTCGTTCCGCTATGAAACGTTTCTGCGCTACGTAAAGCAGTACATCGCGACGAAGCCCAAGCCCTGCACAACCAATGAGCCAGAGGAAGAAAAGCAGAACGTTTCGCGCAAAATCAGCGGATTTTCGTTTGATGCCAAGCCAAATAAGCAGGACTTGATATGAATACTCAGCCACGCAGTTTACCCGCTGTCAGCTCGCAGTCGCGGCGCTACCAATGCGCAACGCCAACACAACTTTGTGTGTTTTTCGCTGGTATTGATGTGGTTTGTTCGTGTTTTTGCCTGCTTTTGGGCTGGTTTACGCGCAATTGCGCGACAGCAGCGCAGCATACCTGCGATATCCAAAACACAGTTGTGGGTGATATTGCGGGCAGGATAGGTGAAGTGGTCCCCCCGACAAGTCGGCGGTTACCACTTCACTTCCCTTATTCGCGCCAGGGCGCTCAACGGTAATCCTGCCCTGCGGGGCCGAGTCAGTAACAGACGGTTCGAGACGGAGACAACACATGAATCATGCAGAGAAAGTCACCAGAAAGAATACGACGCCAATCAAAGTCTATTGCCTGCCGGAAGAGCGTGAACTAATTGAAGCCAACGCCAAACAAGCCGGGCTGAGCGTATCCACTTACCTGCGCAGAATTGGTCAGGGACGCCAAGTGAAAAGCGTCGTTGATGCACAGCAGGTGCGAGAGCTGGTTAAGGTCAATGGCGATCTTGGCCGCCTTGGCGGTTTACTCAAACTCTGGCTGACCAATGATGTTAAAGCCGCGCAAATCGGTGTGCCGACCATCAAGGCCGTGCTGAACCGGATTGATACCACCAAAGATCAGATGAGCACCATCATGGAATCGGTCCTGCGCCAAAGGTGATAGTCATGATTGTTAAACACATTCCAATGCGTTCCACGCACAAATCTGATTTTGCCGGCTTAATCAATTACCTCACCGATGCTCAGAGCAAAGAGCACCGCTTGGGACACGTAAAGCTGACGAACTGCCACGCCGATTCGGTCCGGGATGCAATCAGCGAAGTGCTTGCCACTCAGCAGTCGAACACCCGGGCAAAGAACGATAAAACCTATCACCTGATCATCAGCTTCCGAGCCGGTGAACAGCTTGCTCAGGACGTGCTTTCAGAGATTGAAAAACGTGTGTGTGACAGCCTTGGATTTAACGGACATCAACGTATCAGCGCCGTTCACAACGACACCGACAACCTGCATATCCATGTTGCCATTAATAAGATTCATCCCACGCGCCACACCATGCATGAACCGTATGCCGCCTATCGAACCTTGGCCGAACAATGTGAGCAGTTAGAAAAAGCGTTTGGACTCCAGCAGGATAATCACACTCCGCAGCAAACTCACAACGCTGCGCGTGCGGCTGATATGGAGCGACACTCGGGCATTGAAAGCCTGGCCGGTTGGATTAAACGAGAGTGCTTACAAGAGATGAAAGCCGCCCAGACCTGGGCTGAATTACACGATACCTGCCGCACACATGGCCTAACGCTATCGGCCAAAGGTAATGGCTTGGTTTTCTCGGCTGACAATGGCATCACGGTCAAAGCCAGTACCGTTGCCCGCGATCTCTCAAAACCCAAATTAGAAGCTCGATTCGGCGCGTTCCAATCGGCTCAGATCGATAGCAATCACTCCGGCCAAGCCGCGCAGCGCAATTACCAAAAGCAGCCGCTAAAAACACGCATCGATACCAGCGAACTGTATGCACGCTATCAGCGTGAGCAAAAGGCTCTCGCAACTCATAAGGCCACCGCTTTAGAGCAGCTTCGCCACAAGAAAAACCAGCAAATCATCAATGCCAAAAATAACAACAAGGTTCGCCGCGCCGCCATCAAGCTGACCGGCAGCGGTCGATTTACCAAACGTGTGCTGTATTCCCAGGCGAGTCAGGCACTGCAAAACAACTTGGCCTCGATTCATAAACACTACCAACAAGAACGCCAACAGGTCTATCAAACTCACAGCAAGCGCACCTGGGCCGACTGGCTGAAACACCAAGCGCAACACGGCGACCAAACCGCATTAGCCGCGTTGCGAGCGCGAGAAGCAGCTCAGGCACTGAATGGCAACACGCTCCAGGGAAACGGGCAGACGCGCAAAGACCAGAGCAGTGTGATCGATTCAATCACCAAAACCGGCACCGTTCTGTTTCGCTCCAAAAATGGCGCAGTACGTGACGATGGTCAGCGCCTCCAGGTTTCGGTCCAATCCGACTCCGAAGCGATAACTCAGGCGCTGAAAATAGCCCTGGAGCGTTATGGCTCTCAGATCAGCGTCAATGGTTCTCCGGAGTTTAAAGCTCGTGTGATCCGCGCAGCGGCAGACACCGGCCTGCCCCTTACTTTCAGCGATAAAGGTCTGGAACAACGTCGATTAGCTTTGCTGTCTACCAACCATCAGGCCAAACCGGCTAAGGCTCAACGCCGTGGTGTTCCACCAATTGGCAAAGCGCCGCCAGGCATCAGGCGCAACACGCTCAGCACTCTTGCTCAGCTTGACGTCATGCGTTTTGCCAAACCAGCGGAGCAAAGGCTATCGGCGCTGGAACAACGTAAAGCGCAACTTCGCGCTGAAATGGCGCAGAAAAAACAGAAACAAGCCAAGAAGAGCAGAAGTCGATAAACCACTTAAACGTCAGTAAGGAATACACGATGAACATCAGCACAAAAATTTTAGCGGCTAAAATTCGTCTTTTAGCACTCGGCGGGATAATGGCGCACGCCAGCCCCGTTTGGTCCGGTATACCAGTGGCCGACGGCGTTAACCTGCAACAAAACATCATTTCGGCGATGGAAGCCGTGACGCAGACCGCCAAACAAATCCAGCAGTATCAGTCCCAATTGCAGCAATATGAAAACATGCTGCAAAACACCATGGCTCCAGCTTCCTACATCTGGGACCAGGCTCAATCCACGATTCATGACCTGACTCAGGCGACCAATACACTCGCCTACTATCAGAATCAGCTCGGCAGTCTGGATGAGTATCTGGGCAAATTTCAGGATGTGGCATACTATCGCAGTTCTCCTTGTTTCTCCTCTTCAGGATGCAGTGAAACGGAAAGGACTGCCATGATCCAAAACCGTCGCTTGGCCTCTGAGTCACAGAAAAAAGCCAACGACGCGTTATTCAACAACCTGGCACTCCAGCAAGACAACTTACAAACCGATGCCCGCCAGCTTCAGCGATTGCAGTCAGCCGCTCAAGGAGCTGATGGTCAGATGGCCGCCATCGGTTATGCCAATCAGCTTGCCAGTAACCAGGCTAACCAACTGCTGCAAATCCGCAGTTTATTGATTGCTCAGCAAAACGCTGTGGGCGCTCGGATGCAGGCAGACGCAGATAAAGAGGCACTGCAACAAGCCGCCCACGAAGCACTTTTTGATTTTGGTTCGCCAACCGACCGTTCCCAAAACAGAGGGTTTTAAGCATGAAAATTACTTCACCTATCGCTTTGTGCCTGCTTACGTCATTGCTTCTGCTTGGCTGTGACCAATCCCAAGACATCAAAGATATCGATTGCGACTCACCGGGCCTGACAAAAGCCGAGAGACAACAAGCTAACTGCTTTTGGAACATGGGTGACCCTACCGATCGCAGCCAGAATAAGGGGTTCTGATCATGAAGGCTCGTCAGGTAATTTCTTTGGGCTTGATTATCCCTTCGGCAACCGCCCATGCTTCCATTGATAACAACGGTGTGCTGGATGATGTCGCATTCCAGTTTATGACGGTCGCCAGTACCTGGGCAGACGTAATGACCAACTATGCCAGTTGGCTGTTTTGGCTGCTTGGTACTATCTCTCTGGTTTGGACCGGAGGAACCCTCCTCCTCCGCCAAGCGGATATCAGGGAATTCTTTGCCGAGTTTATCCGCTTCATAATGACGTTCGGCTTCTTTCTGTGGCTGCTACGTAATGGCCCTGAATTTGCCACGTCCATCATTGATTCACTGAGAATCATTGGCGCAGAAGCTGCGGGGTTACCGCGTGAACTGACGCCATCTGAGCCAATCAGTATCGCGCTGGATATTGTGGCTAAATCAGGCAATGCCTACAGTTTTTCCAGCCCCTTCGATAGCCTGGCGATCTTTTTCATCACCCTGCTGATTGTCGTTTGTATGACGATTGTTTCTGCCAACGTGCTAGTGGCCTTGGTGTCGGCTTGGGTACTTTGCTATGCAGGCATCTTTGTCCTTGGTTTTGGCGGCTCACGCTGGACTTCCGATATCGCGATTAACTATTTCCGCAACGTCCTTGGCCTGGCGTTAAAACTCATGACGATGACACTCATGATCGGCATTGCGATGTCCATCATGGATTCATTCCTGGTCAACCTTTCTGACGACGCTCCCATGCGAGAGCTACTGGTTATTTTCATTGTCGCGTTGGTCCTGGTGCTACTGATCCACTCCGTTCCCAATATCGTTGCCGGTCTCATCCCTGGAGCGGGGGCCGCCGCCAGTTCGGGCAACATCAGTGCCGGAGCAATGGCCGGGGCCGCAATGACCACCGGGGGAATGGCGGCTGGTGCGGTTATGAGTACTGCCGGTGGCGCATCCGCCCTTCAAGCCGCGTTTAAGTCGGCGACCAACTCAGAGATGGCTGAGATGATGACAGGCTCAATTGGCAGCGATTCAGCAAAGCCCGAAGAACCAGGTACAGGCGACACACCGTTTGCCAGAGCCGCAGGTATGGGGCGTGAGTCGAATTGAGTGTTAGCGGGCAGGTGGACGGTTGGCTAAAGAATCACACACCGAAGTTCTGAGAGAACAGGCCTCCAGGACTTCACCATTAGGCATAGAGGAGAACAAGCATGGAACTACATTTCCCACCTCAAAACTGGACCGATTTTGGCGCGTTTTTCGCGGTCATGTTCCTGGTGATGCTGGCGTTTTATTTTGCTGGTCAGTGGGCACACTCCACCAAATACAGTAAGCAGCTTTACCGCTTAGCTGACGTGCTGGAAGGGATTCAAAACAAAGTGGCAAACAAGGCGTATCGAGGAATGATGTCGTTGAATAAGCAAACCAACAAAACCAGAGGTTGGCCGTTCAAGTAACGCAAATCATAAAGACACACAGGCCGGTGCTCGCAACACCGGCCCGCATTTTCACATTAACCTTCCTGAGAGGTATAACATGACAATAAAACATTATAGAGCACCTCACACAGAGTTAAAGTGCTTAAATTTCACCCTATCCAATGTATCTTGTGAGGACTGATATCATGTCACGCAAGAACACTAAGACAACACCGACAGCAATCAAAGGCTATTCCTCTGAAGTACGTGTAGTTCTGCGAGTAGTAAAACAAGGTAGCGTACCAGAGGCTACTCGCCGCTTGATAGACAAGCTGAAGCACTTTCAGGACAAACCCTTTGTTCTCAGGTCTCTAAATTCACTGATTAGCCCTCACAGAGATATGCAGCGTCGCGTAAGAGTCAGAGCGTTTCGGGTCTTAACTGTTCTCATCAGTTATATGGATTGGGCAACATTCCGCATTGGAGTACCAAAGACCGCATTTAATGATCCAGTCAAACACCGAGCCATGATCAAGCGGTATGAAAAAATGTATAACGAAACAATGCCTGAATCCTCTTGGTTTCGTTATATCGATAAATTAACGCAAGCAGGCTACCTCAACAGTGCCAACATGGATATTCGTAACCAAGACGGTCAAATTCGTGGGACGGCTGGACTCAAGTGGTTAACCATGAAACTGATGAAAGAGCTTCGTTTGAAGTCGGGCTGGCTGGATGAACAAAGAAACCATGCACTGGAGCGGTTAAAAAAGTCAGGTCGGTGTAACGTATGGCCTACCTACTTTAGTAAAATGGCCCAGGAGAAGCGAGTTAAAGCGATAGTGGACGAAGCCACACAAACAGAATCATTCCAGGGGCAATTTGATACAGGCTTAACACCGCTCGACTTGAGATACCCACCCATTCATTAGCACTCCCTAATTTTTCATGCCAATTAGCTTTGGTCGACTTGTCACGTCTTCAAATCAGCCACCAACGCTAACGCTCAAGTTTTAACCTAAACATATCTAAAATCTTGTACCGTATCCCTCTGACATAACTCAGTTGAGTCTGTTCAACAGACTCCATTTTGATGTACCTACAAGCGTTCCGAAAAAATGAGAGTTGATAAAAGAATCCGGTATAACAAGTGGTTACTTCATTAACCTAACGGTTAAGCTCTATCACTGGTTTATTCATGCCTCGTCCCTCGTCATGAATAAACTTTTTAAGTAGGTATTGAAAGTTTACGCTGCGCTATGCCCAAAGGGGCAAGCCCCTCTGGACTCCCATTGGAAGCTTGATCACCTGGCTGTAATAACAGCTCACATATTGAGCACCTGAGCATATGGTGAGATGATAGTTTTTACGCCAGGAAGGTAATCGACTCAAACCACCAAAATCTTCTCACCGAGAGAGTCAGACGCAGTATGAAAAGAAAAGTACCCGATACAGAGCTACCACGCCCCCTCACAGAAGCCGAAAAGGAAAACTTGAGGAAAGACATGCAGGAGTCGTCAAAATGGGCCAGAGAGGAGCTGAGAAAGAGAAAAGAAGCCAAGTTATCCAGTTCTGAGCAACTAGACCAGGATGGGCTAAGGCCACTCACGCCTGAAGAGATTGAAGATCTGCGCCAGGAAATGAAAGCTGCGTCGGCCAAGATGAAAGAAGTGTTGGAGAGAAGAGGCTGGACTAAACGATCATAGTTTGATTGATCGCTATAGGTACTGTTTGGAATGAGAATATGGCGAAAAGTTAACTAGAGAACGCCATACTCGTTTGTTATGTGTAACAATACTCAAGTTATGTTCTTAGTGTTCTTCGATTCTTTTAAATTCAAACTGAACTTTAGATACCTCATGGATTTGACAACCTAAAACCTCTGCTGAAGCGAGATCAAAAAGAACTATATTATGTCCATCAGCTAACGAGCTTTTATATGCAATACCATCATAACCCCTAGATTTTACAAACTCTGATATGATTTGTGTTGCTGCATAATCTGATGTGGAATCTGAATTTCTTACCGGTTTAGAAAATGCATTATCAATATCCGACCAAACTGCTTTTTTCTTCTCTTCTTCGCTCGGTTCATTGAAGTAAAAAAGAAAATTAGTATTGCTAACGCCATGTTCAACGGAAAAGTCTAATATTTTTAAATCTTTTGTTGTTTTAAATACCCCTAGCGAAACTATAGCACCGAGCCAAGGCCTTATTTCTGACATAGCTGTTTCTTTATTAGTTGCCACGTAAAGGCAAGGTATTCCTTTGGAGTTCGCTCGTCCTTCTGAAGCACTATCCTCTAGAGGTTTCATTCTTGAATGAGGGAAAGGAATAGGTACATCGTCCACGTGCACTTGTTCGTCAGTTTCTGGGTCAGTTTGATACATTGGTCTCCATGCATGCCCATTTTGCGCACGCCACACCGTAGCACCTTTAGGTATCGATAATTCCCGCTCTTGGCACGTTTCGATAATTGCATTGAGAAAACGTTGAGATTCTTCGTCAAGAATATATCTCTGTTTCCGATTAACCGCCCAACTAAATGTAAAGAAACTTCGCCAAGAATTAAAACTCATCGTATACGCTTTAGTTACACATAACGCCCGCCTCAACTGCCGGAAGACACAAGCGCCTTTTGTGCGTTTTTTGCACAAAAGGAGACAGTGGCTGGAGGTCAGATTGTAGGCGCTTGTTATATTTTTTCTCGTTACCCAAGGCTAAAATGGGTTGTATTATGATCTAAAAGTAAAGCAAGTAACTTCACTAAGACTTGCGGATTATTAGTTTCATTAGAAAGTTCAACTTTTGAGCTTTCTTCAGGTTCTTTTGAAAGCTTATAGCATTCATCAGAAAGGATATTGCTAATTTCCTTTGCAAACAGATACTTTATATTTCCTAATTCATACCGCTCGATTTCACAGCCTTCGTCGGAGTGCCCCTCTGGAAATGTTGATTGAACCACATCCATTTTCTCAAGCGACTTTAACCTTACAATTTTTCCAGATAAATGGCGACCAACTTTAACTGTTCCAAGTTGCTCCCATTCATTAAAAAAGTCAAAATCCATGCTATTCAGCCCCCTCTGATTCAGAACCTTCGGACTCGAGATCTGTAGGTTCAACGTTTTCTCTATACCACACTCCTGCGTCATCAAATACCGATTTCGCGTTATCTGATATTTTCCCTCCGGAAATAACTCCCTTTACCCCTTGCTCTACAATTTTCTTCGCTTTACCAGGGTAAATTCCGCTGGAATATACTTTAACCTCAATGTAATCGTCATCACTTGGCAATTTATTCACCTCTTTTAGCCTGATTTTTATCAATTGTTTCACCAAGCAGCTTTAAAAATGCCTTAGTATCCTTGGCTATAACTTTCACATCACCTTTAGGATCATTACCTTCTGTAGGAGATACATCCAAGCCATTGGCTTTACCTAACTTTACAGCATTATCAACCATATCTTCATGCTTAATGTAGGATTCAATTGCTTTCCTTCCGGAACTTTTTTTACCCATTAGTCTTCCTTGTTTAGCGAAGAAAAAGACTTTCTTTGCTGTTCAAATGTAGAGCTAGAAGACTCCGTGCTCCGTAAACCTTCTAGAACATCTTTTTCACAAAAACGATTACCTATGAGATCTTGTAAAAAAAACCTTTGCATAACCAAAATTAAATCATTTGGCGTTAGCGTGTTTTCATGCACTAGCGACTCAACCTCTTGGAAGTCAATAGTTAACTCTTTGGAAATAATATCTAGCATTGGACTAATTAGAGCTTCTATTTCCTTAGCATTCAATACTGGGTTCACCTCAACTTTTAAAGAGAAACGCCTTTTAACCGCTGAATCCAAATGTGAAAGCATGTTAGTTGTAGCTGCTATTATGGGCATAAAGTCATAAGACTCTAATAAAAGCTCATCTAATTGGGAAAGAAACGTATTTACACCTCGTCTAACCCCCGAAGATTCATTACTTAAGTACCTAGAAGACAGGAGCGAGTCAACATCATCTATCTGTAAGAACACCTTTTTACCACAAGAGGCTTGCTCTTTAAGTTCATCAAACAAGCTTTTAATCGCTTTAGATGTTTCACCTAGATCTTTGTTAACAAGAAGGTCTAAGCTTTCTCGGTAATATTTAGAGGAATTTGCTTCCAACTCAGCTGCCAGATTTGATAACAATGTAGTTTTGCCTGTCCCCGGAGGACCATATAGTAAAATGGTTGGCATGAAATGAAGGGCTTTTGATTGCTCTGACCACTTATCTGACCACACGAACTTACAAAATGCGTCGACTAATCTTTCTTGTTGCTCAAGCCCAATAAGTTCTTGATGACCATGATCAGCAATGATCTTTTTTTCGCCAAATAAATGCACTACCACACCTTCTTGAAATATAACAGCCTTTTTTAAGCAGACATTGTCTATATAATATTTTAAGAAAACACAGACACCGTCACATCAACACATTGATTTATAGGGTTAACTTTCTTAAACACTCTGCAACTACAGAACATGTCTATCTAACCACCAATAATCCACTAAGCTCATAATCTGACATTGATAAAAGGTGGTCAAGAAATGACAAAAGAAACGTGTCTATTATGTGCTGACTAGCCGATTTTGTAGCGGGGATAGATAACCTCTTCCGTTCTAGGGTGCAGAAGTGGTGAAAGCAAGCGATCGGAGAGTTCTGATATCACAGAGTGTAAGTGCTGTACCGAAAAAAGGTACACTAGAGGTACAGTCACTAGTTTTGACACTTTCACCATAACTACGATAAACTACTGTTTAGTAAATACTTTAAGGTATTTTTAGTTACGCTTAATTTACCTCGGTTTTCCTAGACTTACTGCGTTAGTGGCTAACTCATAATCGATTGGTCCGCAGTTCAAGTCTGCGAGGGGCCACCAAATTCTAGAAGGTTAGTAAGCGTAGTGTTTACTAACCTTTTTTTGTACCTGACGATTTTGGGTCAGGTAATGGGTCAGGTAAGCCCCGATCACGCACTCTTCTCTGTCTTCTCCCAATACTAATCCGAATACTACGCTGTTGCCAAATGTGTCCTTCTGGCTGATAAAACTCTCTCATAGATAACAAAGAGAGGTATTAAACTCGCAAACCAACCATAAGTAACTTAAATTGCACTTATAGATAATTTCTTATACAGCCACGACAAAAGTGAGTTATAGTGAACTTATATATTAAGACGAACCCAATAGTGACAAAAGTACATTAAAAGGCACTTATGAAAAAAGGTAAGATGGTAAAGGCACAACCTATGCCTGATTTGAATACCGAGTTCAGTATGGAAACGCTGGGGAGCGCCATTCGCTCAAAGCGCACCGATAGAGGCTGGCGTATTGATGATCTCGCTTCAAAAGCCAACTTATCTCGTAGAACAGTCATGAAAGTAGAAAAAGGCGATAGCAGTGTCACCTTTGCCAATGTACTCGTCCTCATGGACATCTTAGGGCTATCGTTACGCCTTATCGATTTAAACCTATTTGTTCGTCCACATAGCCAAATAACCTCCCAAGCTGAAAACAGCGTGAGAAGCAATGAGGACGGTTGGTATGAGTAAGTTACAACAGTTAGACGTGTTTATCGGTACGAATACCAAAATTGGTCGTTTGATTCTTCCTGTCGGAACAGAAACAGAGTTCTCATTCATCTATGAAGATGAATGGAAACACACTGGTTTCCCAATTTCGCCACACATCCCTTTCGATGATCGGGCTTCGCCACGTAGTATTGAGAACTACCTCAGAAATCTCCTTCCTGAAGGAGAAGCCTTTGAGGAAATGATACAAAACACCACTATCTCCAAAAGCAACACGTTCGGGCTGATTCGCAAGCTTGGTGCGGAAACATCTGGCGCATTGTCTTTTCGAGTTCCAGACTCAGAACCTGGGGAAACCAGCTTTAGAGCTGTACCTAATGAGGAGCTAGTAGAACGACTAGAGCGAAATCTAGCACCATTAGTTTATTGGGACGGTAAGGTTCGCCTTTCGGTTGCTGGTGTTCAAAACAAGTTAAACTTACTTAAGCGCGGTGATGAATGGGGATTTGGTGAAGGAAAATTAAGTTCGAACTACATTCTGAAGTTTGAAAGCGGTAAAGCACCATGTATTGCTGTTAATGAGTTCTTTTGCATGACATTAGCCAAGCTATCAGGTTTGGACGTCGCCAATGTTGAGTTAACTCGCATTGGGAAGACTAGGACACTGATCATAGAGCGGTTCGATCGTGCCTATATTGATGCTCGTGATGTCGTTCAACGAAAACATGTGATTGATGGCTGTCAGGCGACTGACTTACCTCCAGGTTACAAATACGAGCGTCAGAATGGGGATGAAGGCGATGGCGTATATATGCGTGATGGCGTTTCTTTCCCACGCCTACTAAACGTCAAAACCATAGACACGGTAATCACTAACCTAAAGCTTACCCAATGGATGCTCTTTAATCTAGCAACTCTAAACTACGATGCTCATGGTAAAAATATTAGCTTCTTCGTCACCCCTAAAGACCTTGAACTGACCCCTTTTTATGATTTAGTAAACATAGAAGCTATCGCTCAAGAGGGAGCAAAACGCAACTCACGCAGCGGTAAATTGTCCGCTGATGAGGGTCGTGCCGCCAGTATCCCTCAATATTTTGCAATGTCGATTGGAGATTGGGAAAGCGAAGACTTTCAAAATCCGCCGAAAGGTAACTTCAAACGCCCTATCACCAGCTATGATTTAGCTGAGTTCGGCGCTCTGCTCGGTTATTCAGGCACCAAAATGTCTTCCATAATGATAGAAACCATTGGTGCTATAAAAAATGCCCTGAAGGAAGCGATTGACCTTACCGAAGCTCAAGGAATCGATGATGGAGAACGTGAACACATAGAACTGTGTGTGTCACTCATCCAAACAGAGTGTGAACATTTACTAGAGCAAGCAGATTGTGTATCTGAGGTGAGCGAGCTTCTTTGATGTTACGTAATGCTTATCTCGTTCTGGCTCTACATAATATTAGACAAAAACGTGAAGGTTTATCAGAGAGCATAAGATAAAAGCATAGAAGAAGTACCGACAGGGCATAGGCGAGAACTTTCATTAGTCAGAGCTATGATGTTTATAGGTGGTAAGCTCGTAGGAGCTATCAAAATTAAAAAAGCCTGATAAGGAAAATCATCAGGCTCTTGGATGACCACCACAGGGTAGCACTTAATAATATGCTATTTCTTAAATGTAAGCGTAATGCTAAGCGGTACCTGAGGAGAGATTGGAATTCCGCCGACCGTTTCTGCCAACTTAGCTAAGTTTTCAGCTGGAATCCCGAAATCGCCCCCATTTACAATCACAGGAGACACTGAACTGACTGTCAGGTAGTCACCTGCCTGCACCATGACGACAGGGAAATCAATTCGCTTACTATTGCCAAACATCGACACTTCTGCAGGAACAACCATGTTTTTAGGCCCGCTAGAAAGTGCATTCCAATCGACTGAGCCAGACACTTTAATTACAGGGTGATTTGCTGATTCAAAGTACAGTTCGTTCAATCGAGTATCACGAATAGGGACAGCTGTGCTGATACTTGTTAAATCTGCACTCAACTGAAACTGCCCAGACTCGTCAATCTCACCCTGCAAGCCTCCTACCGTTGCTGGCTCTACGACAAATTGATTTTTTATTGTGGCAAAACTCACTGAGGACAGATTAGGCTCCAATTGATACTTATCTGCTGCGAATAATTGCGATGAAAAGACAGCTAAAGCGAGAGTGAAAGAAGGGACGACTTTACTCATTTTTTTGACCTCTGATGATTAAACGTACCCATTGATACTAGTCGTACTTCTCTACTATAGAAAACAATTGGTTAAATAATTCAGAGTCTTCTCCACGATGAGATTTCAGACAATCATCTATGCTCCTGAAACCTCATCGTCGAATGCAATCAACAAATAATCCGTATTAAAACCCTTTCGCTTTCTTTATTAGATCGTAAGCATTCTGGATTTCTTGGGCTTTCTCTTTGGCAACATTCATCATTTCAGGCGGTAATCCCTTCGCCATCAGTTTGTCTGGATGATGCTCATTCATCAGTTTACGGTAAGCGCGTTTTACAGACTTAGCATCCGCACCGCTGTCCACCCCCAACACCTTATAAGCATCGCTTAATTGATCGGCGGTTGACGCTTGCTGCCAGCCCCCTGCAGATTGATGAGAGTGACCGCCACCAGCCTGACCGCCAAAGCCACCTTGTTGGAATCGGAAGGCGGCTTCTTGCATTCGTAAGCGTTGCTCTAGCTGCTCGGATGAAAAGCCCAAACCTCTCGCAACCCTGTGAAGCACTTGTCGTTCACTCGGATGAATTTCACCATCAGCAAAAGCGGCTGAAATTTGCAACTCAAGAAAAAACTGCATCAGATCAAAGCGACCACCCGTTGAGATCCGCACTCGCTCTAATACAGTATCCAGTGGAAAGTCAGCTTCCTTCCCTTCTCTAAAAGCATTTTGTGCCGCTTTGCGCTGCTCTCCATGCAGATTCATTCGATCCATCATGGAGGTCGCTAGCTCAATTTCTTCTCGTGTAACTTGACCTTTCGCCTTCGCTAAATGCCCCATGACCGAAAAAGCGGCCTTAAAAAACTCTCCTTGTTTCTCAGATTGGCTAGGACCACCACCAAAGCCAGTGCTAAACCCTGCGCTTCGTAATCTTCGTGCTTTATCAAACTGATGGCCAATAAAGACGCCAAACAATGCGCCGAACACGCCGCCAAAAAGAAAGCCAAAAAAGCCCCCTAAAATTTTGCCAAAAATATGCATTATGTGCTCTCAATCTATGAATTTTTTCTTCGTAAAGCGGTCTGATAGTGCTGTTAGCTATAAATTCCTTTATCATAAGGACCGTTTTATTTTTTATTTCGGTAGCGGCAAGCGCTCATAAGATGCAAGCCTCTTAGCTGGCTTAAACGCGATAACCGGATATAACAAGATCAACAGGATAGTAAAACTCAATGTCACCTTTTTCCCGCACCTTGTTAACAACTTCAATCAGTGCTGCTCTTTTTGTGCCTCAGACTCAAGCAGAAGCTATGTTAGACGATAGTGTGCAGGAACTGCCCGCTATAGATCAATGTTTGATCGACGAACAAGAGCCAGAAGATTCGAATCAACAGCCCGTCACAGTCGAAGCAGACACTCTAGAAGCAATTAGAGGTGACAAAGCCACGTACAGCGGAAACGTTGTCGTTGTTCAGGGTAAAAAACGTATGCAGGCGGATCAAGTCACTCTGCACGAAAATGAAAACATTATCGTCGCCGAAGGCAATGTTGCATTTAGTGACGGTCAGCTAAAAACCGTATCCGATAAAGCGACGAATAATCTAAATACGGATGAAGTGACGTTAGAAAACACAAAATATGAGTTTTTGTGTGAAGCTGGGCGAGGAAATGCCGTCTACGTATCAAAAACAGGTAAAGCGGTGTATGAAATTGAAGATGGTAGCATCACATCGTGTCCTGAAGGCGACAACTCTTGGCGTTTGCGTGCGTCAAGTATAGAAGTTGACCAAGATGATGAAGAGGCAACTTTCTACAACCCTAGATTTGAAATCGTTAACGTACCTATTTTCTATTTACCGTTTCTAACTGTACCCATTGGCGATACTCGTAAAACGGGTTTTCTTTACCCGTCGGTGTCATATGGCTCTAGCGATGGTTTTGAACTTTCGGTTCCAATTTATTGGAACCTCGCGCCAAATTATGATTTGGAAACAACCGTTCAGTACATGGAAAAGCGTGGTACTCAACTCAACAATAAATTCCGCTACCTAACAAATTTCGGCGTAGGCAGCATCGACGTAGAATACTTACCTGACGATAAAAAATACACTGAGGAAGGCAACCGTTGGGGTTTTCAATACCAGCATGACGGTATCTTTCATGAAGCATGGAAGTTTCACATTGAATACTCAAAAGTCAGCGACATTAACTATTTCGTCGATATGGACTCTGGCATAGGCAGCCGCGAAGACGGCCAGTTGATACAGGAAGGTAGTGTCCAGTACCGTAGCGAACACTGGGATGCCACTCTACTAACGCGTGACTTCCAAATTCTTACAGAAAGCGGCAATTTGCCTTACCGCATTATGCCTCAGTTAGAAATGAACTATTACGCGCCAGAGCTCATGGATGTGTGGGATTTTGATGTCATCAGCCACGTCACGCAGTTTGATACAGATGCCGACGGCAAACCTTCCGCCACTCGTGTTCACGTAGAACCAGGTATCACTTTACCAATTGGAACGACATGGGGATCCTGGACAACTGAAGCTCGCCTATTGGGTACTTACTATCAACAAGACCTTGATGGTGTGAATAATCCTGAGCTAGAAGAAACCGTCACTCGTGTTATTCCTGAATTTAGAACAACGGCTGGCATTATCTTAGAGCGCGATACCACGGTTTTAGATGACTATACGCAGACATTAGAACCTAAAGTACAGTACCTTTACATTCCAGAAAAAGACCAGAGTAACATCGCGCACTATGATACTACTCTGCTTCAAGGCGATTACTACGGCCTGTTCCGCAGCCGAGCATACAGCGGCGTTGATAGAATACAAAGTGCTAACCAAATGAGTTATGGTGCAAGTACGCGCTTCTTTGATAATAACTACAAAGAACGCCTTAACTTATCATTTGGCCAAATTGTTTACTTAGACTCGGACAAACGCACAAATACAACCAATGATAGCCTTTCCCGCCTCTCAGCTTGGGCGATAGAAATGGACTTTAACTATGATGACCACACGTTCTATCATGGTGGTATTCAGTATGACGTTGACACTAGTGACATTCAATTAGCCAACAGCACGCTCGAGTACCGCTTTAGTAAAGGTTATATCCAAGGGAACTACCGCTATGTTACTCGTGAGTATCTGGAAGATACGTTGGGTGACAGCTTGGGTTCACTAGATGCAATTACCAAAGATGGGATCTCTCAAGCGGGCTTACTCGGAAGCTATACCATCAATCGCAACTGGAACACTAGTGCTCAATACTTCCATGACTTAACCACAGACCAAGCGTTAGAGTGGATGGCGAGAATCAACTACCTTGACGACTGTTGGTATATAGGGTTCGCGTTCAGCAAACAACTAAGAAGCTGGGAACCTTACTTTGCCAGCTACCCAGATGCGACACCTGAGTATGAAAACAACTTTACTATCAACTTCGGTATTGTTGGATTTGGTACCAATATAGGTGCGGGTACTAATATGACCGAAATGGGCGGTGCAGGAAACTCCTTGGGCTATGGTCGTCCATTCTTCTTGAACAACTAATTTCCCCGCTTGCTGTCTAACTGCAGCAAGCGAATAAATGGATAGGAATACGAATGAAATTTTGGAAACAGTCGCTGTTAGCACTGGTAGTAATCGGTCAGGTAAACTTGGTAAATGCAGCGCCAACCGAATTAGATAAGATTACGGTCATTGTAAACGGTGGTGTTATCTTAGAGAGCGATGTCGATACATCAATCAAATCTTTAAAAGCCAACGCGAACCAGAGTGGACAGGCTTTGCCTTCACAAGAAGTATTGCGCCAGCAAGTGACTGAAAAGCTGATTATTGATACCTTGCAACAACAAGAAGCTGAGCGTATCGGTGTTCGAATTGATGACAATAGACTCAATCAAACTATCGAAGAGATCGCGCACAATAACAACCAAACCGTTGAGCAACTCACGGCTTCGTTGGCAGAGCAAGGCCTGACCTATTCTGAGTTTCGTGAACAAATTCGCAAAGAGATTGCCGCTAGTGAAGCTCGCAATGCTTTAGTTCGTCGCCGTATTAATATTCTTCCAGCAGAAGTGGATAACTTAGCGAGCATTCTTGCTAAAGAAACCAATGCCACTGTGCAATACAAAATCGGCCACATTCAGCTTAGATTGAATGACGGTGACGAGCCACAGGAAATCAAAGCAAAAGCGCAAGAGATTGTTAACAAACTGAACGCAGGCTCTGATTTCAGCACGATGGCGTACACCTACTCGAAAGGTCCTAAAGCACTGCAAGGTGGTGATTGGGGTTGGATGCGAAAAGAAGAAATGCCGACCATCTTCGCAGATCAAATCAATCTAGAAAACAAAGGCAGTATTATTGGTCCATTCCGCAGCGGTGTAGGCTTCCACATCTTAAAAGTTGAAGATGTAAAAGGCCTCGAAACCGTTGCTGTTACAGAGATCAATGCGCGTCATATCCTAATTCGATCTACGGTAATTCTGAGTGACGAAGGGGTACAGAAAGAACTCAACGAAATCACTCGACGCATTCGTGCTGGTGAAGCAACCTTTGGAGAGATGGCAAAACAATACAGCCAAGATCCGGGTTCTGCGGCACAAAATGGTGAGCTAGGCTATCAAACCTCTGAGATTTATGTTCCTGAGTTTAAGCACCAAGTAGATACGCTAGCCGTTGGTAAAATCAGCAAACCGTTCAAAACGGTTCACGGTTGGCATATCGTAGAAGTGCTGGACCGTCGTCAGGTCGATCGCACAGATTCAGCGCTCAAGAATAAAGCTTACCGAATTTTATTTAACCGGAAGTTTAATGAAGAAACCAGCGCATGGCTGCAAGAATTACGTGCAAGTGCCTTTATTGAAGTCGTTAAGGATAGCGAAAATGACGGTTAAACGAATTATCGTAACAGCAGGTGAGCCTGCTGGCATCGGCCCGGATCTAGTCTTAGCTCTATCTAAAGACAACTGGGCGCACCAAATTGTTGTTTGTGCTGATAAACACATGCTTCAAGAGCGGGCGAATCAGCTGAATATCGAAGTGAATTTGATTGACTACGACGCTGCATCAAAAGCAGTATCTCAGCAAGCAGGTTCACTTATTGTTGAGCACATCCCACTCGCGGAACAAACGGTCGCAGGCACCCTTAACGAAGCCAATGGCCATTACGTGTTAAAAACACTAGAAAGAGCCGCATTGGGCTGTATGAATGGTGAATTTGATGCTATTGTCACCGGCCCCGTGCACAAAGGGGTGATTAACCGCGCCGGCGTAGCCTTTAGTGGCCACACTGAATTTTTCGCGGAAAAGTCACATACCCCATTAGTTGTGATGATGCTGGCGACCGAAGGACTGCGAGTCGCATTAGTCACCACTCATATTCCTCTGTCATGTGTATCGAAAGCGGTAACAGCGGAAAGACTGGAAAAAATCATCCATATCCTAAACAAAGATTTAGTGGAAAAATTTGCTATTCCGTCGCCTAAGATTTATGTGTGTGGGCTAAACCCGCATGCAGGTGAAGATGGCTGCCTTGGTACTGAGGAAATTGAGACCATCACACCGACACTTGAAACATTGCGACAGCGTGATGGCATTGATTTGATAGGGCCACTTCCGGCCGACACTATCTTCAATGAAAAATACCTTCAGGAAGCTGACGCTGTACTAGGGATGTACCACGATCAAGTGCTCCCTGTATTAAAATACAAAGGCTTTGGCCGTTCAGTGAACATCACTTTAGGCTTACCTTTTATCAGGACTTCCGTTGATCACGGAACCGCATTAGACCTTGCAGGGACAGGTAGTGCGGACACAGGAAGTTTTAGAACTGCTCTCGCACACGCGATTGAGCTAGTTGAAAAGAAAACCAGTTAACTTGAGAAAATTATGAGAAATGATGTCCATCTAGGGCACAAGGCGAGAAAGCGCTTTGGTCAAAACTTCTTAAATGACCCGTATATTATCGACGGTATTGTCTCTGCAATTAACCCTAGACCTGGTCAAAACCTAGTTGAGATCGGTCCTGGTCTTGGTGCGATCACAGAGCCTGTTGGACGCGAAGTCGATAAATTTACCGTTATCGAACTGGACCGCGATTTGGCTGAACGCTTACGCACCCACCCAGAGCTAGCGGATAAGCTAACCATCCACGAAGGCGATGCTATGCGCTTCGACTTCACACAACTTGTTAAGCCAAATAACAAGCTACGTATCTTCGGTAACTTACCATACAACATCTCTACTCCATTGATGTTCCACTTATTCGAGTATCATAAAGACATTCAAGATATGCACTTTATGCTGCAAAAAGAAGTGGTTAACCGCCTAGCTGCGGGGCCTGGTTCCAAAGCGTATGGTCGTCTGACGGTTATGGCTCAATACTATTGTAAAGTTGTGCCTGTTTTAGAAGTGCCACCAACTGCTTTCGTACCACCACCAAAAGTGGATTCAGCCGTTGTTCGCTTGGTTCCTTACGAAGTACTTCCGCACCCTGCAACTAGCCTACAATGGCTAGAACGTGTATGCCGTGAAGGTTTCAACCAACGTCGTAAAACCGTTCGAAACTGCTACAAAGCACTGGTTAACGCAGAGACGCTTGAAGAGCTTGGAATTAATCCATCTATGCGACCAGAGAACCTAACACTGGAGCAATTTGTGGGCCTAGCAAACTGGCTAGACGCAAATCACAAATAATCTTCATATACTTAGAGTTGTAAGCAAATGGCCTACAACTCTTTTTTTGGCTTTACGCAGGAGTTTAAATGGAAGCTACGCCTTGTATAAAAGTCCAAGTTCATACCAGATACATTCCCGAGCAATCGCAACCGGAAGCAAAACGCTATGTATTTGCCTATATCATCACGATTAAAAACCTCAGCTCTCAAACCGTTCAACTTATTGGTCGTCGCTGGCTCATTACTGATGCTAATGGGAAACAAATGACCGTAGAAGGTGATGGTGTCGTTGGTCAACAACCGTTTATTACGGCGAATGACGAATATACCTACAACAGTGGAACTGCGCTGGAGACCCCTGTCGGTGTCATGCAGGGTCAATATGTTATGCTGGATGAGAGAGGTCAGGAGTTCTTTACTGAAATTGAGCCCTTTCGTCTTGCTCTACCAAATATTCTTAACTAATTAAAATTTGGATAAATTTGTGTCCACATACATCGTTGGTGACATCCAGGGCTGCTTTGACGAATTACAGCAGCTTCTTGAACAAGTTCACTTCGACCCTAAGCAAGATACGCTTTGGATAGCTGGAGATCTTGTCGCACGTGGTCCGAAATCTCTTGAGACACTTCGCTTTGTAAAATCTCTTGGAAGCTGTGCAAAAGTGGTTTTAGGTAATCACGACCTGCATTTATTAGCTGTCTCTCTTGGTGTCCACAAATTAAAAAACAAAGACAAAACCGCTCCAATTTTTACCGCTGATGATAAAGAACACCTGTTAGCTTGGCTGAGAAAACAACCGCTGCTTGCGGAACATGATGAGTTTGTCGTATGTCATGCAGGAATTTCTCCATTGTGGACGCTAGAACAAGCCAGAGCCAACGCGAGAGAAGTTGAAACGATTCTTAAAAGTGATGACTGGGCTTGGCTGATCGAAAACATGTACAGCAATCAGCCTGATCTTTGGAGCGATTCGCTTAAAGGTTTAGATCGTTACCGCTACATTATTAACGCTTATACAAGAATGCGCTTTTGTTTTACTGACGGCCGTCTGGATATGGAGTGCAAACTATCCCCAGAGGAGGTTGTTGAGGAAGGCTTAATTCCTTGGTTCCAACTGAAAGACCGAGTAACAATAGATAAAACCATTCTATTTGGACATTGGGCTGCATTAGAAGGTTATATAGGTGGCGATGTTATCGGCTTAGATACAGGCTGTGTGTGGGGTGGGAACTTAACCATGTTGAGGTGGGAAGATAAAAAATTCTTCACTCAACAAGCAATGTAAACCCATTTTTCACAACAAGGGCCAGCATAAAAACTGGCCCTTGTGTCACTCAAAAGCAATGTACGGGATTATTTCTCTAATACCACAAAACGCATGTCATACGCGTTTTTCTCATCAGCTTGATAATTCTCTGAATATGTTTCTTTAAATTCGCTGCTCCATACTGGGAACTGAGTATCACCGTCAACGTTCGCTTCAATGTGCGTGATGTACAGTTTATCCGCTTTGCCTAAGCACGCCTCATAAATCGTACCACCACCAATGATCATGATCTCTTCAGCCTCTCCCGCCGTTTGGATCGCTTCATCAATGGAAGTTACTGTCGTCACGCCATCAATCACCAAGTTTGAGTCTCGGCTAATCACAATGTTTTGACGGCCAGGCAAAGGGCGGCCAATAGACTCATACGTTTTACGCCCCATCACAACAGGCTTCCCCATAGTGCAGCGTTTAAACCAAGCAAAGTCTGCAGGTAAATGCCAAGGCATCTGGTTGTCTTTACCTATAATTCTGTCTTGTGCCATCGCGGCGATCATACTAATGATCATTCCTTTACTCCTAAGGGCTATTACCTTAAACAATGGGTTTTCGGCGATAGAATAACAATCCTGGCATCGCTAGGCCAACTGCTAATCCTGCGATGATGAACATCGCTTTCAAGAAGTTTTCCATCAGCATTGCAACGAGGTCTGGGCTGTAGCCTCTGTGATTTAACTCCACCAACGCGATCATCGCTTTAAACGCAAACACGCCTGGAACCATTGGTATCAATGCAGCAACCGTAAACACTTTAGGATGAGCAAGAAATCGGTGTGACCAATGAATCCCGACCATACTGACGATCATGGCAGCAAAGAAAGTCGCCCACTCTATCGGAATGCCAAAGTGCATCATCAAATAGCGAGCTCCATGCCCTATCGCTCCTCCTAACGCACAATACAACAGTGCTTTTTGAGGTACGTTAAACACAAGAGCGAAACCAACGGCTGGGATCGCGGCAAAGATCATATCATTCAGCAAACCTAGCCATAGATCTAAACTCATCATAGTATCCATCCCCACACTCCGACTAAACTCATTGCGGCAACAATACCTAGGCAAGTCGCAAGTGTCAGTAAGCTCGCCATAACAAAGCGAGAAATCCCCATATTGACATACCCTTTTAGCATGTCAGCAACCGCATTGATCAAAGGAAATCCTGGAACCAGCATTAGTACGGACGAGGCCATTACGACAAATGGAGCATTCCCCAAATTGTAGATAACCGCTTGGGCTGATATGGCTGTAGTAACAAAAGCGGTTGCGGCGAAGTTCATCAGGGGATTAAAGTGACGATGAGCGATTTCTTGTCTCACTACCATGCCAACTGCGGAAGCAATAAAGGTCATACCAAAGACGGTCCAATTTCCTCCAGCTAGTCGACTGAAAGCCGCGCATGATAGGCCGATCATAAACACAACTAGCCAGCGGTTATAACGCTCCGGACTGATCTGGTTGAGTTTTTCCTTTGCCATAGAGTAATCAATAATGCCACGTTCCAGCATTATGCATATCCGTTGCACCTGAGTTACTACGCGCATATTGATTCCGCGGTCAGGGCAACGACGAGCTGTCGTTATACAATGTTCCTGATACACGGTCGTTACAACAATCGAGCTGGAAGATAGAGACACTTCTACTTCATCCATACCTGCGGCAATACCAAAGCGCCGCATCAAATCGCCAACTAAAGTGCTTTCCGCTCCGTGTGCCAATAACATTTGCCCTGCCTGAGCAATCAAGCGAGAAACCAGCCGTTGTTTAGAATCCATGATTCTGCTCTACTCCCTTAGAATCCATTTCAGTATCTACTCTACTGCAAGTTCAAACGACAAAGTTCACACTTGCCCTAAACCTTGCCAAGAAGCTGTATTGTTGCGGATTATCCATCACCGCAATTTGATATAGACACAAAAAAGCCGCAATAAATAATTGCGGCTTAAAATAACTTCAGGAATTAGTCGCGAACGTAAACCACGTGGCCGTCGTCTTCTTCGTCGTCCCAATCATCCCAGTCATCGTCGTCATCTTCAGTGATAACGTCTTTACCAGACATCGCATCTTTATGGTAATCATCCCACATGAAGTTGACTTTCTCTTCTTCAGAGATCTCTTCTTCTTCACGAGGTAAGGTTTCCATAAAGTCAGCCAGTTTGTAGCAAAGCTCTTTCGTACCTTGCTTGTTCACTGCTGAGATCTTGAAGTACTCTTCTTCCCAACCTAGCGCATCAAGAATACCTTGGATGATTTCATCCGCTTCTTCTTCTGGCATCAGGTCAACTTTGTTAAATACCAACCAACGCGGCTTGTCTGCTAGCTTTTCGCTGTATTGTTCGAGCTCATCAATGATCGTCAATGCATTTTCGATCGGATCAGATTGATCAATCGGCATAATGTCGATCATATGCAGCAAGACACGGCAACGTTCTAGATGCTTAAGGAATCGGATTCCCAGACCAGCACCATCCGCAGCACCTTCAATCAGACCAGGGATATCAGCGACAACAAAACTCTTTTCTGGCACCACACTGACCACGCCCAAACTTGGGATCAAGGTCGTAAATGGATAGTCAGCTACTTTCGGCTTGGCCGCAGATACCGCGCGAATAAAGGTTGATTTGCCCGCATTCGGTAGACCAAGCATGCCCACGTCAGCAAGCAGTAAAAGCTCTAGACGCAATTCACGTACTTCGCCTTTTGTACCCATCGTCTTTTGACGAGGTGCACGGTTTACTGAAGATTTGAAGCGCGTGTTGCCAAGACCATGCCAGCCACCTTTCGCGACCATCAGCTTTTTGCCATGTTCTGCAACTTCGGCAACAATTTCATTTGTGTGAATATCTACTGCACGCGTACCTACTGGGACACGTAGCACTTTGTCTTTACCACGCTTACCCGTACAGTTACCACCACGGCCATTTTCACCACGTTCCGC
Source organism: Vibrio japonicus (assembly GCF_024582835.1). Classification (NCBI taxonomy): domain Bacteria; kingdom Pseudomonadati; phylum Pseudomonadota; class Gammaproteobacteria; order Vibrionales; family Vibrionaceae; genus Vibrio; species Vibrio japonicus. The sequence continues at coordinate 2,409,475 of NZ_CP102096.1, forward strand.
TTCATAGAAGCGCTGGAAGCGATAATCAATTAGCGTGTTAAGGTTTTCATCAGCTTGGATGTAAACATCACCGCCGTCACCACCATCACCACCATCAGGTCCGCCTTTTGCGACAAATTTCTCACGCCAAAAACTTACCACACCGTTACCACCGTCACCGGCTTGAACTTTAACTACCGCTTCATCAACGAATTTCATCTCTTACTCCGCCCAATTGCTACTTACCATAGCTGCGTTGCAAATATCATCTCACCACAAAAATGAGGGTGAATGACATAAATTCTAGCAGATCCCGCTTTCAGATCGATCACCTAAAACCTAAGATCGTCTGCTACCCAGGAACAAATATTGAGGGACTTTTTTCAAAGTGCCTTAGTATTGGTTCCATTCATGTTTGGCAAACTCGCCATAAATAAAAAACCCCGCCGAATTGGCAGGGCTTTTGAATTCAGCTAGAAGCCTAAATTCTTAATCTCAACTAAATTACTCAGCGTCGATGCTTACGAATTTACGATTCTTAGGACCTTTTGTCTCGAACTTAACTTTACCGTCAGTTAGAGCAAATAGAGTGTGGTCTTTACCTAGGCCAACGTTGTTACCAGCGTGGAACTTAGTACCGCGCTGACGAACAATGATGTTACCTGCAAGAACAGACTCACCACCGAAACGCTTAACGCCTAGACGTTTGCTTTCTGAATCGCGGCCGTTACGAGTAGAACCACCAGCTTTTTTGTGTGCCATTGTTAAACTCTCCTATTAGATTAAGCGTTGATACCAGTGATCTTCACTTCAGTGAACCACTGACGGTGACCCTGTTGCTTACGAGAGTGCTTACGACGACGGAACTTAACGATTTTAACTTTATCGCCACGACCGTGTTGTACAACTTCAGCAACAATTTTGCCACCCTCTACTAGAGGAGCACCAACTTTAATGTCTTCACCTTTAGCAACAAGAAGAACTTTGTCAAATTCTACAGTTGCACCAGTTTCAACGTCTAATTTCTCTAAACGAAGAGTTTGACCTTCGCTTACACGGTGTTGTTTACCACCAGATTGGAAAACAGCGTACATATCTTACTCCGCTTTTTCCGCACAGCCTTTCATGAGGGTGTGCGCTAAACTAATCATCAATAGGGCGCAGATTCTACAGAAGAGACGTCCCTATGACAAGCCATATTTTGAAAAAATTGGCGAAAAGCTAATCGCCAAAGAAAAGTGCGGCAATCATGCCCTTTAACCATGTATTAATCAACGTTTTTTAGTGTATTATCCAACGATTAAAACAGATAAGAATACCTTATACGCTCTAACCTCAGCCGGATGTACCATGGATTTTAAAGCTATCCAAGCGCTTACTGCCGATGACATGGCAAAAGTGAATGAAACAATTCACGCACAATTAAACTCTGACGTATCTTTAATCAACCAACTTGGGTTTTACATCATCAGTGGTGGTGGTAAACGCATACGTCCACTTTTGGCAGTGTTGTCTGCTCGTGCTTTAGGTTATCAAGGAAGTGCACATACAACGGCGGCCGCTTTTATAGAATTCATCCACACAGCCACCCTGTTGCACGACGATGTGGTCGATGAATCAGACATGCGTCGTGGTAAAGCAACGGCAAATGCTGCATTCGGAAATGCGGCAAGCGTGCTTGTTGGTGACTTTATCTATACTCGCTCATTCCAAATGATGACCGAGCTAGGATCCATGAAGATCCTTAAGTTGATGAGTCACTCCGTTAACGTGATAGCAGAAGGTGAAGTTCAACAACTGATGAACTGCAACGATCCTGATACCACGGAAGAAAGCTACATGCAGGTTATCTATTCGAAGACCGCTCGCTTGTTTGAAGCGGCGACACAAATTGGTGCGATCCTAAACGATGCCCCAGCTGAAATAGAACTTGCCATGCAGAACTACGGTAAATTCCTTGGTACCGCATTCCAGCTTATTGATGACGTGATGGACTACACATCCGATGGCGACGAAATGGGCAAAAACGTAGGTGATGACCTTGCAGAAGGCAAACCAACGCTGCCTCTACTTCACGCAATGCAGCATGGCACCCCAGAGCAAACGGCAATGATTCGCGAAGCGATAGAAAAAGCCAACGGCATGGAGAAGCTAAACGCTATTCTGGCCGCGATGGACGAAACGGGTTCTTTGGAATACACACGTCAAAAAGCCTATGATGAGGCAGATAAAGCGATTGCTGAACTCAGCGTTTTACCAGAATCTCCTTATAAAGAAGCACTGGTAACTCTGGCGCACATGGCCGTTCACCGCAGCAAATAGCTTTACAACGTTTATTAAAATGAAAAACGGGAACCTTATGGTTCCCGTTTTTCCATCCAATTATCCGAGCATTTAACTTTAAAAAGCCGTAAACCACACATTTATAATCAGATGGTTTATTCCAGATCAGCAAGTCGAAGGTCTATTGGTTTGCGCTGCTACTACCTGAGTCTAAAGCTCTATATTATTAAGCAACAAGGCGCACTACCCTCGCAGTTAAAGTTAGCAATAAAACTTTAGTTTAGACACAAAATTAGTACATTCTGTGAGCAAGTTAGCCTTTAAAAAAATCCCTTTCTCATTCTTACATTTCCTACCTGATTTACCACTCTCTTTTAGCTCCAGTGTCATCTACGCTTCATCGATCTGTCACTGTTTTCTCACCTTAATGACCCGTGTTTGCAATATCCGATTTTTAATCTCTTAAGGGTTATTGTTCTAGCGAGGTGTATATGGAAGTTTCTAGCCCGTTTCGTTTACCAAGAAAAACCCCCTTTGGTTTAGGTGAAAACATTGCAGAATGGGCCACAGGCCTGAGTAAATTAGATAAGTTCTATGCCCAACGTCCGGCTTATTGCGACACGAAAGCGTTCCTTAGATTTACGCTGGAGATCTTAGGGATCGAATACCAAGTAGTTAAAGGATCGATGGCTCATATCCCTACTTCTGGAGCAACCGTAATCGTTGCTAATCATCCTTTAGGTTGCGTAGAAGGCGTTATCCTTGCTGAGCTGCTGTTGCAGCTGAGAAATGATGTACAGATCCTTGCCAATCAATATCTAAAAACAGTCCCCGAACTTGATGAACTCTTTATCGGTGTGGATGTATTTGAAGGAAAAAATGCGCACAAAGCAAATCTCAAAGCACTCCGCCAAGCACACCAGCACCTGGAAAACGGCGGGTTACTGCTCTTGTTCCCTGCAGGCGAAGTTTCTCAACTGGTAGATAGAAAAGAGCAAAGGCTGGAAGATAGAGAGTGGAGTCGCTCTGTCAGTAGTTTGATCAAGAAGTCGCGAGCAACCACTGTTCCTGTCTTTATTGATGGGCAAAATTCCAGACGCTTCTATATGGCAGGGAAAGTTCATCCATTGCTACGAACGCTTATGTTAGGACGAGAACTGCTTAATAAATCCAAAGAGAATATTAATCTTTCAATAGGCTCCTCCATTAAGTTTAAAGAGATCCATGGCCTAAATGATAACCAAATCGTTAATTACCTTCGTCTCAATACCTATCTGCTGCAAAACAAAACCTTAGCAAGCCCAGATATTTCATCTAGCATCGATCAACAATTACCGATAGCCGATCCTCTACCACTCGACGATCTACTTGCAGATCTAGACGCATTACCTGAGGATCATCATATGCTATCCAGTGGTGAGTTTGATGTGTACTGCACAAGCTCTGAACATATTCCATCGCTACTGCACGAAATAGGCAGGTTAAGAGAGAAAAACTTCCGGAGCGTCGGTGAAGGTACAGGACTCGCGCTCGATATCGATGAGTTCGACCGACACTATCTCCACCTATTTATTTGGGACAAAGAGAATCTCTGTTTAGTGGGCGCATACCGACTTGGACTTATCGATGATCTTCTAAACACTAAAGGCCTGAGTGGTTTGTATTCGCGAACCTTGTTTCATTACGAGCAGCCATTTCTGAAAAGTATGGGTAAATCTATAGAGATGGGACGCTCGGTCATTGATGAACCGTACCAAAAAAGTATGGGGGCGCTTCTGTTATTGTGGAAAGGGATAGCAACCTACATCCAACGCAATCCTGAATACACGCATTTGTTTGGCCCGGTGAGCATTAGCAACGACTACAGCGATCAAGCTAGGCAACTCCTCGCAGAAACCATGACGCTGCACCACTATGATGCCGAAAAAGCGGAATACGTCACACCCACTAACCCACTACCCAATCAGCACCAAGGATGGAACACCAGTATGCTTACGGCACTGGGAGACATCCAATTACTCTCACGTGTTATTGCTCGTATTGATGAAGGTAAAGGCGTGCCCGTTCTACTTAGACAATATTTGGCACTGAATGGGAAGTTAGTTTCTTTTAATGTAGACCCTGATTTTAACAATGCTCTCGATGGTTTGATCATGGTTGATTTAAAGCAAGTTCCAGTGAAAACACTCGCTCGCTATATGGGGTCCGAACACGCCCAGCAGTACTTGGAATATCATCAGACTGGCAATTAATCCGTCACGTCCAAAGTGCCACGTGACTCGCGCGGCACTTTTGGCATTAATATGATCCTCTTAGAATTGTGATTACATTGCTCATATCGTATGTAGTGATTCATAAAGTCAGTGCATTTATCTAAACTATAATTCTTTTGTAGATAAATCATTCAAAACTTCCCCAACAACTTACCGACAAAATACATTGACGAAAAAATCTTCTAACTAAAAGCTAGGCAAGATGATAATCAAAACAACAAGGAAGTAAGTTAAGTCATGCTGCTATCGAACAAACCTCTTCGCTCAGCACTAACAGGAGCGATCACACTCTCTTTGGCTTTATTCTCTGCAACCGCACTGGCGGCTGAAAAAGTCTATCGATTAAAGCTTGCCGAAACGTGGGGACCAAATACACCTATTCTCGGTGAAGCGACGAAAAATATGGCTAAGCTGGCCGAAGAAATGTCAAATGGTCGCCTACAGATTCGCGTCGACTCGGCCAACAAGCACAAAGCGCCACTTGGTATATTCGACATGGTTAAATCAGGTCAGTACGACCTTGGCCATTCCAGTTCATACTATTGGAAAGGTAAAGTACCGAACACGTTATACTTCTCCTCAATGCCATTTGGCATGATGTCAACGGAACAATACGCGTGGTTCTACCGTGGCGGTGGTATGGAGCTGATGGAGAAAGTCTACGGCCCACACAACTTGCTTTCATTCCCAGGCGGCAACTCAGATATTCAGATGGGGGGCTGGTTTAAGAAAGAGATCAATTCGCTTGATGACCTGCAAGGTTTGAAAATCCGAATTCCTGGTTTCGCTGGTGAAGTCATGGCACGCGTTGGGGCTGCGCCAACCAATATCGCTCCGGGTGAGCTATACACCTCGCTCGAACGAGGCACGATAGACGCTCTAGAATGGGTGGGGCCAGCCTTTGATCTGCGAATGGGTTTTCAAAAAATTGCACCTTACTACTACACTGCGTGGCACGAGCCAGGATCGGAAACTCAGTTCCTAGTGAATAAGAAGAAGTGGGACGAATTACCTAAAGACTTACAGAGCATTCTGGAAACCGCTTTCCGTGTGACGGCATTTGATATGTACACCCAATCCATCGACGCCAATGCCAACAGCTGGGAAACAATGAGTACAGAATACCCAGAGATCAAAGTGAGAGACTTCCCGCCAGAAGTACTCAAAGCAATGAGAGATGCTACTGACAGCTTACTGGAAGAAGAAGCAGCGAAAGATCCCCTTGCAAAAGAAATCATCGAGTCACAAAAACGCTACTTAGCCAAGGTCAGGGCCTGGACTGATATTTCTTCTAAAGCCTATTTAAACGCCAACTAATCACATCAATCAGGGCAGTTTATCTGCCCTTTCTTGTTTCTCACGTTCGCATAAAGTATGTCATTTTATTTCACAAAAGCGTCGAATGAGATCTAAGTCACCAAATACACAGACGTGTCTAGATTTAACAATGAGATAAAGATCACATCTACACATTCCATGAACCAATATAAAAATGAAATGGTGATCAAAGTCACTCAAAGATCGTTTTTTGATTTTATTAAATTGATACATTGATCATTTAAAAGTTATTGACATTTATGCAACTTTAAATTTGTCATTAAATTACACATCAATTAATTGACAGAGTTCACGCAAAAAGTGTTTGGAGGGATATATTTATAGGGTGCAGATCACGAAAAACCCGTTGTCAGTTCCATCATAAAAATGTGTGATAAATTGATTGGGTACTAAGCAATCAGGCGGTTTTGGCGAACCGTACTACAACATATCAACAGAACATCGAACGGGGAACTCGTATGATATCACCAGACGCAAAGATCAAGATACAAAATTTTGGTCGCTTCCTGTCAAACATGGTAATGCCTAATATCGGTGCATTCATCGCATGGGGTTTTATCACTGCTCTATTTATTCCAACCGGTTGGTTGCCAAATGAAACACTGGCAGCAATGGTTGGTCCAATGATTACCTACCTATTACCACTACTGATCGGTTACACCGGTGGTAAGCTAGTCGGCGGAGATCGCGGCGCAGTCGTAGGTGCTATTACAACAATGGGTGTGATTGTCGGTACCGACATCCCAATGTTTATGGGCGCAATGATTGTCGGCCCAATGGGTGGCTGGGCAATCAAGAAATTCGATAACTACATCGACGGCAAAGTGAAAAGTGGCTTCGAGATGTTGGTGAACAACTTCTCGGCAGGCATCATCGGCATGGCATGTGCCATTATCGCTTTCTTCCTCATTGGCCCGTTTGTCAAGGTGCTATCAGGTGGCTTGGCGGCAGGCGTAAACTTCCTGGTCGCAGCTCACCTTTTACCTTTAACTTCTATATTTGTTGAACCAGCAAAAATCCTGTTCCTGAACAATGCGATTAACCATGGTATTTTCTCACCGCTTGGTATCCAGCAAGCTGCGGACACGGGTAAATCGATTTTCTTCCTAATTGAAGCAAACCCGGGTCCTGGCCTAGGCATATTGCTAGCATATATTGTGTTTGGTAAAGGGACGGCCCGTCAAACCGCAGGTGGTGCTTCAATCATCCATTTCTTCGGTGGTATCCACGAGATTTACTTCCCGTATATATTGATGAACCCTCGTCTTATCCTTGCTGCAATCGCGGGCGGTATGACAGGTGTATTTGTATTAACTCTATTCAACGCGGGGATCGTTTCTCCAGCTTCACCAGGCTCAATCTTTGCTGTATTGCTCATGACACCTAAGAGTGCCATGGTTGGGGTTTTAGCTTCAATCGCTTCAGCGGCGGCTGTGTCCTTCACCGTGGCATCACTGCTACTAAAAACACAAGCTTCAACTGAAGAAGACGGTGATGGCTCAGCTTTAGAGAAAGCAACATCGCAAATGAAAGACATGAAATCGACGTCAAAAAGCAATGCAGCAGCGAGCACTCAAGCAAAAGGTGACTTAAACCTAGCGACAGTGCAAACCATTATTGTTGCGTGTGACGCAGGCATGGGCTCTAGCGCAATGGGCGCAAGCTTACTACGTAAAAAAGTGCAGGAAGCGGGCCTGAATATCAACGTGACTAACTTAGCGATCAACAGCTTACCGGAAAACGTTGACATCGTCATCACTCATAAAGACCTGACAGACCGTGCACGCAAACATGCACCAAACGCACACCACATGTCACTGACTAACTTCCTAGACGGTGAAATGTATAACCAACTGGCGACCCGATTACTTGCTGCACAAAAACAAAATGCGGCAAACGATGATCGCATGGTGAAAGTATCTATTGTTGCTGCAAACGATGACAGCTTTGAAGTTCAAGCTTCTCCTGTCTTCCAAATTCAACATGAAAACATCCACCTAGACTTACCCACTACCACTAAAGAAGAGGCCATTCGCTTTGCTGGTAACAAGCTAGTCGAGATGGGCTATGTCGAGCCTGAATACGTAGACGCCATGTTTGAGCGAGAAAAAATGGTGCCAACTTACCTAGGTGAATCTATCGCTGTTCCTCACGGTACTGTGGAAGCAAAAGACAAAGTGAAAAAGACGGGTATCGTGATCTGCCAATACCCACAAGGGATCCAATTTACTGACGACAAAGATGATATTGCCAAACTAGTGATTGGTATCGCAGCCAAAAACGATGAGCATATCCAAGTTATCACGACCATTACTAATGCTCTAGACGATCCAGAAGCGATTGACATGCTTACCACGACCAAGGATATAGAAGAAGTTCTCAATATCCTTGGCCGAGAACAAGCCGCTTAATCCGCATCTGAACCCCTTTTGCTCCTGAGCAAAACTGAGGTCAGCTGCCTCCCCCATATAGCAGTTGACCTCACTCTAAAATCGTTAGCACATTACATTGGTAGGTAAATTATGAAAAACGCAGTTCATTTTGGCGCAGGTAATATCGGTCGAGGCTTTATTGGTAAATTGTTGGCAGATGCAGACATAGAAGTCACGTTCGCAGATGTTGATGCACCTTTAGTTGACCAACTTAGTCATAAACAAGAATACAAAGTTAAAGTCGTGGGGACTGAGTGTAAAATCGATACCGTCAGTCATGTGACAGCAGTAAACTCCGCCAGTGATGACGTCATTGAGCGCATGGTACACACAGATCTTGTCACAACAGCAGTAGGTCCAAACGTACTGGATATTATCGCTAAGACCATCGCAACTGGTATCGCGAAACGCTTTGAAGCAGGCAATGAAGCGCCGCTGAATATCATCGCGTGTGAAAATATGGTTCGCGGTACGACCCATCTAAAAGGCGAAGTTTACAAACACTTAGACAAGTCGCTGCACGCAAAAGCAGACGAGCTAATCGGTTTTGTCGATTCTGCAGTTGACCGTATCGTTCCACCAGCGGAAGCTGCCAATGATGATCCACTTGAAGTGACTGTAGAGAGCTTTAGCGAATGGATTGTTGACGAACAACAGTTTAAAGGTGACGTGCCACACATTGAAGGAATGGAAACCACCAACAATCTGATGGCATTTGTTGAGCGAAAACTGTTTACGCTCAATACGGGCCACTGCATCACTGCTTATCTTGGCTGCCTGAAAGGGCATAAAACGATTCGTGAAGCGATCGAAGATCCTGAAATCCACGCGGATGTAAAACAGGCAATGTCAGAAAGCGGAGAAGTGCTGATTCGCCGTTACAATTTTGACCGCGAGATGCACAATGCGTACATCGATAAAATTCTTGGCCGCTTCGCGAACCCGTATCTGGTAGATGAAGTCGACCGAGTTGGTCGTCAGCCACTCAGAAAATTAGGGGCAAACGATAGATTGGTCAAACCTTTGCTAGGTACAATCGAGTATGGCACTGAAAACCAAGTACTTTTAAAAGGCATCGCCGCAGCTTTGAAGTATACTAACCGCGATGATCCACAAGCAGTTGAACTACAAACATCGCTAAAAGAACATGGTGTGCGCCAAACTGTAGCCCACTACACTGGCCTAGCGATAGACAGTGAAGAAGTCGCAAAGATTGAAGCAATCTACGTGTCTCTGTAACAATAACTCAAGGGGAGCAGTGTCTCCCCTTTTAAATAAACAAAAACGACTAACTGGTATATGGTAGACAGACTTAACGAAACTGAAATAATAGAAACATTAAACGATGCACCATCGGTTCGCGGGTTCTTTATTGCCGCCGTGGATATCTTTAATAATTCTATCGATGCACTAATACAGAGAATCTTTCGAAAAGATAACTTTGCCGTGCAATCAGTCGTCGGGCCTTTACTCCAAGATTCTGGTCCGTTGGGCGACTTGTCTGTACGGTTAAAGTTGTTGTACGGTTTAGGGGTATTACCGGACGATGTCTATCACGACATCGAAGACATCATAAAAATCAAGAATGCGTTGAACAGTGATGCTTCGGATTACGAGTTCACCGACCCTAATATTCTCGACCCAATAACCAAACTCAATTTAGTGCAAAATCTAGGGATGGTTCAGTTTCAAGTGTCTGAGCCTGACGACGATATCGACCTTGAGTTTTATCAATTGCAACTGAAACGTCAGCAGCAAGTTATCAAATCCGGGCTTTCTTTAGCCATTGTAGAGATATGCAATGAGCTAAATAAGGAAAGTCCGTTTTAATCATTCTCATACCGATTCTAGAATCATCACAAGAAACCGTTTCAGCGTCATTGCATGTACTGCGAACCTTAGATTCCAAAAAATTAGCCAACACAATCCGCATATACCTCACCAGATATGAGTTTCCGAACTCGTAAAATGTTTCGTGACCGATACATTGCATCAAGATCAATAAAGGCGGCGAGTTATTACACTCACCGCCTCTTTATTATGTTTACGCTACGTAAGGTAAATGGTTAGCTTCGCTTTACAGCCGATTATTCCACTGTTACCGCTTTCGCTAAGTTGCGAGGTTGGTCGACGTCTGTCCCTTTGATAAGAGCGACGTAGTAAGACAGCAGCTGCATCGGAATGGTGTAATAAATTGGAGCCGTGATGTCACTTACGTGTGGCAAAGTGATAATTTTCATTGTGTCATCTGCTTCAAATCCTGCGTCCTCGTCCGCAAACACATAAAGTAGACCACCACGAGCACGCACTTCTTCAACGTTGGATTTCAGCTTTTCAAGTAAATCATTGCTTGGTGCAACAACAACCACAGGCATATCTGCATCAATCAAAGCCAACGGACCGTGCTTCAATTCACCTGCTGCGTAGGCTTCTGCGTGAATGTAAGAGATTTCTTTGAGCTTCAGTGATGCTTCCATAGCGATTGGGTAGAATTCACCACGACCTAAAAACAGTGTGTGATGTTTATCGGCAAAATCTTCAGCTAATGCTTCAATCTCTTTTTCAAAAGAAAGCGCGGCATTAATTTGAGCAGGAAGCGCATGAAGAGCTTCAACGATCTCTTTCTCTTTTTCCTGACTAATACGATTTTGTTGCTTACCTAACGCAGTCACTAGCATTAGCAAAGCGGACAACTGAGTGGTAAACGCTTTCGTAGATGCAACACCGATCTCTACACCAGCGCGAGTCATAAAGGCAAAATCAGATTCACGTACTAAAGATGAACCAGCGACGTTACAAATGGTCATCGCAGCCATGTAGCCTTTTTCTTTTGCCAGACGAAGCGCCGCTAGCGTATCGGCCGTTTCACCTGACTGAGACAGTGTGATCAACAAGCTATTAGGGCGAGTCACAAACTTGCGGTAACGGAATTCAGACGCAATTTCAACGTCACAGCTCACACCCGCAATATCTTCAAACCAGTAACGTGCAGTCATCCCTGCATTGTAAGACGTGCCGCATGCGACGATCTGTACATGTTCTACTTTGCTCAGAATATCGGCTGCGTTTACACCAATAGATTCTGTAACAACAGAGTCAGCCGTTACACGACCTTCCATTGTATTAATCAGTGCCGTTGGTTGTTCGTAGATTTCTTTCTGCATGAAGTGACGGTATTTGCCTTTGTCACCTGCATCGTGTTCAGCGTTTGATTCCGTAATCTCACGTTCAACAAGCTCGCCAGAGGCGTCAAAAACGGTAACTTCGCGGCGAGTGATTTCTGCAACGTCGCCTTCTTCTAGGTACATAAAGCGGCGAGTAACGTTAAGTAATGCAAGCTGATCCGACGCTAAGAAGTTTTCACCGACACCAAAGCCAATCACGATTGGGCTACCTGAACGCGCAACGACAATGCGAGACGGATCTTTGCGATCCATCGCTACCGTGCCATAAGCACCTTCCAGTTGTTTAGCTGTGTTTTGTACAGCAACAACAAGAGATTCAGCACTGCGCATTTCCCACTCAACAAGATGGGCAATCACCTCTGTATCGGTCTGAGATTCAAATACGTAACCGCGCTCACGAAGCATGTCACGCAACGCTTCGTGGTTTTCAATAATACCGTTGTGTACTACAGTGATGTCGCCAGACATATGTGGGTGTGCATTCACTTCAGATGGTTCACCATGGGTTGCCCAGCGAGTATGCGCGATACCTGTACCGCCTACTACCTGTGCTCCTTCAACTGCATCCGCTAATTCCTGCACTTTACCTAGGCGACGAACTCGCGTTAAGTTTGACTCGGTATCAACAATAGCAACGCCTGCGGAGTCATAACCGCGGTACTCTAAGCGTCGTAGACCTTCAACCAAAATTTCCGCAACATCACGTTGTGCCACTGCACCAACAATTCCACACATATTTAAACTCCAGTAACTTTTATTCCGAATGGCAACAAGCGAAAGCCAGTCGGGTGATTAATACAAAATTCGTTATACGCAGATCACTTTGATCCCATGGGATTCAATGATCTGTTTAGATTCGGAAGGAAGATCTTTATTAGTGATCAAGACGTCAATCACATCCCAAGCTAATTCTAAATTCGGGATTTTTCGGCCAATTTTTTCAGATTCAACCATGACGATGACTTCGCGGGATACTTCAGCCATCACTTTGCTCAAGCCTACCAGCTCGTTAAATGTGGTTGTCCCACGATTTAAGTCGACGCCATCAGCGCCAATAAATAGTTGGTCAAAGTCGTATGACCTTAAAACGGATTCAGCGACTTGGCCTTGAAACGACTCCGAATGAGCATCCCATGTCCCACCCGTCATCAAGAGTGTTGGCTCACTTTCGAGTTCGTTGAGCGCATTAGCGACATTGAGTGAATTCGTCATCACAACCAAGCCATGCATACCATCAAGCTGCTTAATCAGAGCGCCTGTCGTGCTACCGCTGTCGATCACAATGCGGTTATGTTCGCGAATCAATTTCGCTGCAGCTTGAGCAAGCTCATTCTTACGAACCGAAACACTATCACTCATTTCATCACTGACTACTTCTTTCGGTAATGCAATCGCGCCACCATAGCGTCTTAACAGCTGGCCATTTTTCTCTAGCGACGCAAGATCCTTTCTAATAGTGACCTCTGACGTTCCAAACTGAAGTGAAAGCTCTTCCACACTCACCTCACCTTTCTCGTTAACAAGGTTAGAAATTTGGTGCCTTCTGAGTTGAGTATTTCGTTTCGACATTTATCTACATTTTTATAGTTTCAATTCGAAAGATATTATAGTTGAAGTGAAACTTTTTAGTCCATTTATTTTGAACCAAAAAATTAATAATTCACGATAAAACCTTGTCCTAAGACAATTCTTAGGCAGTGATATTGGCTAAATTCAGTGGTAGAATGCGCCACCTAAACGAAAAAAAATTACAGAATTGAACGTTATATTTTTGCAACTAACCCCATATATATTGGATTAGTCACATTAATACTGGATATCAGCGTCTAACATTAGTCATAAAATGACTAAAATTAGTGAAAGACTTTCAGTTTTGAAGTTATGTCAGAAGCGCGTTTACAACCGATGAAGCAGGCACAAAATGCTAAGTAAACGCCCATGACTTCAAGCTAAGCAACAACTTTCAAATTGTAACTATTATTGACCGGAGAGTATCTTCCATGAAAAAGACCAAAATCGTATGTACGATTGGCCCTAAAACTGAATCTGTAGAGAAGCTAACTGAACTAGTAAATGCAGGCATGAATGTTATGCGCCTTAACTTCTCTCACGGTGACTACGAAGAGCACGGCACTCGTATCGCGAACTTCCGCAAAGTAATGGAAGAAACTGGCAAACAGCTAGCCATTCTTCTAGATACTAAAGGTCCTGAAATCCGCACTATTAAACTAGAAAACGGTGATGACGTTGATCTAGTCGCAGGTCAAGAGTTCACTTTCACAACTGACACTTCAGTTGTTGGTAATAAAGACATCGTTGCGGTTACTTACGCAGGCTTTGCAGCAGATCTAAACGTTGGTAACACTATCCTAGTAGACGACGGTCTAATCGAGATGGAAGTTATCGCAAAAACTGACACTGAAGTTAAGTGTAAAGTTCTTAACAACGGTGCTCTAGGTGAAAACAAAGGTGTAAACCTACCAGGCGTTTCTGTAAATCTACCTGCTCTATCTGAAAAAGATAAAAACGACCTTAAGTTTGGTTGTGAGCAAGGCGTTGACTTCGTTGCAGCTTCTTTCATCCGTAAAGCATCAGACGTTCAAGAAATCCGCGAAGTACTGACTGCAAACGGCGGCGAAAACATCCACATCATCTCTAAGATCGAAAACCAAGAAGGTGTTGATAACTTCGACGAGATCCTAGAGCTTTCTGACGGCATCATGGTTGCACGTGGCGACCTAGGTGTAGAGATCCCAGCAGAAGAAGTTATCTTCGCTCAGAAAATGATGATCGAGAAATGTAACCGTGCTCGTAAGATGGTTATCACTGCGACTCAAATGCTTGACTCTATGATCAACAACCCACGTCCGACTCGTGCAGAAGCGGGCGACGTTGCGAACGCAGTAATGGACGGTACTGACGCAGTAATGCTTTCTGGTGAAACAGCGAAAGGTAAGTACCCTGTTGAAGCGGTAACTATCATGGCTCAAATCGCGAACCGCACTGACTCTGCGTTAAAAGCTGAGCTAGGTTCTCGTCTAGATAGCCCTCGCCTACGTATTACAGAAGCAGTATGTAAAGGCGCAGTAGACACTGCTGAGAAACTAGCAGCTCCACTGATCGTAGTTGCAACTGAAGGTGGTAAATCTGCACGTTCTGTACGTAAGTACTTCCCAACGGCAAATATCCTAGCGCTTACCACTAACCCTAAAACGGCAGCACAGCTTGTTCTGACTAAAGGTGTTCGTCCAGTTCTTGTTGATACTATCGAAAGTACTGACGCATTCTACCTACGTGGTAAAGAATTGGCCCTAGAATCTGGTCTAGGCAAGAAAGGTGACATCGTAGTCATGGTTTCTGGTGCACTCGTTGCTTCAGGTACGACAAACACGGCATCTGTACACGTTCTTTAATCGAATAGTACACATCCTTTGTTTCAAAGAGGGCTCAATGCCCTCTTTTTGTTTTTCGCGATTAATCTAGCTGGAAGACGACATCCACTCTATCGCGTATTACCATCGTTGAATCTTGATAGGTACTCGATTCTACCTTCGCGTCCATCGCCATTGAACGCATAATGACAGGCTGAGTGCTTGGCATGTTGTAGTCAATACGCCACACACCTTTTAGCTTTTTACCAAACCCTTTCGCAAGAGATTCTGCTTTCATATTGGCATCTCTCATCGCCTCTACTCGGGCTTTCTCCTGATACTTAGCTGGCTCTTTTACTTTCAGCTGAATATTATCAACTTGATTAATTCCTGCATTCAGAGCGATATCAAGGTATTGATTGAGTTTCTCCAACTCATTGACCGTAACACTCACGGTGCGGCTTGCTCGATAGCCGACCAACTCCGGCTTGCCATCTTTTGGATAATGGTATTGGGGAGAAAGGTATAAGTTTGAACTATTGATATTGTCTACATGTACGCCCTGCTTTTTCAACTCCGACAGAAAATCAGACACGACCTTATCGACTGACTCTTTAGCTTGTTCTGCTGTCATTGTTGTTTCCACCACTCTGACAGAAAACTCCGCCATATCAGGCTTAGCAATTACTTCTCCATATCCTGACGTTGATAGGTGAGCAAAATCGGGAGTGTTAGCCATCACTCCAAAGCTAATCGCTCCGGTTAATAACGCTGTCATTAATGCTGAGACTTGTTTCATTCTTTCTCTCCTTATGAGATGGAATTCATACATAATAAAGAATGAACAAAACTAGACCAAGCTCAATCCCATTCATATGACAAAGAATTAACTCAGTCCCCAAATTTTTAAATAAAAAAAGCGAGGCTGACACCTCGCTTCGTTTTATTCCGTGGAATTAGTTTACCTTGTTTAGGTGAACATCCATCTGTGGGAATGGGATTTCGATACCGTTCGCATCCAATGCCTCTTTAATCGCTAGCATTGAATCAAAGTATACACCCCAATAGTCTTCAGTTTTTACCCATGGACGAACGACAAAGTTAACAGAAGAGTCTGCCAGTGTATGCACACCGATTGTCATGTCTGGGTTCTTTAGGATACGGCTGTCTTTTTCCAACGTCTCACGAAGAACTTGCTTAGTTTTCTTTAGATCCGCTTTGTACGAAACACCAATCACTAAATCCACACGACGCGTTGCGTGGCGAGAATAGTTTGTAATTGGACCACCGATAACGCCTGAGTTTGGTACAACAACCATTTTGTTATCTGGTGTTTTTAGTACGGTTTGGAAAATTTGGATTGCTTCCACACTACCTGCAACACCGCCAACTTCTACATAATCGCCTGACTTGAATGGACGGAAAGCCACAATCAGAACGCCTGCTGCAAAGTTAGAAAGTGAGCCTTGTAGAGCAAGACCAACGGCAAGACCTGCTGCACCGATTACGGCAACAACAGATGCTGTTTGTACACCAAGACGACCTAGCGCTGCGATCAATACGATGATGAACAGTAGGTAACGAACAAGACCATGAACAAACTCAACAACAGCCTTGTCCATGTTTTTCTTTTCTAGAACTTTTGCAACACTGCCTGCTACCGCTTTAACAATGATGTTACCGATAAACAGAATAATCAGCGCAGAGATAATATTCACACCGTACTGAACAAGTAGGTCTGAGTTATTAGTCAGCCACTTTTCAGCCTGGGACAAGCCCTCTACGATAGGAGCTTCTACGCCCGTTGATTCACCTGCCATAATTCGTATCCTCTAAATACAGATTTTTATTTAACCTAAAGTTTTTCAAAAAGTGCGTGTCATCAAAACTGAGACTATAAATCTTAACTACATCCATATTGTTAAACTGAACAAACGTCAGTATTTTCGCGCAATATCTTAGATATTGACTTTTACAAGTCAAGCTGTTGCAAACACATATAAAACATAAGGTTATCTATGCTGCTCGATATCTGCTTTTTACAGGTTACGTAAAGGTTTTAGAATTCGCCAGATTTTTTGCGCAATTTTGCACCGTTTGATGATTATATGCACACCATGCAGCCATCACCTGCATCAATAAAACCCAAAGACCCATAAATAAGAAAATGAAAGTAGAGGCATGAAAAACATTCTCTGAATGACAAGCAATAAAAAACCCGCTCAAGGAGCGGGTTTCAGAAAACTCAATTCAGACGAATTATAGTACGTCGATTGCGTTAAGGTCTGCAAATGCTTGCTCAAGACGAGTAACCATTGCCGCTTGACCTGCACGTAGCCATACGCGCGGATCGTAGTACTTCTTGTTTGGCGCATCTTCGCCAGTTGGGTTACCGATTTGACCTTGTAGGTAATCGTGGTTTTCAGCTTCGTATTTGCGGATACCATCCCAAGTTGCCCACTGAGTATCAGTATCGATGTTCATTTTGATCACACCGTAACCGATAGACTCACGGATTTCTTCTAGAGAAGAACCAGAACCGCCGTGGAATACGAAGTTTAGAGAGTTTGCAGGTAGACCGAACTTCTCAGAAACGTGCGCTTGAGAGTCACGTAGGATAGTTGGAGTAAGTACAACGTTACCAGGCTTGTAAACACCGTGTACGTTACCGAAAGATGCTGCGATAGTGAAACGGTGGCTGATAGCGTTTAGTTTCTCGTATGCGTAAGCAACGTCTTCAGGAGAAGTGTAAAGCTCAGATGCGTCCATGTCAGAGTTATCTACGCCGTCTTCTTCACCGCCAGTACAACCTAGTTCGATTTCTAGAGTCATGTTCATTTTAGCCATGCGCTCTAGGTACTTAGCACAGATTTCGATGTTCTCTTCTAGAGACTCTTCAGAAAGGTCGATCATGTGAGAAGAGAATAGTGGCTGACCAGTTTGTGCGAAGTGCTCTTCACCTGCATCTAGAAGACCATCGATCCATGGAAGAAGTTTTTTAGCTGCGTGGTCAGTATGTAGGATAACTGGTACACCGTACGCTGCTGCTACTGCGTGTACGTATTTAGCACCTGCGATAGCACCTAGAATTTGAGCTTCTTGACCTTCAAGTTTTAGACCTTTACCAGAGAAGAAAGCCGCACCACCGTTAGAGAACTGAACGATTACTGGCGCTTTAACTTTTGCTGCTGCTTCTAGTACTGCGTTAACAGAATCAGTACCTACACAGTTTACTGCTGGAAGCGCGAAGTTGTTTTCTTTAGCAACTTCAAAAACTTTCTGAACGTCATCGCCAGAAATAACACCTGGTTTTACGAAATCGAAGATCTTAGCCATGGAATTAATCCTATTTATCTGTCGTTTTAAAAATAAAACTTGTTAAGTTTAAATTCTTGCAAACGTTTGCTCACAACACGGCGATTCTAACAAAGAATAGTGTGGTATGCAGCAAACAAGAAAGCGGGAGAACCCTTCCCCCGCTTTCATTAAATTACTTAGCGCGTGCTTCTAGCATTTCTACTGCTGGAAGCGTCTTGCCTTCTACAAACTCAAGGAACGCACCGCCACCAGTAGAGATGTAAGATACGTCAGCCTTAATACCGAACTTGTCGATTGCGGCTAGAGTGTCACCACCGCCCGCTACAGAGAAACCGTCAGAAGATGCGATAGCTTCAGAGATACCTTTTGTACCCGCTTCGAAGTTCTTGAATTCGAATACGCCTACAGGACCATTCCATAGGATAGTTTTCGCATTTTTAAGAATTTCAGCAAGCTCAGCCGTTGAATCAGGGCCAAGGTCGAAGATCATGTCGTCGTCTTGCACTTCAGACACGTGCTTGATTTCTGCTTCTGCGTTTTCGTCGAATGCTTTCGCACATGCAACGTCAGTCGCAACCGGAATTGCACACTCTTCCATTAGCTTCTTAGCTGTATCAACTAGGTCTGCTTCGTATAGAGACTTACCAACGTTGTGGCCTGCTGCTGCGATGAATGTGTTTGCGATACCGCCACCAACAACCAGTTGGTCAGCGATTTTAGATAGAGACTCAAGAACCGTTAGCTTAGTAGAAACTTTTGAGCCACCTACGATAGCAACCATTGGGCGAGCTGGGTTGTCCATTGCTTTACCTAACGCTTCAAGCTCGTTAGCCAGTAGAGGACCCGCACAAGCAACAGGTGCGTGCATACCAACGCCATGAGTTGACGCTTGAGCACGGTGAGCCGTACCAAATGCATCCATTACGAATACGTCACATAATGCAGCGTATTTCTTAGAAAGCTCTTCTTCGTTCTTCTTCTCGCCTTTGTTGAAGCGAACGTTTTCTAGAACAACAAGCTCACCAGCGTTCAGCTCTAGGCCGTCTAGGTAGTCTTTTGCTAGCTTAACTTCGCAATCTAGTGCGTCATTTAGGTAGTTTACGACAGGTTGTAGAGAGAACTCTTCAGCGTACTCACCTTCCGTTGGACGACCTAGATGAGAAGTAACCATAACTTTAGCGCCTGCTTCTAAACAGTGCTTAATAGTTGGTAGAGAAGCTAGGATACGTGCATCAGAAGTCACTTTGCCTTCTTTCACTGGTACGTTTAGGTCCGCACGGATAAATACACGTTTACCTGCTAGATCCAGGTCAGTCATCTTGATTACAGACATGATGTGTCCTCTCAAATATTCAAAAAGTAAAGTTTTCAGTAGCCCGGCAACCCTGCCAAGCTTATTAATTCTTCAAACTGGTTTTGATATGGAGATACGCTACATTAATTTCAAGACTTAAAATTAATATTTCTCCAGAGCTGCGCTATAACTTATTTCGCAGCTTGCATTACGAGCGCAGTATCCAGCATGCGGTTCGCAAAGCCCCATTCGTTATCGCACCAAACAAGCATTTTGACTAATTGCCCGTTACTGACTCGAGTCTGTGTGCCATCGACAATCGCGCTATGGGGATCATGATTAAAGTCGATAGAGACGAGCGGCGCTTCAGTATAGTCAACAATGCCACGTAATGTACACTGAGATGCGTTAACAATGGTTTGATTTACGTCATTAACTTTCACATTTGTATTAATTGTGACACTTAAATCCATTGCTGTGACGTTGACTGTTGGTACTCGTACTGAAATTGCTTCAAACTTGTTGGAAAATTTCGGGAATATTCTTTCAATTCCTTTATGCAACTTAGTGTCGACTGGGATGATGGATTGACTGGCTGCGCGAGTACGTCGAAGATCCGTATGATACGCGTCGATCACTTGCTGATCATTCATGGAAGAGTGAATAGTCGTAATGGTGCCAGAGTCGATACCAAATGCGTCATCAAGTGCCTTAATGATTGGCACAATGCAGTTGGTAGTGCAGGAGCCATTGGAAACCACATTGTGCTCTGCGGTTAAGGTCTCGTGGTTAACGCCGTAAATGATGGTATTGTCGACATCGTTCGCTCCAGGGTGAGAGAACAGAACCTTCTTAGCGCCAGCACGAATATGCTCTTGCCCATCGGCTTGCGAACCAAAGACTCCCGTACAGTCGAGTACGATGTCCACTTCGAGATCGCGCCAAGGAAGCAAATCAATTTCTGATAGATGAAGGATGCGGATTGAGTCAAACTCACCGCTATCATGATGAACATAGATATGCTCTTGATCGTTCGTAATTTTTTTACCAAAACGACCATGACTTGTATCGTACTGCAGTAAGTGGGCCATAGCATCAGGCTGAGCCAATTCATTGACTGCGACTACCTTTATCTGCTGACTTTTGCCACTTTCATATACCGCTCTTAAGACATTACGACCGATACGTCCAAATCCATTGATCGCAACTTTTAGCATTATTCCTTCGCCCTACTGACATTTCGTGTCACAGATAGTAACTGATCACGCTACAGATCGCACCTTTTGTCTCACGCCTAGCCAAGAATAAGAAAGGCCGGAGCAAAGTCCGGCCTTTTAAGGAATGTTAAGCTTTAATGCCTGACATGTACGTGCTTAAAATGCGACATCTAAGCCCAGCCAGTAGCGGCGACCGTCTTCAACATAACCGTAATCTGCATAGCTAATCTCTTCATCCAGCAGGTTATAGATTGCGCCTTTGATTTTCGTGTTGTCTGTCAACTGGTAAGTCACACCAGCATCAACAAAGGTATAAGCTGGCTCAACAATGCTGTTTCTTGAAGGACCAGTTACCGGATCCATCTCTTCACCACGGTAAGTCACTTTCGTCCAACTTTCTAGGTTGTCAGTGGTTTGCCAGCTAACATCAACATTGAACAAATGCTTAGGCAGTTGCTGCAGTGGCATACCTTTGTACGCTCCGGTCTTCTGCTCAGAATCGGTAAAGGTGTAGCTAGAGCTCATGTAAACTGTCTCGGTGACTGGCATAGCGAGCGTCGCTTCCACACCTTGAGTCACCGCTTCATCAACGTTAACACGGTATGTTGGTGGCTTATTGTTGAAGTGTACGTCATTTACACAAAACGTCTCAGGGCAAGTCACTCGAGTGATCTTGTCTTTAAAGTCATTGTGGAAGACGGTTAAAGACGCATCCAGTCCTGATTCGCCCTGGTACATCAGACTGATTTCTTTGTTCACAGACGTTTCTGGAGTCAGAGCCGGGTTACCGTAGATGTTACCGCCACCGCTGACTTGCGCCCAACCTTGAGTGATTTCACGCAATTGAGGAGAACGGAAGCCCGTTGCGACACCACCTTTCAGCGTCCACGCTGGGTCTAAATGCCAAACACCATAAGCTCGAGGGCTAAAGTGAGAGCCATAATTCTTATCATGATCCAAACGCCCACCTAAAGTTAAGCTGAACGAATCGACAATGCGCCATTCATCTTCAATAAACACGGCCCACTGAGTGTTAGAAATTTCCGTTTGTGAAGAAGACTTGTTCGATGTGCCATCTTCTAACTCTGCGTGAGTGGCATCGACACCCGTCGTCAGCATGTGATTCCCAATATTGGTCACTAAGCTCGATTTGAAGGTTGTATTAACGATGTTCATTTCTCGCGACTTATTTTCGCTCTCTTCACGCTGAAGGTAAGTATCCGAATAACCCAACGATTCCCAGTCACCGGTATGGCTTACTGTGGCATAAGTACGACGATACTCATTAAGCGAGTCTTTACACTCCCCTCGACACCCCGACGTTGGTACGGACAGCCCCACATTGCCACGACGGCTTTGTGCCGATGTACCACCTTCAAGCTGTACAGAGTGGCGATCATTAACCTGATAAGTCAATTTTGAAGAAATGCTTTGTAAGTCTTTATCTTCATAGCCGCGTTCAATATCGTCTTCTTCCCTTGCGGTGTACTGACCGTAAACCTGTAGAGACAAGTCTTCTGCTAGCGGTCCATTTAGGAAGAAATTCGCACTTTGCTCACCACCAGAGCGGCTATTTTCTTGCACAACCGTACCGAGCTGCACGTTACCCGTCCATTCTTGTACATCTTTACGGGTAATCACGTTAATCACACCTCCAATCGCATCAGAACCGTAAAGTGTCGACATCGGACCGCGAATAACCTCAATACGTTCGATCGCTTGTAGCGGTGGCAACCAACCTTGTTCAATACCTGGGCCGTCACTATTTGGGCGAGTTTCACGTGTACTTTGGCGCTTGCCATCGACAAGAATCAACGTGTACTTAGAGCCCATACCACGAATGCTTACATCTGTTGTGTCACCGCCACCGGTTACAACCACACCAGGCACACTTTTTAGCGCATCGGTCACATCACGGTAGTAACGCGACTCTAAATCTTCGCGAGAAATAACACTGATACTCGCAGGGGCGTCAGCCTGTGATTGCTCGTAACCTGCTGCAGTCACAACCACTGTATCCATTTGAGATACTGCATCATTGGCAAACACATGAGGAACACTGACGAAGGCTAAAACACCAGTTGCTGTTAGTACTGGTAGTTTAAGAGTAGACATCTCTATCTCCATAATTGATAATGATTATTATTTTCGAAGTGGAATTATTCATAATTAGAATGAGATGTATAGTGAGAGTTTTGGAACGGTTCTTCCCAAATATGGAACTTAGGCATGGTGAGGTGAAAGATTAAGAGATGCACGACTTAGCCTCAATTCGCGCGTTTGATGCGCTCAATCAGCATAAAAGCCTGACCGCAGCCGCCAAAGCGCTCAACCAACCAAAGTCAACCTTAAGCCGCCGTCTTGCACAGCTAGAAGAGGACTTTGGCCAAGCACTGACCACACGCCAAGGTAACCGCTTGGTACTCACTCGTGCCGGTGAAATCTTCGCGCACTACAGTCGTCAGATTCTGGAACTGAGCGAAGAAAGTTACGATGCACTTCAAGGTTTGAATAACCAAGTATCAGGCACGTTGAATATCGTTTGCCATGCGGCACTGGTTCGTAGCTGGTTGGGAGGAGTATTGAATCAATTCCTCACCGAAAACCCCAATGTGAGCATTCGGCTTACCAGTGACTTTTCCGAAGATCACCACGACCCTGATTTGTTTATCTGGCTTGGAGAACGCGACGGGCTAGACTGGCGAAAAGAAACATTAGGTCACTTTCGTTATACGCCTTTTGCATCACCAGATTATCTTCAAAAGACAGGTCCAATAAATCATCCAAATGAATTATCCCGTCATCCGTGGATCGATTTTGGTTCCGTACGGGAAAACGGCTTAACGTTGGCTCATCCACAGCAAGGTGAGTACCACTTAGAACCGCTCACGAGCCGATTGTACAGTGACAATATTGCGATGCAGATCGACAGTATCGCTAATGGACACGGTATCGGTTTAATACCAACATGGACTGCAAATGGGTATGAGAGGCATCATCCGGGGCGGATACAAGCTTGCCTTGAAGGATGGCTGTCAGAGCCAGTAGCCATAAACTGCTATATACCTGCAGGTCGACCACCACTACGCTTGTCGGTGTTGATAGACAATATTCACAGCAGTGTACCTAGTGATTGGAAAGGTTAGTCTAACGCGTACTACGCAATGCTATGTCTGAACATTTACTTATCCAGATTGACGGAGCACCTGTCACCTGCAAACAGATAGCAAGTGGTAAGTAAAATAAAACATGTAGGATAAATACGCTTTTAGCGTTCAACAAAATAGCTCCCGCTGGGCAAACTACAATCTGCGGGAGCGTATTGATGAGAGAGATTCGTTAGCAGCCTGTATCTTCTGCATTGACAGACTCTTTCATGTTTTCACACTCTTCTTCCATCTCTTCCATCATATTCCCAGCCTCGGTCGTGGTTTCATCTAACTGATCGCTGGCATTGGTCATCGTTTCGTCTAACTTATCACCAATATTCGTCATAGTTTCATTTAACTTATTGCCGGCGTCGGTCATTGTTTCGTCCATCATATCGCCAGCATCCGACGCCGCCTTTTCAATACTCTCACTGGTTTCTGTTAACGTTTGTTCCACTTTTTCAGACGTTTCTTCAATACCCTCACCTGCTTCTTCGATCGCTTGATCGACTTTTGCACCCATCTCTTCAGCTGACTGCTCCTCGCCACATCCAACTAAAGCAGCGCTACACATGAATGCGAGCAACACCATAAGTGGCTTACGGTTCAATATGTTCATTACGTGACTCTCCTTTGCTTCTTCTGCAACATTGCATCGGTTTGTGAAGCTGAGAAAATTACAACTTTCCCAACATAATAATAATCAAAGATCACGCTACGCCCATGTCAGAAAAAGTATTCGTTCCGTAGACCAATAAAAAAACATAAAAAAAGGGCTATCAACGATAGCCCTTTTCCAATAAAAGTCAGCGATTTAAGCTAGAAGCTCATGTGCTTCTTTTACTACATTCTCAGTTGTGAAACCGAACATCTTAAACAGCTCGCCAGCTGGTGCAGATTCACCGAATGTCGTCATACCGATGATCTTGCCACCGAAACCAACATACTTGTACCAGAAGTCTGCAATACCCGCTTCGATAGCGATACGCGCTGTTACGTCTGATGGTAGCACTGCTTCGCGGTAAGCTGCGTCTTGCTTGTCGAACGCATCTGTTGATGGCATTGAAACAACGCGTATTTTCTTACCTTCTGTTGTTAGCTGTGCTGCTGCTTCAACCGCTAGCTCAACTTCAGAACCTGTTGCGATAAGGATAAGCTCTGGCTTGCCTTCGCAATCTTTTAGGATGTAACCGCCTTTCGCGATGTCTGCTACTTGCTCAGCACTGCGCGCTTGTTGCGCTAGGTTCTGGCGAGAGAAGATTAGAGAAGTCGGTGCATCTTTACGTTCAATCGCTAGTTTCCAAGCCACTGCAGATTCAACCTGGTCACATGGACGCCATGTGCTCATGTTTGGAGTTAGACGTAGCGACGCCATTTGCTCAACTGGTTGGTGAGTCGGGCCATCTTCGCCAAGGCCGATAGAATCGTGCGTGTACACTTGGATGTTCTGAACTTTCATCAGAGCCGCCATGCGCATTGCGTTACGTGCGTATTCCATGAACATCAGGAATGTTGCGCCGTAAGGAACAAAACCGCCGTGTAGTGCGATACCGTTGATGATCGCCGTCATACCGAATTCACGTACACCGTAGTGGATGTAGTTACCAGACGCATCGTCAGCCGTTAGTGACTTAGAACCAGACCACATCGTTAGGTTAGAAGGTGCAAGGTCAGCAGAGCCACCCATGAATTCTGGAAGCATTTGACCAAACGCTTCCAGTGCGTTTTGAGACGCTTTACGTGAAGCGATGTTCGCTGGGTTTGCTTGAAGATCCGCAATGATTTGGTTTGCTTTCTCTTCCCACTCTGCAGGTAGCTCACCATTTAGACGACGCTTAAGCTCTGCGGCTTCTGCTGGGTAAGCTGCTGCGTATGCTTCGAACTTCGCGTTCCACGCTGCTTCTTTTTCAGCGCCTGCTGCTTTTGCATCCCACTCTGCGTATACGTCAGCAGGGATTTCAAACGCGCCGTATTCCCAACCAAGGAATTCACGTGCTGCTTTAACCTCATCAGCCCCAAGCGGTGCACCGTGACAGTCGTGAGAGCCTGCTTTATTTGGAGAACCAAAACCGATGATGGTCTTAGTACAAATTAGTGTCGGACGTGGGTCCGCTTTTGCTGCTTCAATCGCTGCGTTGATCGCTTCAGAATCGTGACCGTCCACTGCTGGGATTACGTGCCAGCCGTAAGCTTCGAAACGCTTAGGTGTATCGTCAGAGAACCAACCTTCCACGTCACCATCGATAGAGATACCATTGTCATCCCAGAATGCGATCAATTTGCCTAGGCCTAGTGTACCAGCCAAAGAACACGCTTCGTGAGAGATACCTTCCATCAAACAGCCATCACCCATGAATGCATACGTGTAGTGGTCAACGATGTCGTGGCCTTCTTTGTTGAACTGAGCAGCCAACGCTTTTTCAGCCAACGCCATACCCACAGCGTTCGTGATGCCTTGACCTAGAGGACCCGTCGTTGTTTCGATACCAGGTGCGTAACCGTATTCTGGGTGGCCAGGTGTTTTAGAATGAAGCTGGCGGAAGTTTTTAAGCTCTTCAATCGGTAGCGCGTAGCCCGTCAGGTGAAGCAGAGAGTAAATCAGCATCGAACCGTGGCCGTTAGACAGTACGAAACGGTCGCGGTCAGCCCACTCTGGGTTTGCTGGGTTGTGGTTGAGGTGAGAACGCCAAAGAACTTCAGCGATGTCAGCCATACCCATAGGTGCACCTGGGTGACCAGAGTTAGCTTGTTGAACACCATCCATACTTAGCGCACGGATTGCATTGGCAAGATGTTTACGAGACGACATGTCTGCTCCTGAGTAGGTTAAGCGAAACGAAATAATGGTTCATAATTCTCTCAAAGCGACAAGGGGTGTGCAAACGTTTTCCAAAACGAAACCTCACAATTATTGCCGCTTTCGATCCAAATCGTTCTCAATAAATTCAATTCCAGAAAATAAAAGCAAACGTTTGGTTATAACAAAAAGCAAAAAAGAGCTTGTAATTCGAGCAATCAAAACTAGAATAGCCGTCTAGATGTAGATACACCTGCATATATTAGTATTATTTTTCGCTGGAGCGTTTATCATGCCCCAGTTTTAAACCAGATATAGTGGAGCTAACATGGCTAAGCACCTGTTTACTTCTGAGTCAGTATCAGAAGGTCATCCAGATAAAATTGCAGACCAGATTTCTGATGCGGTTCTTGACGCGATTCTAGAGCAAGATCCAAAGGCTCGTGTTGCCTGTGAAACTTACGTAAAAACCGGCATGGTAATGGTTGGTGGTGAGATCACAACTTCAGCATGGGTAGACATTGAAGAGCTAACTCGTGAAACTGTTCGCGAAATCGGCTACGTGCACTCAGACATGGGCTTTGACGCTGACTCTTGTGCTGTTCTTAACACAATCGGTAAACAGTCTCCTGATATCAACCAAGGTGTTGATAAAGCTGACCCGAAAGAGCAAGGCGCAGGTGACCAAGGTATTATGTTCGGTTACGCATGTAACGAAACAGAAGTTCTGATGCCAGCTCCGATTACTTATTCTCACCGTCTTGTTCAAAAGCAAGCGGAAGTTCGTAAAAACGGCACACTGCCTTGGTTACGCCCAGACGCTAAGTCTCAGGTAACGTTCCAGTACGAGCAAGGTAAAATCGTGGGTATCGATGCGGTTGTTCTTTCAACTCAGCACTGTGATTCAATTTCTACTCCAGAACTACGCGAAGCAGTTATGGAAGAGATCATCAAGCCAGTACTACCGTCTGAGTGGATCAATAAAGAGACTAACTTCTTCATCAACCCAACTGGCCGTTTCGTAATCGGTGGTCCTATGGGTGACTGTGGTTTGACTGGTCGTAAGATCATCGTTGATACCTACGGCGGCGCTGCTCGTCACGGTGGTGGTGCATTCTCTGGTAAAGATCCATCAAAAGTAGACCGTTCTGCAGCATACGCAGCGCGCTACGTAGCGAAAAACATTGTTGCAGCTGGTATGGCTGACCGTTGTGAAATCCAACTTTCTTACGCTATCGGTGTTGCAGATCCAACATCTATCATGGTGGAAACATTTGGTACTGAAAAAGTACCACATGACACTATCATCGAAGCAGTACGCCAGTTCTTCGACCTACGTCCATACGGCCTACAAGAAATGCTGAACCTTCTACAACCTATCTATAAGAAGACTGCAGCATACGGTCACTTTGGTCGTGAAGAGTTCCCATGGGAAGCGACAGACAAAGCAGCACTTCTACGCGAATTTGCAGGTCTTAAGTAAAATAAGAACTCACTAATTCCAATTTCTAAAGAGCTTCTGGGCAACCAGAAGCTCTTTTTTATTGCCGATAAAAAGTGACCGACAAATTTGTATTTTTTAATCAAGAGGTCAATAGTTAAATGGTACTAACGAGATTAACGGCTTACCGCTGATATCTCAGTATCACAATAAACTCTTGCCCTAGATATGAAGTCACTCCAGCCGGGCATCGAGTTTCATACACGCCAGATTATTTTGGTGAGAACAGAGAATCGATCAAGGAGGATATATGCCTCGTACGGTGAATCAACATGACTTCAGCGACAAGCGAAAGGAAGTCTCAGATAAAGAGTACGCTCGCACCATACCGTGTAACCAATTGAGTATTTCAGCGCCTTTCCATTGGTTGGCTTTGGGTTTACACGATTTCGTAAAAATGCCACTGATCAGTGCATTCTACGGTCTGTGCTTTATGGCAGCCGCGATTGGTATTGTGCTTTTGGTGCAATGGCAAGGTACACACTTAGTCGTATTACCAAGCCTGATTGTTTATATGCTTATCGGTCCATTCCTCGCACTAGGTTTGTACGATGCAAGTTGGGAGCGTGAAAAAGGACACAAGGCTAGCCTCTTCCATTCCATGAAAGCGATTGGTCGAAACTCAACGTCACAGTGGGCATTTGCGGTATTGCTCGCCGTGTGTATGATCTTTTGGATGCGTATTGCTGCGCTCCTACACGCGCTTTATCCGTCAGTACAAGGTGCACCGCTTACCGAGTTTCTACCATTCTTGGTTATTGGCTCACTAGTGGGCTTTGTGCTTGCTGCCGTGGTGTTTAGTATTTCCGCGTTTTCAATCCCATTGATGATGGAGCGCCGCGTGGATGTGATGACCGCAGTTTTCACAAGCTTTAACGCCGTGAAATCCAACATTCCAGCCATGATCGTATGGGCGTTAGTCATCTGTGGCGGTATCTTGATCGGCTTCGCTACCTTCGGGATTGGGATGTTGTTTACCATGCCTATCCTTGGTTACGCCACTTGGCATGGCTATCACGAGACCATCAAGAAAAAACATACTCCTTAACATCCACACAAAAGTCAGTTTATGATACGCCCCAGCCACCGTGCTGGGGCAATTTTTTGGAGTCAAAGTGGATATAGAAACACGCTATCGAATTAATCAGGTCATTGCTCACTGCATCCAACAAGCAACAGTGGCTTTTCAACGCTCTTTTCCTCTCCCTTCTGTTAGCTTCAAACTCAGGGGAAAAGCCGCTGGTAAAGCCTACCTACAGCTCAATGAAATCCGCTTGAATCCAGTTTTGTTTAAAGAAAATCAGCAAGCTTTCCTCAATGAAGTCATCCCACATGAAGTCGCACACTTAATCACACACCAAGTCTACGGTCGTGTAAGACCACACGGGAAAGAGTGGCAAGGCGTGATGGAGTCCGTCTTTAATATACCAGCGAAAACCACCCACAGTTTTTCGGTTCATTCGGTACAAGGAAAGACATTCGAATACGGCTGTGGTTGCACCATGTACCCACTGTCAATCCGACGGCACAATAAAGTCCTGCGTAATCAAGCCAGTTACCGCTGTCAGCAGTGCAAGCAAACCCTTAGTTTTACTGGCAAACAACTCTCTTAGTTTATTACTTTCTCTTTAAGCTAAACCTTATTATGCGTGTTAGACTGAGTTATCTCATACTTTTCTAATACGCTATATATGAATTTATTTTCTGTATTGGCTGTCGCTGCAACTCTCTTTGCCAGCTCAGCGTTGTCTGCCCCACCCAGTTCCTTTTCCAAAGCGAAAAAAGAAGCGGTAAAAATTTACGCCGATCACCCCGTCAGTTTTTACTGTGGCTGTGATATCCAATGGCAAGGGCGTAAAGGCGTTCCGGACTTACAGTCTTGTGGTTATGAAATTCGCAAGCAACAAACTCGAGCGTCACGTATCGAATGGGAACACGTTGTTCCAGCTTGGCAGTTTGGCCACCAGCGCCAATGTTGGCAAAGCGGTGGGCGAAAAAACTGTACGAAGAATGATAAAACCTTCCGTTTGATGGAGGCTGACCTACATAACCTCACTCCGGCAATCGGTGAAGTGAATGGTGACAGGTCGAACTACAACTTCAGCCAGTGGAACGGCGTTGACGGTGCTACCTATGGTCGCTGTGAAGTTCAAGTCAACTTTAAACAACGTAAAGTCATGCCACCTGATCGCGCTAAAGGCTCCATTGCTCGCACTTACCTTTACATGAGCAAAGAGTACGGATTTAAGCTTTCAAAACAGCAGTCGAATTTGATGACCGCATGGAACAAAATGTACCCTGTTGATGAATGGGAATGTGAACGCGAAAAGCGTATCCACAAAGTTCAAGGAAACCATAACCCATACGTGTTTGAAGCCTGTAGAGCGCTTTAATCAATAAGGTGTTTCTGAGCAACAAAGAAACACCTTTTCCCCTTGTTTTTTCGCTATAAAGCATCCATGTTAGGAGTTACCTTAACTCTCTTGCTGGAAACCTCATGCGAATCCCACGAATTTATCATCCAGAAACCATCCACCAGCTTGGTGAACTATCACTAAGCGAAGACGCAGCAGGCCATATTGGTCGCGTATTGCGTATGAAAGAAGGCCAAGAAGTCCTTCTCTTTGATGGTAGCGGTGCTGAGTTTCCAGCTGTCATTTCAAATGTGTCGAAAAAGTCCGTCGAAGTTGAGTTGAAAGAGCGTGTAGAACGTAGCTCTGAATCCCCGCTCGACCTTCACCTTGGTCAGGTGATTTCTCGTGGCGACAAAATGGAGTTTACGATCCAGAAGTCGGTAGAATTAGGGGTGAATACCATTACACCGCTAATTTCTGAACGTTGCGGCGTAAAACTCGATCACAAGCGTTTTGAGAAAAAACTCGCCCAGTGGCAGAAGATTGCGATTAGCGCGTGTGAGCAGTGTGGTCGAAACACTGTCCCAGTTATTCGCCCAATCATGCACTTAGAAGAGTGGTGCGCAGAAGAATACGATGGTCTTAAGCTAAACCTACATCCGCGCGCTAAATACTCGATCAATACCCTACCAACGCCCGTTGAGAAAGTACGCCTACTGATTGGCCCAGAAGGTGGCTTGTCCGCTGACGAAATCGACAAAACCCGAGAGTATCAATTTGAAGAGACGCTACTTGGTCCACGCGTTTTGCGTACCGAGACCGCGGCTCTGACTGCAATTACTGCCCTTCAAGTTCGTTTCGGCGACCTTGGTTAAACGGAGAAAAACAATGATCAAATTAGGTATCGTAATGGACCCTATCTCGTCCATTAACATCAAGAAAGACTCTAGCTTTGCCATGATGCTTGAAGCGCAGCGCCGCGGCTACGAAATCCACTACATGGAAATGGGCGATCTGCATCTAGACCAAGGTGTGGCCGTTGCGGACACCAAAGTGGTTGAGCTAAAAGAAGATCCAAACGGATGGTACGAATTTAAATCTGAACAATCCATTGAGCTATCTGAGTTAGATGCGGTACTGATGCGTAAAGATCCTCCGTTCGACACAGAGTACATTTATGCCACTTACATCCTTGAACGCGCGGAAGAAAAAGGCACGCTCATCGTCAACAAACCACAAAGCCTGCGCGACTGTAACGAGAAGCTATTCACAGCATGGTTCCCGGAGCTAACACCAACAACGATCGTGACACGCAAAGCTGAAAAAATTAAAGCCTTCCGCGAAGAGCACGGCGACGTAATCCTTAAACCGCTTGACGGTATGGGCGGCGCGTCTATCTTCCGCGTAAAAGAGAACGATCCCAACGTATCAGTGATCATCGAGACCCTGACTAACCACGGCCAATACTACGCAATGGCACAAACTTTCGTGCCTGACATTAGCAATGGTGACAAACGCATTCTGGTCGTTGACGGTGAAGCAATGCCTTATTGCCTAGCTCGTATTCCAGCAAAAGGCGAAACTCGCGGTAATCTTGCAGCAGGCGGAACGGGGGAACCTCGCCCACTGAGTGAGACAGATAAACAGATCGCGGCGGCAGTAGCGCCTACACTTAAAGAAAAAGGTCTGATTTTTGTTGGCCTCGACGTTATTGGCGACAAACTAACTGAGATTAATGTGACAAGCCCAACGTGTATACGTGAAATCGAAGCGGCATTTGATATCTCAATAACAGGCAAACTTATGGATGCCATTGAGCGTCGCCTCGGCAAACAATAAAAGTGCCGTTAGGGCTTTGGGGCGGGAGTTTCTGCCCTGTGATAATTTGGAGTTTTTATGAATTTAACCAACCACTTTTTAGTTGCTATGCCGGGGATGAAAGATCCCTACTTTCAACGCAGCGTAATCTATGTGTGTGAACACAATGAAGATGGTGCGATGGGCCTGATGATTAATGCTCCAATTGATATCACCGTTGGAAAAATGCTGAAACAAGTTGATGTACAGCCCGTCCATCCACAGTTGCATACTGAAAGCTTAGACAGGCCAGTGCTTAATGGCGGACCTGTTTCTGGTGATCGAGGATTCATCCTCCATTATCCGAAAGATCAATACGAATCGAGTATCCAAATGACGGACAACATTTCGGTGACGACGTCTCGAGATATTCTCAGCGTATTGGGCACAGAAGCTGAGCCAAACAAATATCTTGTTGCTCTAGGGTATTCAGGTTGGGAAGCTGGCCAGCTCGAAACTGAGCTTTCCGAAAACTCGTGGCTAACCATTGAAGCCGACCCAGATGTTATGTTCAATACACCTATCAATGAACGCTGGCAAAAAGCGGTTCAAATGCTGGGTATTGATGCTTCACAACTTTCCAGCGAAATTGGTCACGCGTAATTATTCAAGAGACACAAAAAACTATGTCCAGAACCATCATGGCCTTTGACTTTGGCACTAAGAGTATCGGTAGTGCCATCGGTCAGGAGATCACCGGAACAGCTTCCCCACTCAGAGCATTTAAAGCGAGTGACGGTATTCCTAATTGGGATGACATCGAGAAGCTGATAAAAGAGTGGCAGCCCAATTTAATTGTTGTGGGATTACCTACCGATTTACGCGGTAAGGATTTAGAAACCATTACGCCTAGAGCAAGAAAGTTCGCCAACCGTCTCCATGGTCGCTTTGGTTTGCCTGTAGAGCTCCATGACGAAAGACTTTCCACCACAGAAGCTCGCTCAGAGCTTTTTGAAATGGGTGGGTACAAAGCGCTGAGTAAAGGCAATGTTGACTGCCAATCGGCGGTAGTGATTCTCGAAAGCTGGTTCGAGGCGCAATGGGGGTAATACCCAACTAACCCAAACAAAACCCAAGCAACCAGTGGGCTAAAATCAAAGGCTTGATGATTCCATCAAGCCTTTGCTGGTTAAATAATTAATCCATATCAATCTTCACATTTGCCAAAGAGCCACCAGCAAGAGTTTCTCCTCTCTTAGTCTTAAGCATAATGCGAAGATCATTGGCAGAATCCGCGCTATGGAGTGCATCCTCCTCATTGATCTTCCCATCAACCACCAGCTGATATAAAGATTGATCGAAAGTCTGCATGCCAAACTCTTTCGACTTCGCCATCGTGGATTTCAATTCATGCAGATCGCCACGACGGATCAAATCCGATACTCGTGGGCTGTTGAGTAGGATCTCGAATACACCATGACGACCTCGCCCATTCTTATCTCGGATCAGCTGTTGACCAACGACGCCACGTAAGTTCATCGAAAGATCAAACAAAAACTGGGCTTTCTGCTCTTTTGGGACAAGATGCAGAATACGCTCAAGCGCTTGGTTAGCGTTGTTCGCATGGAGCGTTGCCATGCACAAATGCCCAGTTTCAGCAAATGTCATCGCATATTCCATGGTTTCCCGAGTACGAATTTCACCGATCAGAATCATATCGGGCGCTTGGCGCAGGGAGTTCTTCAAAGCGACTTCATAGCTTTCCGTATCTAAACCGACTTCTCGCTGTGTCACGATACAACGCTTATGCTCATGTACGAACTCTATCGGATCTTCAATCGTCAAAATATGACCTGCCCTATTCGCATTCCGATAACCTGTCATCGCCGCCATCGTTGTCGATTTCCCTGACCCCGTCGCGCCTACCACCAACACCAAACCGCGTTTCGCGATGGAAAGGTTTTGTAAAACGTCAGGGAGCCTAAGATCTTCAAACGTTGGAATGGTTGTCTCAATACGGCGAATGACCGCGCCCGGCAACTCGCGCTGGTAAAAAGCAGAAATACGGTAGCGCCCAAAATCTCGTACGATTGCAAAATTCGCCTCTTTGCTTTGTAGAAAATCTTTATGACGCCCCTCTTCAAGCACCGATGATAGGAGATTGTCTACATCCGACTGTGTTAGCTTTTCACCATGGGCACGTAACTCACCATCCACTCGATAAAGCACAGGCGCACCAACGGTAATATACAGATCCGAAGCCTTCTGACTGTTCATTCCCTGAAGGAAAATATTAATATCCATACGATCCTCTATCAGAATAAACTATTCGATTCGGAGCCGATTTTCTTTGCCACCTCATCAGGCTCCACTAACCCTTTAGCAATCAACTGTGCCCCATTCTGCTCCATGGTTTGCATTCCATACGCAGCCCCCGTTTGAATGATCGAGTACATTTGAGCCACTTTATCTTCACGGATTAGGTTACGAATCGCTGGTGTCGCCATCATGATTTCATGGCAAGCTGTTCGACCTCCACCAATGCGCTTAAGCAGTTTCTGCGCGATCACCGCTCGCAGTGATTCAGACAACATAGAGCGTACCATCTCTTTATCACTGCCAGGAAACACATCAATAATACGGTCGACCGTTTTGGCTGCGCTGCTGGTGTGAAGCGTACCAAACACTAAGTGGCCTGTTTCCGCTGCTGTTAAAGCAAGACTGATCGTTTCTTGATCTCGAAGCTCACCGACGAGGATAACATCCGGATCCTCACGTAAAGCGCTGCGCAACGCATTGTTAAAACTGTGCGTATCACGGTGCACTTCTCGCTGGTTGATCAAACATTTGTTATTGGTATGAACAAACTCGATCGGATCTTCGATAGTTAGAATGTGCTTGTTATGATTGCGATTAACATAATCGACCATCGCCGCCAATGTCGTCGATTTACCAGAACCCGTCGGCCCTGTGACTAACACTAAGCCTTTTTCCATATTCGCGATCTTTTCGAAGATCTCTGGTGCGTCTATTTGTTCTAGTGTTGGAATATCTTGAGGAATGGTTCGAAATACCGCTGCACAGCCCCGTGCTTGATTAAACGCGTTGACACGAAAGCGCCCGACGTTTGGCAACTCAAAAGAGAAATCGACCTCTAAACGCTCTTCAAACTCACTTCTCTGTGCATCGTTCATGATCTCAAAAACCAAACGATGTACATCAGAATGGCTAAAAGCTGATACGCCAAGCTTCCTTACATCTCCATCTATACGTACCATTGGGGAAACACCCGCAGAAAGATGTAGATCTGATGCATTATGCTTTACACTAAAATCCAGTAACTCAGCGATATCCATTTATTTTCCTTAAGTAAAATCTGCTATGAACAGTATTCAACAAAATATTGAACAGATCACCTCACAGATCGAAGCAATACAGAAAAAATGCGGACGGCCTCGTGACTCAGTGCAACTTTTGGCTGTAAGCAAGACAAAACCTGTAGAGGCTATTCTAGAAGCCGCGAATGCAGGCCAAGTCGCTTTCGGTGAGAACTATGTTCAAGAAGGTGCTGACAAAGTTGCCTACTTTAATGATCACTACCCTAACTTGCCACTAGAATGGCACTTTATTGGGCCGATCCAGTCCAACAAATCACGCCATGTCGCAGGAAATTTCGACTGGGTGCACACGGTCGATCGAGATAAAATTGCACAACGACTCAATGACCAACGACCTGAGGGATTGCCTCCTATTCAGGTACTCATCCAGGTGAATACCAGTGGTGAAAGCTCAAAATCAGGCACAAGCGATTCAGACATCTTTGAGTTAGCGGCGTTGATTTCTTCACTCCCTAACCTCACCTTAAGAGGATTGATGTCGATTCCAGCTAACGTCTCGGATTATCAATCTCAGCTAGTGGCATTTAAGCAGCTAGCAGAATTGAAAGATAAACTTGCCGCGCGCTACCCAGAGCTCAACCTAGATACACTGTCGATGGGAATGAGTGGTGATATGCAAGCCGCTATTGAAGCAGGCAGCACCATGGTACGAATTGGAACGGCGATTTTTGGCGCTCGCGATTACAGCAATAAAAACTAACGAATAAGTTAAAAAGGAAGAAAGTCATGGAACAAAAGAAAATTACGTTTATCGGCGCTGGTAATATGGCGCGCTCTATCATCGCTGGTTTGGTAGCAAGTGGATATCCGGCTAATTTGATTACAGCCACCGACCCAAACGATGAACAGCGTAGTTTTCTTGCAAAGACTTATGGTATTAACACCGAAGCAGACAACCTTGTTGCCGCAAAAGATGCCGATGCCATTGTACTTGCAGTAAAACCACAGCTTATGGAAGTGGTCGCAAAAGGATTAACGGGTACGGACTACTCAAACAAGCTAGTCATTTCTATCGCGGCTGGTATTAATGCGCAGCGTCTGAATGAAATGTTTGGCGCAACGCTTAACTTAGTGCGTGTAATGCCAAACACACCAGCACTTGTTGGCCGCGGTATGAGCGGTTTGTTCGCACCTGAACATGTTTCTGAACAAGACAAAGCATTTGCGGCTTCGATACTCGAAGCGGTCGGCAAAGTGTGTTGGGTAGAGAAAGAGTCTGGAATCAACAACGTAATCGCAGCCGCGGGAAGTGCGCCAGCCTATTTCTTCCTATTCATGGAAGCGATGCAGGCAGAAGCCATCGCTCAGGGTTTTGATAAAGACACCGCTCGCCTGCTAGTACAGCAATCGGCGCTTGGCGCGGCAGAAATGGTGATTGCTAACGCAGACACAGAGCTTTCAACCCTGCGTGAGCAAGTGACCTCAAAAGGTGGTACGACCGCTGAAGCACTGCGCACATTTAACGAACACCAACTTTCAGACATTGTCGCCAAAGCGATGCAAGCAGCGGTTGCACGTGCTGAAGAAATGGAAAAACTATTTTAATATTGAGCATATCGCTCTCCGAACTAAGGGTAACCCATGAATTCAATGAGTTTTCTGATCTCCACGTTATTTGATCTTTATATCATGGTGGTGATGTTACGCATCTGGTTACAAGCTGCGCGAGCAGACTTCTATAACCCGTTCTCGCAGTTTATCGTTAAAGCGACTCAGCCAATCATTGGTCCACTGCGCCGCGTGATTCCATCTGTAGGTAACATCGATTTAGCGACAATTTTGTTTGCTTATGTCCTGTGCGTCCTGAAATTTGTGGTATTGATTCTCATCGCTTCTAATGGCTCAGTCTCATTCAGCAGTGACTTCCTGTTCCTAGGTGCGTTATCACTCTTGAAAGCGGCTGGTGGATTGCTGTTTTGGGTACTCTTAATTCGTGCAATTCTAAGTTGGGTGAGCCAAGGCAGAAGCCCAATTGAATATGTATTTCATCAATTAACCGAGCCGATGCTTGCGCCAATTCGCCGCGTTATCCCTGCGATGGGTGGATTTGATTTAAGCGTGCTGGTTCTGTTTATTGCACTCCAATTTGCCAACATTTTACTCGGAGACCTAATCGGTCCGATGTGGTTCCGACTATAATGATAAAGGCAGCTTGGAAAGAAGGTGCAGACCTTGTCATGCGGCTTTACATTCAACCTAAAGCCAGTCGTGACAAGATTGTTGGTCTTCACGGTGATGAGCTGAAAATCGCCATCACCGCGCCTCCTGTAGACGGTAAGGCCAACGCTCATCTGAGCAAGTACCTAGCTAAGCAATTTAAAGTGGCCAAGGGATTCATAACGATAGAAAAAGGCGAGTTAGGCCGGCACAAACAAGTTCGGGTTAATTCTCCAGTACAAATCCCTAAAGAAATTGAAGCCATCCTTTGATGGCTTTTTGTTTATCGATAGCTCCAACCCCTAACGTTTGAGCGAGTATCGCAAAAGGAAGCACTATGAAAAAATGGATAACACTGTTACTAGCAAGCGTATTTGCCATGCCTAGCTGGGCTGAACAGTTCAAAAATATTAAAGATGTTGAGGTGCATTACTCCGCATTTAACTCAACCTTCTTAACCGCAGAGATGGCAAGAACCTATAGCCTACAACGTAATGGTTACTCGGCAATTTTGAACATCAGTGTGCTGGATAATTCCCAAGCGGGTAAACCAGCGATCACCGCCGTTATTTCAGGAAACAGCCGAAACTTAATTGGGCAAACTCGCCAACTTAACTTCCGCGAAGTGAAAGAAGGCAACGCGATTTACTACCTTGCAGAGTTCCCAGTATCAGAAGAAGAGAGCCTAACCTTTGATCTTAACGTTAATGCTGGCATTAAAGGCAACGGCACATTAAAGTTCACCCAGAAATTTTACGTGGAAGAGTAAGCGCTACTCTTCCCGCACCAATGAGTATGAGTCATCGATGAAAGAGAAAAAAATTGTATTAGCCACGGGAAACCAAGGTAAGGTTCGCGAAATGGCCGACCTACTGTCGGATTTCGGTTTTGAAGTGATGGCGCAAAGTGAGTTTAACGTTTCAGACGTTGCCGAAACGGGCACGACGTTTATCGAAAACGCGATCATCAAAGCCCGCCATGCAGCGAAAGAAACTGGCTTACCCGCAATTGCCGATGACTCTGGTCTGGAAGTTGATTTTCTTCAAGGTTCGCCGGGCATTTACTCAGCTCGTTACGCGGGTGAAAACGCGACCGACCAACAGAATCTAGAAAAGCTGCTGGACGCGATGCAAGGCGTACCAGAAACAGAGCGTACCGCGCGCTTCCACTGTGTACTGGTACTGATGCGCCACGAAAATGATCCAACACCGATTGTGTGCCACGGTAAGTGGGAAGGCCGCATCCTAACCCAAGCACATGGTGACAACG
Source organism: Vibrio japonicus (assembly GCF_024582835.1). NCBI lineage: Bacteria > Pseudomonadati > Pseudomonadota > Gammaproteobacteria > Vibrionales > Vibrionaceae > Vibrio > Vibrio japonicus. Next base: position 2,448,587 of record NZ_CP102096.1, read on the forward strand.
GCTTTGGCTACGACCCTGTGTTCTACGTTCCTGAAGACGATTGCGCGTCTGCAGAGCTTGAACCCGTGCGCAAGAAACAGCTTTCTCACCGCGGAAAAGCACTCAAGCAACTGTTCGCGACCCTGTCTGAGCAGCAATAATGAGCCAGTTAGTACCTCCTGCTTTAAGCCTTTATGTACACATCCCGTGGTGTGTCCAGAAGTGCCCGTATTGCGATTTTAACTCTCACGCGCTCAAAACTGAGATCCCCGAGCAGCAATACATTGCCACGCTATTGGAAGACCTCGATAGCGACATTGAACGCTACCAGCTCAACGAGAACCCTCGCCCGCTACATTCGATTTTTATTGGTGGTGGTACGCCGAGCCTTATCTCAGCCGAAGGTATCGCAGATCTGCTGAAAGGCATCGAGCAGCGGATTCCTTTCAAGCCTGAGATTGAAATCACCATGGAGGCCAATCCCGGTACGATTGAAGCGGAGCGTTTCGCAGGTTATCGCCAGGCGGGTGTGACGCGAATTTCCATCGGCGTGCAGAGTTTTGAACCCTCGAAGCTGGAACGATTAGGTCGAATTCACGGTAAGGATGAAGCAGTCAATGCGGCCAAATTAGCGCACCAAATCGGTCTGAACAGTTTTAACCTCGACCTGATGCACGGTTTGCCGGACCAGTCAGTCGAGCAAGCTTTGGCGGACTTAGACAAAGCGATTGAGCTTAACCCGCCCCATCTATCGTGGTACCAGCTCACCATCGAGCCCAATACCATGTTTTACTACAAGCCGCCGACGTTACCCGATGATGACGACCTGTGGGACATTTTTGAGCTAGGACACGAAAAGTTAGCTGCAGCGGGATACGTGCAGTACGAAATATCTGGCTACAGCAAACCCGGTTATCAGTGCCAACACAACCTCAATTACTGGCGTTTTGGCGATTACCTCGGCATCGGCTGTGGCTCTCACGGTAAACTGAGCTTTGTTGATGGGCGTATCATCCGCACCACAAAAGTGAAGCATCCAAAAGGCTATTTAGCGGCGTATCAGAATATGGTCAAGCCGTACTTGGATAGCGAAGTGAATGTCGCCGACCAAGACCGTCCGTTTGAGTTCTTTATGAACCGTTTTAGATTGATGGAAGCGTGCCCGAAACAAGATTTCATTGATACGACTGGGTTGGGCTTTAACACGATTCAACCCACCATCGACTGGGCAAAAGAGATGGGTTATTTGAGTGAGTCCGACACCCATTGGCAGATCACCGAGAAAGGTAAACTGTTTTTGAACGATTTGCTCGAAGCCTTTATGGCAGAAGAAGACTAATCCTCTTTCATCAGCTCTGCATCCATCACTTCCCAAACATGCAGAGCAAAGTAAGTTCGATAAGGCGTCACTGACTGAAGGATCTCTTCACTGCTGACGCCTTGCTGCTCAGCCATACGCTCCAAACCGCGCTTTAAAGCGAGGTCGCCGTCAGACCAAACATCCGGATGGGCAAAGAAAAACATCAACGCCATTTCGGCGGTCCACTGCCCAACTCCCCACAACTGCACCAGTTGCTCGGTAATGAACTGCGCGTCGTCGCTTTGATGGACCGACGGGCAAATGATGCCTTCTTTCAACGCGTGGTTTATGCCCAAAAGCGTTTTGACTTTGGCGTTAGACAAACCACAACTTCTGAGCGTGTCGTAGTGTTCGTCCACCAGCAACCCATCTAAGCCCACCTGTTCCGATTGAGCTTCGACACGTTGCCAAATGGTTTTCGCTGCGGTCACAGACAGCTGTTGCCCCGCAACCGCGCGGCTCAAGTACGTGAGGAATTGCTCTGGCGGCTGCTTCTCGATATGCTGCGGACCGTTATTGCTGACCATAGCGTGCAACACAGGATAAGCGACCAGCTTACTCAACAAATCTGCGTGGATCTTTTTCGGATCTTGCTTTGCCATATCGCCTCCTTGCGCATGATAGTTTAAGTCTAGAAGATAGAGCGACCGATACGCTGAGAAAGCAGCTCCAGCGCTTTGGTTCCCGCAAGCGAGTTACCCGATGGGTCAAGCTCTGGTGACCACACTGCGATGGTCATTTCGCCCGGTACGATAGCGATAATACCGCCGCCGACACCTGACTTGCCCGGCATACCGACGCGGTAGGCAAACTCCCCAGCACCATCGTACAAACCACACGTTGCCAACAACGCATTGAGCTGCTTGGTTTGCGTTGGCGTAATTACTGGCTTACCCGTTTGCACTGACGTTCCTTTATTAGCCAAGTAGCTAAACGTTTTAGCGAGGTCAACACAACTCATTTTCAACGCGCAAGCGTGGAAGTAGTTATTGAGTACTGGGATCACTTCGTTTTCAAAGTTACCGAACGAGCGCATCAGATAAGCGATCGCCGCGTTTCTATCGCTGTGCATCATTTCAGAAGCGGCAACCACCTTGTCGTAGCAGATATGAGTATCACCCGAAAGCTGACGTACAAACTCCAACAAACGCTGACGCGGCGCTGATAAGCGGCTATTTAGCAGGTCAGCCACCACGATCGCACCGGCGTTGATGAAAGGGTTACGAGGGATCCCTTGTTCCATCTCCAGCTGGATCAGTGAGTTAAACGCCTGCCCAGACGGCTCTTTACCGACGCGTGTCCAAATCTCTTCGGGCTTATACAGACACATCGCCAAAGTCAGGCTCAACGCTTTAGAGATAGATTGAATAGAGAAAGCCTCTTCTGCATCACCCGCTTTGATCACTTCCCCCTGATTGGTGAATACCGCGATCCCCAACTTATCTGCTGGTACTTTGGCTAACGCGGGGATGTAATCAGCAACTTTCCCGTGACCAATAAGAGGACGAACTTCACTTAGGATTTCAGCTAAAATTTCTTTTGTTGGTTTCATTACTTACCTATTTATCAAAGGCTTATTATTTTTCTTATAGGGTCAAAAAAGCCAACATCGCGAAATGTTGGCTTTCCTTAATCTTCAACTAACTTGGCGCAGTCAGTGCTTATTTTACGCGCTTGTATTTGATATCCCACACGCCGTGACCTAAACGGTGACCGCGCGCTTCAAATTTCGTTAACGGACGCTCTTCAGGGCGAGGAACAAAGTCACCGTCTTCCGCGATATTCTCAAAACCAGGCGCTTGGTTCATCACTTCAACCATGTGCTCTGCGTAGTTTTCCCAGTCTGTCGCCATATGGAAAATGCCTTCACCAACACTCAGCTTTTGACGCACCATCTCAGCAAAGTCTAGCTGAACAATACGACGCTTGTGGTGACGTTTTTTGTGCCATGGGTCTGGGAAGAACAGTTGAACCGTCGCAAGGCTGCTATCTGGAATCATGTTCGCGAACACTTCTACCGCGTCATGACACATTACGCGCAGGTTAGTAACGCCAGCTTCACGCGCATCCGATAAACACGCACCAACGCCTGGGCTGTGTACTTCGATACCGATGAAGTTCTTTTCTGGAGCATTCTTTGCCATTTCAACTAAAGATGCGCCCATACCAAAACCAATTTCTAGTACCACAGGGTTGTCGTTACCAAACACTTCTTTCCAATCAAGAAACTTTTCTTGGTAGTCGATACCCATGGTCGGCCAACACTCTTTCATCGCGTTTTCTTGACCTTTGGTCAAACGACCCTCGCGTCGAACAAAGCTGCGAACTTTGCGTATCAGTTTACCGTCTTCGTTGTATTCGTTAGTGGTCACTTCACTCATGATTTTGCCTGTTTAAAAATTGGTCTCGACTCAAAGGGATTGTGATTATCCAAAGAATTGCCACTGGTGCAAGTCTTTTCCCGTAAATTCACACGAACTGCGCCGATAGCACTTTGGCAAAGATAACCACACTCTTTATCGGTTGTACAAACTGCGCAAATTATGGTGCAATTTTGCTATACAAATATTAAACACAGAGCAAGTCGTGACCCCTTTTGCCAAAGCCATACTAAATTGGTATGACGCCTATGGAAGAAAAAACCTCCCATGGCAACAAAACAAAACCGCTTACAGCGTTTGGCTGTCTGAAATTATGCTTCAGCAGACCCAAGTAGCGACAGTCATCCCTTACTACGAACGTTTTCTCAAGCGATTTCCAACGGTGATTGATCTCGCTAATGCCGAGCAAGACGAGGTACTGCATTTATGGACTGGTTTAGGTTATTACGCCCGCGCGCGGAACTTACACAAAGCAGCTAAAATGGTTGCTGAGCAGTACGGTGGGGAGTTTCCGCTCGATATCGAGCAGATGAACGCCCTTCCAGGCATTGGTCGCTCTACGGCTGCAGCGATATTGTCTTCAGTCTACAAGCAACCTCACGCGATTCTAGACGGCAATGTAAAGCGTACTCTAGCGCGATGTTTTGCTGTAGAAGGTTGGCCGGGGCAGAAAAAAGTCGAAAACCAACTCTGGCTACATGCAGAAGAGCACACACCAAGCAGCGACGTAGACAAATACAACCAAGCCATGATGGATATGGGTGCCATGGTTTGTACGCGCAGCAAGCCCAAGTGCTCTCTTTGCCCTGTAGCCTCGCTTTGCGTATCTAACAAACAAGGCAATCCTCTCGATTACCCAGGCAAAAAACCTAAAAAAGAGAAACCCGTTAAAGAGACTTGGTTTCTTATGCTTCACCACGATAACCACATCTGGTTAGAGCAACGCCCTCAATCTGGTATTTGGGGCGGCTTATTCTGCTTCCCAGAAAACAACGACCCTGAACTTGAGCATCAGCTTACGTTGCGCGGGGTTACGGACTCAGACATTCACCAGCAAAAGCAACTCATTACTTTTCGACATACTTTTAGCCATTACCACCTCGATATCACGCCAATTTTGGTGGAACTGTCAAAGCAACCCCATATGGTAATGGAAGGAAGTAAAGGTCTTTGGTATAACTTATCAAAACCTGAAGAGATCGGTTTGGCAGCTCCCGTTAAACAGCTACTGGAAAGCCTTCCTTTCGAACTTCAATCCGAACACGACTAAGGAGTCACCATGAGCCGCACTGTATTTTGTGCTCGACTACAAAAAGACGCTGAAGGTATGGATTTTCAGCTATACCCGGGCGAATTGGGTAAACGCATTTTCGACAACATCTCTAAGCAGGCATGGGCTGAGTGGCAACACAAACAGACCATGCTGATCAACGAGAAAAAACTCAACATGATGGATCCTGAGCACCGTAAGTTACTTGAAACAGAAATGGTGAATTTCCTGTTTGAAGGTAAAGAGGTTCACATTGAAGGTTACACGCCACCAAGCGAGTAATTCTCCCTTTGATGGATCGTTTTAAAAAGACATCACTGCGTGGCATTGGTGTCTTTTTTGTACCATTCAGGATCGCTATCACAAGCAAAGGATCGATAGCATGACGTTGAGATATTTATGAAAAAGTTCACTTACTTGCTAATCGCGTTGACACTAACGGGCTGCAGCCGAGAGTTTATCGAAGGTTTGTACGACGTTAACTATGAACCCACCAACCGTTTTGCACGAAACCTTGCTGAGTTACCCGGTCAATTTGAAAAAGACACCGTTGCCTTGGACGCGCTGATCGAAAGTTTCTCTGGGAACATTGAAAAACGCTGGGGCAAAAAAGAGGTCAAATTCGCGGGTAAGAGCAACTACGTCAAGTACATCGATAACTATCTTAGCCGCTCAGAAGTCAATTTCAGCCAAGGACTGATCACGGTTGAAACGGTCTCTCCTACCGACCCTAAAGGGCATCTTAAGAACGCGATTATCACCACTCTGTTAACCCCCGATGACCCTGCTCAAGTTGATCTTTTCTCCTCCAAAGAAATCCGTTTAGAAGGCCAGCCGTTTCTCTACCAACAAGTTGTGGACCAAGATAGAAAACCAATTCAATGGTCATGGCGTGCAAATCGTTTTGCCGACTACCTGATCGCGAATAAGCTCAAAGTCAAACAAGTCGACTTTAAAAAAGCGTACTACGTAGAGATCCCGATGGTCGCAGAGCAACTCGAAATCCGGAGCTACAAATACGCCGACATCGTTCGCCGCGCTTCACAGAGATACGACATCCCTGAAGATTTGATTTACGCGATCATCAAAACCGAAAGCAGCTTTAACCCTTACGCCGTCAGTTGGGCAAACGCCTATGGTCTAATGCAAGTAGTGCCGAAAACCGCCGGCCGCGACGTGTTCAAGCTCGTCAAAAAACGTTCAGGGCAGCCGACACCGGAGTATCTCTTCAATCCAGAAAACAATATCGATGCCGGAACAGCGTATTTTTACATCCTCAAAAACCGTTACCTTAAAGACGTACGCCACCCAATCTCGCTGGAGTACAGCATGATATCGGCTTACAACGGTGGGACTGGTGGTGTGTTGAGCACCTTTAACCGAAAAGACCGCCAGCGCGCGATGAAAGATTTAAATTCTCTGCAGCCTAATCAGGTTTATTGGGCATTAACGAAAAAGCATCCCAACGCAGAAGCACGTCGATACCTAGAAAAAGTCACAAAATTCAAAAGAGATTTTAACGCAGGGAAGACTTAATCGCTAAAAACGACTAAATTATCGGCACTCAACCACTTTTTTTGATTTTTTTCTAAAAACCTGTTGACGGCAAGACCGAAAATCCGTTTAATAGCGCTCCGTTGCCCGGATAGCTCAGTCGGTAGAGCAGAGGATTGAAAATCCTCGTGTCGGTGGTTCGATTCCGCCTCCGGGCACCACAATTTCTTAATTGTTGGTGCTTTGCACGAACAATTAGTAAAAGCTTTTGTTTTAAAGAATAGTAGTGTGCCGACTTAGCTCAGTAGGTAGAGCAACTGACTTGTAATCAGTAGGTCACCAGTTCGATTCCGGTAGTCGGCACCATTCTTTTGCCTCGATAGCTCAGTCGGTAGAGCAGAGGATTGAAAATCCTCGTGTCGGTGGTTCGATTCCGCCTCGAGGCACCATTATTTGGTGCTTCACTTTGAAAGAAGTGACACAAATAATTCCCCCTTAGTTCAGTTGGTAGAACGGCGGACTGTTAATCCGTATGTCGCAGGTTCGAGTCCCGCAGGGGGAGCCATATTAGAGAAAGCCTCATCACTTGATGAGGCTTTTTTCATATCTAGCATATACAAACCCCTATCCGCTTAAGTGCGAATCTCCAAGCGTGCCAGGCACTATTTTGTGAATTTAAAATAACGTCACACACCAACAAATTCCAACTCCAATGATGGAGCAATAACCTTGCGCTCAAACACTAGCGGCCTTTAAAAATCTAAAAACGCTTTAAAATGGAAAAGATCATTTTCTATTAAGTGATGATTATCGATGTAAGTAACAAAAAGCAGGCGTTATTACACCGATTTTCAGCGTTTGAGCTAAACTAAATACCACTGTTATGTATGTATGCTTTATTGGTCTCTATACATTTATTGGTCAAAATGAGCAAAAACAACTCATTAAGCACACAAAAGCACCAAACGATATTTTTTTTGCATTTTAGTGTTGACGTTAAACACGAAAAACCGTTTAATACACCTCGTCGCCCGGATAGCTCAGTCGGTAGAGCAGAGGATTGAAAATCCTCGTGTCGGTGGTTCGATTCCGCCTCCGGGCACCACAATTTCTTAATTGTTGGTGCTTTGCACGAACAATAGTAAAAACTTTTGTTTTAAAGAATAGTAGTGTGCCGACTTAGCTCAGTAGGTAGAGCAACTGACTTGTAATCAGTAGGTCACCAGTTCGATTCCGGTAGTCGGCACCATTCATTCTTGTTTGAAAGATAATTCCCCCTTAGTTCAGTTGGTAGAACGGCGGACTGTTAATCCGTATGTCGCAGGTTCGAGTCCCGCAGGGGGAGCCACTTTCAGTCAATGAGCTTTTAGCTTGTTGATGATAAAGGCGCCGACTTAGCTCAGTAGGTAGAGCAACTGACTTGTAATCAGTAGGTCACCAGTTCGATTCCGGTAGTCGGCACCACCTTTTCCCCCTTAGTTCAGTTGGTAGAACGGCGGACTGTTAATCCGTATGTCGCAGGTTCGAGTCCCGCAGGGGGAGCCATATTAGAGAAAGCCTCATCACACGATGAGGCTTTTTTGCATTAAGGGTTTCTGATTCATCCATCCCCTACTTCTGACATGTCATTCTAACCAATTCCAAACTCAGGCATTATCGCCAACACTCACAACAAACATGATGGCCTAATCCCTCCGAAACGCACACAGAGGCAAAGTTGTTTTTGGGATAGTCCACCACTATTTAAAACCCTCTCAGAATGCCACAGAGCTCGTTCGAATTAACGCATCCTTACCCATCTATTTAGATCACCATACCACGCACTAGAGAGCTCTCATGGCCATTTCCCAGGCATAAAAAAACGTGCGACCTGCGCACGTTTTTTTAGATTCAAGATAAACAATAGTTAAGATGCTTTATTAAGTTGCTTTACTTCTTCATCCAGTTCTTCCAACTTAACTTTCATTTGCTCGCGACAAAGGTTAGAAAGCTCACGTACCTGCTCTTTTCTATAACCTTCACTACTTATAGGAGGAAGCATCTCAACAATCACATGCCCATTGTTCCATCTATTTAGCTTAAGATCGCTTGTGGAGCTGCACACAATAGGGATCACTGGTACACCAGCACCGATAGCCGCATGAAAAGCCCCAGTTTTGAATGGAAGTAAACCACGGCCTCGTGAACGCGTCCCCTCTGGGAACATCCATACTGATACATCACTCTTCTTAATACTATCCACGACCTGATCAATAGTGCCTTTTGCTTTAGAGCGATTTGCCCGGTCTATTAAGATATTGCCAGTTAGCCAATACAATTGACCAAACAGTGGCATCCAAGCAAGGCTCTTCTTACCTACTGTGACCACTTTAGGTGTTACCGCTGAAGAGACGGTAAATAAATCCCAGTTGTTTTGGTGGTTAGCGACATATACGTGCTGACCACGGCTATACGCATCTTCTGGAATACGTAACTCGAGTTTGATACCAAACACTCGAGACATTTTGCCAAATAGGCGACCGAAGGTGAATACATGCTTTGGGTTACGTGGACTAAGCAGGCAATAGCCACAACCAAACACAAACATAACAACTGCAAAAATAGCTACTGCCAATACACGTAATAGTGCAATCATTGTTGTTCTCCGAGAACACATTGAATCAAAAAATATTTGTCATGACTCTAACTGATCTCATGCTCATAAAAAAGCCGAAACTGACGTTTCGGCTTACAAATGTTAGCTGAGATCTAAATTAATCGCGGAAGCGTTCAATCTTCGCGCCCAAAGCGGCCAGCTTATCTTCAATTTTGTCGTAACCACGATCGATATGATAAATACGGTCCACAATCGTTTCACCTTGCGCAATACAGCCAGCGATCACTAGGCTTGCAGAAGCACGAAGGTCAGTGGCCATGACTTGAGCGCCACTTAAATGGTCAGCATCGCCACAGATCACGGTATTGCCCTCAATCTCCGCTTTTGCACCCATACGCATTAATTCTGGTACATGCATAAAACGATTTTCAAAGATAGTTTCCGTGATAACACCGCCACCTTTAGCCATCATGTTAAGCAGAGTAAACTGAGCCTGCATATCTGTTGGAAAGCCTGGGTGTGGTGCAGTGCGAATAGACACAGCTTTAAGTTCGCGATCCGTCATATCCAACGAGATCCAGTCTTCACCTGTCTCGATTTTAGCACCCGCTTCTTCCAGTTTAGCCAATGCAGCTTCTAATAGATGAGCGTTGGTATTACGACACACAACCTTACCACCAGATACTGCTGCCGCGACTAGGAAGGTTCCTGTCTCAATACGGTCCGCAACCACAGAGTGCTTACCGCCACCTAGACGCTCAACACCTTCGATTGTGATTGTATCTGTACCTGCGCCAGAAATCTTAGCACCAAGCTTGTTTAGGAAGTTTGCCGTATCGACAATTTCAGGCTCGCGAGCAGCGTTATCAAGCACTGTTTTGCCTTCTGCCAACGTCGCAGCACACATAACGGTAATGGTTGCACCAACACTTACCTTATCCATCACAATGTGCGCACCCTTAAGTCGGCCATCAACGTGAGCTTTCACGTAACCATCTTCAAGAGTAATCGTTGCGCCCAACAGTTCTAGACCGTGGATATGCAAATCAACCGGACGGGCACCAATCGCACAGCCACCCGGTAGCGATACCTGACCTTGGCCAAAACGCGCAACCAAAGGACCTAATGCCCAAATAGACGCACGCATGGTTTTCACCAAGTCATATGGCGCGCAATACTCATTGATGCCACCTGCGTCTACGTGTACAGAACCATTACGCTCTACTTTTGCACCAAGACGCTTAAGAAGCTCCATCGTAGTATCGATGTCACGAAGATGTGGCACATTAGCCACTTCTACTGGCTCTTCCGCCAAGATAGACGCAAATAAAATTGGTAGTGCTGCGTTTTTAGCACCAGAAATGGTGACTTCACCAACTAATGGTTCATTTGAACCAGTTACTCGAAACTTTTCCATTATTAAACCTTACAGTGACATCAACTTCTTATCACGAGCCCACTCTTCTGGAGTAAAAGCTTTGATAGATACCGCATGAATGTCATTTCTTTTGATGTATTCCATCAATGGAGCATAAATCATTTGTTGCTTCTTAACGCGGCTCATTCCATCGAAGCAAGCATCAACAGCGATCACCTCGTAGTGACTACCCTCGCCTTTAACGTGTAGCTCTTCTAGGTTTAGTTCTTGTTCTAAAATCTGTTGTACTTTTGCGCAGTCCACAATTCACCCCTATTTAATTCTTTAAATTCCCGCCAAGATACTCTTCAACATTACTTAGCTGAAATAACATTTTCAGTTGTTTTGGCACGAAGCTGAGCATTATATGACAGTTTTGCTTTTTTGCATGCTCTATTAAGTGAATTAACATCACCATACCTGCCGAATCGACACGTTTTACTTTTGCCAGACTCACTTCCACATTGGAACACCCAGGTTGCCATTGCTGTAGCTCTTGCCATAATGTTGGCACTGAGTCTCGATTCAATTCACCTAAGATTTGATAGCTATCGTCCTGGATTTTTTGCCATTGAGAGTGACTCATTACTCTTTACTCTCAAATCGAATCGGTTTCGCTGCCAACTCTTTTAGGTCTTGGGCAACCGCTAGAATGCCTTCTTGACGAAGCTTACCGCTCCATTCTGATTGTTTGCTGGAGATTAAGCTCACGCCTTCTGCAATCATATCAAACGCTTGCCACTCACCTGAGCGCTTGTCTTTGCGAAGTTTGAATTCCAACTTAATATTTGGGCGAGGCGCATCAACAATTTCCACTTTTACACCCGTGATAGTCTTAGACGGGTCTAAAGCAGGCTCTGGTCCAAAAACAATATCTTGGTCAGTATATTGCGTCAGTACTTGTGCATATGAAGCGATTAAGTACTCTCTAAATGAGCCAATAAATACATTTACATCCTTACGATCCGCGCCTTTTAGATGCGTACCAAGCAACTTAAGTGCTGCGTACTTATCGTTTACGTATGGCATGAGTTCTTCTTCAACAATCGTCTTCAAGTGGTCAGGGTTTTGCTGAATTTTTGGTTGCTCTGCCTTCAATCGATTAAATGTACGATCAGATACCTGCTTCATCATTTCATATGGCTGTGTTTTATCTACTTGTGCAGCACTAACCTGAAATGCAAGAACGATCGAAATAAAAGTAAGTACTAACTTCTTTAACATGATTTCTCGCCTATTCGTTTTCTGAGTTACCGCCAACGCTATAAAGCACTTGGCCAATTAAGTCTTCTAAGATCATTGCAGATTTGGTGTCTTCAATAAAATCTCCGTCCACCAACATTTGTTCATCATCAAACACGAAGCCCGGTGTTAGCCCAATATACTGTTCACCAATCAAGCCAGATGTCAGAATTTTCACGCTAGATGTCTCTGAAAACTGATTATATTGGCTATTTATTGCCATACTCACAACTGGCAACAGCGACTCAGAGTTCAGGCCAATCTGAGTAACTCGGCCGATAACGACACCACCCACTTTGACCGGTGATCGCACCTTAAGGCTGCCAATATTGTCGAACTCCGCGTTTAGAGTGTAAGTATCGTCTGAACCAAAGCCCTTTACGTCAGCAACTTGAAAGATCATTACCAGAATTGCGCAAATTCCAGCAAGTACAAAGCTACCTACCCATAGTTCTATTTTTCGAGTTTGTTGCATGCTTAATTCCCAAACATCAATGCAGTTAGTACGAAGTCTAAACCAAGTACTGCGAGTGAAGAGTGTACAACGGTACGAGTTGTCGCTTGGCTGATACCAGCCGAAGTCGGTGTCGCATCGTAGCCATTAAATAGAGCAATCCAAGTAACAGTAATAGCAAACACCAAGCTCTTAACCATGCTATTACCAATATCTTGTCCTAATTCAACTGAAGCCTGCATCGCAGACCAAAAGCTGCCGTGGTCTATCCCTTTCCAGTCAACACCAACCAACTGGCCGCCCCAAATTCCAACAGCCATAAAGATCATAGCCAAGAGAGGCATTGATATAACGCCAGCCCAGAATCGAGGAGCAATCACACGTTTTAACGGATCGACCGCCATCATTTCCAAACTTGATAATTGCTCAGTCGCTTTCATTAAACCAATTTCGGCTGTCAGTGCAGAACCAGCTCGGCCAGCAAATAATAAAGCCGTTACAACGGGGCCAAGTTCACGCAGCAGCGAAAGAGCGACCATCTGCCCCAACGCGCCTTCCGCGCCAAAGTCCACAAGAATGACATAGCCTTGTAAGCTCAAAACCATGCCAATAAATAGGCCAGAAAGCACAATGATGATGAGAGACTGCACGCCAACACTGTAGAGTTGCTTAATGAGCAGAGGAAAGTTTTGAATAGGCTTTGGTCGCGTAACGATTGCACCAAACAGCATTAAACTCGCGCGGCCATAAGCTTGTACTATAGACATCGCTTTACGACCCGTCCCCGCAACGAAATTTGCTATATCCGAAATCATTGAAATAGCTCCTTTGCTATCGGCTCTGCGGGGTAACGAAATGGAACAGGGCCATCCGCTTTACCTTTGAGAAATTGTTGAACCTGGGGATCTGGGTTATCTCGGATTGCGTTAGGTGTCCCTCTGGCAATCACTTTCCCGTCAGACAAAATATATACCCAATCAGCAATACTCATCACTTCGGGTACATCATGTGAAACAACAATAGAGGTGACATCAAGAGCTTGATTAAGGTTACGTATCAATTCCACCAGCACACCCATTGTAATAGGGTCTTGTCCAACAAACGGTTCGTCAAACATAATAAGTTCAGGATCCAGTGCTATTGCTCTCGCTAAGGCAGCTCTTCGCGCCATACCACCGGATAGTTCACTTGGCATGAGATCCGCCGCACCACGAAGACCCACCGCCTCTAGCTTTAATAACACTAAAGTACGAATAAGTTCTTCATTCAGTTTGGTGTGTTCTCTTAGTGGGAATGCCACGTTATCGAAGACATTAAGATCAGTAAACAGTGCACCAGATTGAAAAAGCATACTCATTTTTTTACGCTCCGCGTAAAGCTGCTTTCGATTTAAAGTGGGGATATTGTTCCCATCAAACCAGATCTCCCCTTCTTCAGGAGCAATTTGACCACCAATCAATCTTAGTAATGTTGTTTTCCCTATTCCAGAAGGCCCCATAATGGCCGTCACTTTACCTTTAGGTACATGCAGGCTGATACCATCAAATATCTTACGCTCCCCACGAGAAAACGTTAACTGTTTGACCGTTACTAAGTCTTCTGATGTCATCTCTAACTCTTATCAGTTCGTTATGAATGGGCAATCATAAGCACATTCCTATTCAATTTAAAGCACTGTTCAATTAATTCTCTGTCAATCCTTGTAAGCGTAATTCATTCTGCAATGAGATGACCGAGTGATTTGAAGCGAATCCACACTAATTAATTGCACTAACTGCTTCCCTTTTATAAACCAACACGTCAAAATTAACGGTTAAATTCTCTTGTAGTTAATTAATTAGGAAGCATCATGTTTGAAGCCGTTGCGTTTCTCGTTATCGGATTAGTATTTTTAGTATGGAGTGCAGACAAGCTTGTTTTCGGCGCTGCAGCATTGGCCCGAAACGTCGGCATTTCGCCACTAGTCATCGGTATGACGATTCTTGCAATGGGATCATCTGCTCCTGAAATGATGGTTTCCGCTACCGCCGCTTTAGACGGAAAAACAGATACCGCGGTAGGCAATGTGTTGGGCTCAAACATCGCCAACATCGCTCTTATTCTTGGTATCACTGCGCTTATTAAACCGCTTTCGATCAGCTCTACAATACTGCGTCGCGAACTGCCACTCATGATAGGTGTGACTGTTTTAGCAGGTATTCTCCTGTGGAATAACCACCTGGGCTTTTACGAAGGTGTACTACTGTTTGCCCTTTTTGGTGCTTTTATCGTCGCGATGCTACGTATTAGCAAGAAAGAGAAAGAAAGTGGCTCAAATGACGCGCTTTTAGAAGAACAAGAGTCAGAGGTTCCAGAAGGTGTCAGCAATGCCAAAGCCGCTATTTGGGTCGTGATTGGCCTAGTTGTTCTTCCTTTATCAGCAAATGTGCTCGTAGATAACGCGGTGATCATCGCTCAATATTTTGGCATGAGCGATCTTGTCATAGGGCTGACCATTATTGCTGTTGGTACTAGCTTACCAGAGCTTGCGGCATCGTTAGCCGGCGTCATGAAAGGTGAAGATGACATGGCGGTGGGCAATATTATAGGCTCGAATGTCTTCAATATCTTAGCCGTTATGGGCATTCCAGGTATTCTGAATCCTTCAATCCTGAGTGAATACGCGATGGGTCGTGATTTTTGGGTTATGCTCGGCGTATCCTTGCTCCTTGTCGCGATGGCACTAGGCAAATCACGTAGTATCAATCGTGCTGAAGGCGCGGTATTGTTTTGTATTTTTATCGCTTACCAAAGCTACCTAGTCCTTAACATGACAGCATAATTATTGCCGGTTGGAGTTTGACATGTTTGATTATCGTTCCGCTGCTCTCGACGTACTAAAGACCGAAATACAAGCGTTAGAACAGCTTGACCAATATTTTAATGACAGCTTTGTAAAAGCGTGCGAGCTGATCCTTGCGAACAAAAATGGCAAGGTTGTCGTGATGGGTATGGGCAAATCTGGACATATCGGAAACAAAATCGCAGCATCACTAGCGAGCACTGGTACTTCCGCATTTTTTGTTCACCCAGGAGAAGCGGCACACGGTGATTTAGGCATGATAGAACGTGGCGACATTGTTCTAGCCATCTCTAATTCTGGAGAGTCCTCTGAGATTTTAAGCTTGTTTCCGGTGCTAAAACGTTTAGACATTAGCATCATCAGTATGACTGGCAAACCCGAATCAAACATGGCGAAATGGTCAGACATTCACCTGCAAATTACCGTACCTCAGGAAGCCTGTCCACTTGGCTTAGCGCCAACGTCTAGCACAACGGCAACGCTAGTAATGGGAGATGCATTAGCCGTTTCCTTGCTACAAGCTCGTGGTTTTACAGCGGAAGACTTTGCCATGTCTCATCCTGGTGGCGCGTTAGGCCGTAAATTATTACTAAAGCTGTCAGATATCATGCATACAGGAAGTGCGCTTCCTCTTGTCACCCCAAATACAGTGGTTCGTGATGCTTTGCTTGAAATCAGCCAAAAAGGTTTGGGAATGACCGCCGTTGTCGATGGCCACCAGCAGATTGTCGGCATCTTCACAGACGGCGATTTACGTCGGATTCTTGATAAACGTGTCGACATTCATACCGCACTGATCGGTGACGTAATGACACACAACCCAACGACAGCAACACCAAACATGCTAGCGGCGGAAGGCTTAAACCTAATGCAAAACAAGAGCATTAATGGACTAATTCTATGTGAAGAAGGGAAAGTAGTAGGCGCATTAAATATGCACGATTTGCTTAAAGCAGGAGTAATGTAATGTCTATAATGGTGGACACTTTATATAAGCCAGTGGAACAAAACATTTTAAAAATTGCCAAAGATATTAAGCTTCTGATATGCGATGTAGATGGCGTTTTCTCCGACGGACGTATTTACATGGGTAACGATGGCGAAGAGCTTAAAACCTTTCATACTCGGGATGGTTATGGCGTAAAATCGCTGATGAACGCAGGCGTTGAGATAGCGATTATCACAGGCCGACAATCAAAAATTGTTGAGAACCGAATGAAAGCTTTAGGTATTTCTCTGATTTACCAAGGCCAAGACGATAAAGTAAAAGCTTACTTCGACATCTGTGAAAAGCTCAACATTGCACCAGAAGAAACTGGATATATTGGCGATGACTTAATTGACTGGCCTGTTATGGAAAAAGTAGCTTTGAAAGTGTGTGTCGCAGATGGCCACCCGCTATTAGCGAAAAGAGCCAATTATGTCACTAGCATTAAAGGCGGCCATGGCGCGGTCAGAGAAGTGTGTGATTTGATTTTGCAAGCGCGTGATGAACTGGATGTCCATAAAGGACTGAGTATATGAGTTTGTCCCGTTTAGGCTACCTACTACTAGGATTCATTCTATGCTGGTCTGTTTACTACCTTTTTAAGCAGCAGAAACCAGAAATAGTACAGGTTAGCCCTGACATTGAACTGCCCATGTTTAGTGGTAAAGCTCTGAACAACACCTCCTATAATGAAGAAGGGGTTCGGAGCTATGTGATTACTTCACAAAACATGGATCATTTTGCCAAAAGTGGCGATACCGTGTTTAAAAATCCAGTACTTACGGTCTACAAAGACGGTACTACTCAGGAGTGGGAAATCGCAGCAAAGACAGGTGTGCTTGATAAAGAGCATGTCCTCACTCTGACAAATGACGTACTGGTAAAAAACCTGCTGCCGGAATCCGGGTTTGATACGTTGTCGACTGACAGCATGAAAATCCGCTTAGATAATCGAGATTTTTGGACAGATAACCAAGTTATCCTCAAAGGTCCGAAATTTAACACCATCGGGCAAGCGATGAGAGGCAATTTTGCTGATCACAATGCGACCCTATATAAAAGCGTACAAGGTAGATATGAAACTTTCACACCTTAGTCTTATGGCCTGCTTACTTCTATCAAGCCAAGCATTTGCACTATCTACAGATCAGGATCAACCGGTCTATATTGACTCTGATAGTCAACAACTGGATATGAAAAGCAACAAAGTTACCTTCGAAGGTGATGTAAAGTTGAAACAAGGCAGCATCAATATTAACGCAGCTAAAGTTATCGTTACCCGTAATCCAAATAACGGCTCGATACAACGTATTGATGCTTACGGAAATCTTGCTACGTTTTCTCAGCTCACAGACGACGGAAAAACGTTGTACGGTGAAGCTAAAGAGATGAGATATAGTCTCGCAGACGACCAGCTAACGATGAAGAAAAACGCAATGCTCGCGCAGGACGACAATACCATTCGTGGCGCACAAATTCGCTATAAGATCTCTCAGCAGAAATTGATGGCGGATAGTCAATCAAAAGGTGATCGTGTGACAACTGTCCTTCAACCTCAGGCAGCTCAACAATAACTATGTCATTACTTAAAGCAGAACATTTAGCGAAAAGCTACAAAAATAGAAAAGTAGTCACCGATGTTAGCCTCCAAGTTAAGTCAGGCCAAATCGTAGGTTTATTGGGGCCTAATGGTGCGGGAAAAACCACCTCTTTCTATATGATCGTAGGACTGGTCGCCCGTGATGAAGGCGCGATCTACATTGATGACGAAGACATTAGTATTTTACCAATGCACAGCCGCTCTAGAATGGGCATTGGTTATCTACCTCAAGAAGCGTCTATCTTCCGCAAACTGTCTGTCGAGAACAACATCATGGCCGTTCTCGAAACACGAAAAGAGATGACGCGAGAAGAGCGTCAAGACAAATTGGAAGATTTACTTGAAGAATTCCACATCCAGCACATTCGCCAAAGTGCAGGTATGGCACTATCAGGTGGTGAACGTCGAAGAGTAGAGATTGCTCGCGCTCTGGCAGCGAACCCTAAATTCATTCTGTTAGATGAACCATTTGCTGGTGTTGACCCAATCTCAGTTATCGACATTAAGAAGATTATTGAGCATCTTCGAGACAGAGGATTAGGCGTTTTGATAACAGACCACAATGTTCGAGAAACGCTCGACGTCTGTGAAAAAGCTTACATTGTGAGCCAAGGCCACTTAATTGCAGAAGGCACACCTGATGAGGTTCTCAATAACGAGCAAGTAAAACAAGTTTATCTCGGAGAGCAATTCCGACTATGATTAAAGTGAAGAACGGTAAGATTCTATAAGCATTTAAGGCAAATAATACTGAATGAAACCCTCATTACAACTCAAGCTAGGACAGCAATTAGCGATGACACCTCAACTACAGCAAGCCATTCGCTTGTTGCAGTTGTCAACGCTCGATCTTCAACAAGAAATTCAAGAAGCCTTGGACTCAAACCCACTGCTAGAAGTGGAAGAAACTGGTGAAGACATTTCTCCGAATGAAGATAAACCTAGTAATGAGGAAAAAGAAACGTCCATCGAGGCAAGTGAGCCCGAGATTAAAGACAGCTCAGACCTAATTGAAAAATCTGAAATTAGCTCTGAACTTGAGATTGATACGACTTGGGACGACGTTTACAGCGCAAATACAGGCAACACAGGCCTTGCGCTTGACGATGATGCTCCTGTTTATCAAGGTGAAACAACGCAAAGTCTACATGATTATCTTGCATGGCAGCTCGACCTAACACCATTTAGTGAAACTGACCGAACCCTAGCATTAGCCATCATTGACGCCGTTGATGACTACGGTTATCTCACTATGTCTCCACAGGAGATTCTGGAAAGCTTTGATTTAGATGAGCTAGAAATCGAAGAAGTTGAAGCAGTCAGAAAACGCATCCAACAATTTGATCCTTTGGGCGTAGCGTCTATTAACCTGCAAGACTGTCTACTTCTACAGCTTGCGGCCTTTCCCGAAGATACTCCATGGCTAAATGAAGCCAAGTCAGTACTTACTAACCATATAGACCAACTAGGTAACCGTGATTACAAGCTAATCATTAAAGAGACAAAGCTCAAAGAGTCCGAACTGCGTGAAGTGCTTCAATTAATTCAACAGCTTGACCCACGTCCGGGTAGTCGTATTGCGACTGAGCATGCCGAATACGTCATTCCTGATGTATCAGTTTATAAAGACCATGGTAAGTGGGTCGTGACTATCAACCCAGATTCAGTTCCAAAACTCAAAGTCAATCAGCAATATGCGGCACTTGGTAAAGGAAACAGTGCTGACAGTCAGTACATTCGTAGCAATTTGCAAGAAGCAAAGTGGCTGATTAAGAGTTTAGAAAGTAGAAACGAGACGCTTCTCAAAGTTGCAAGGTGTATTGTTGAACATCAGAGAGATTTCTTCGAATATGGAGAGGAGGCTATGAAGCCGATGGTGCTTAACGATGTCGCTTTAGATGTCGATATGCACGAATCCACCATCTCGAGAGTGACAACACAGAAATATATGCACACGCCTCGTGGTATTTTTGAACTCAAATACTTTTTCTCCAGTCATGTAAGTACAGATAATGGTGGAGAATGTTCATCCACTGCAATCCGAGCACTGATTAAAAAGCTCGTTGCTGCTGAAAACAGCGCCAAGCCACTCAGTGACAGCAAGATTGCAGCTTTACTCGCTGACCAAGGGATTCAGGTTGCTAGACGGACAATAGCAAAATATCGTGAATCACTAGGCATTGCCTCCTCAAGTCAGCGTAAACGCCTGCTATAAGGCATTAAACCGAGAAGGAAAGTCTATGCAAATCAATATTAATGGCCAACACGTTGATCTCACCGATTCAATGCAAGACTATGTAAACGAAAAGTTTCAAAAGCTGGAACGCTTTTTTGACCACATAAACAATGTTCATGTTGTTTTAAAAGTTGAAAAACTTCGTCAAATCGCAGAAGCTACCCTTCACGTAAACCAAGGTGAAATTCATGCTTCAGCAGATGATGAAAGCATGTATGCAGCTATCGACTCCCTCGTCGATAAACTTGTTCGCCAACTGAATAAGCATAAAGCAAAACTAAACACCCATTAAAACCATGCAATTAAGTGAAATCCTCTCATTGGACTGTACAAAAAGTGCAGTCCAATGCACTAGTAAAAAACGTGCGCTCGAAATGATTAGCGAGCTTGTAGCACAACACACCGGACTCAGTTCAACAGAATTGTTTGAATGCATGCTAAGCCGAGAAAAAATGGGCAGTACTGGCATTGGAAATGGGATAGCCATTCCCCATGCTCGTATGCAATCCAGTAGCAAAGCCATTGCCGTTTTACTGCAGTGCGAATCACCAGTGGAGTTTGACTCTATTGATAATCGCCCGGTCGATCTTCTTTTTGCTCTTCTTGTGCCTGATGAGCAGTGTAAAGAACACCTTAAAACCCTCTCTAGTATGGCTGCACGACTCAACGATAAGCAGATTTTGAAGCAACTGCGCAACGCTCAGTCGGACCAAGAGCTATATGACATCATGGTTAATCAGTAATGCGTCTGATTGTAATCAGTGGCCAATCCGGAGCCGGTAAAAGCGTTGCTCTAAGAGTATTAGAGGATTTAGGCTATTACTGTGTCGATAACCTTCCTGTCGATCTCCTAGAAGTCTTCATCAAATCTGTAGAATCCAGCAAACAAAATGTTGCGGTAAGTATCGATATACGAAACCTACCGAAGGAGCCAGATTTAGTTACTGATATTTTAAGCAAATTAAAGCAAGCCTCAGACGTGAGTGTTTTCTTTTTAGGTGCCTCAAAAGAGACCTTACTAAAAAGATACAGTGAAACCCGCCGCATTCACCCATTGTCATTGGGAGAAAGCAAAATCTCTTTAGAGCAAGCGATAGAGAAAGAAAGAAAACTTCTAGAGCCTCTAAAAGAGCACGCAGACTTAGTTCTTGATAGTAGTAACCAATCCCTTCATGACTTAAGCGAAACCGTTCGGATGCGTGTGGAAGGTCGTGGAGACAAAAAGCTTGTCATGGTTTTTCAATCCTTTGGCTTTAAATACGGTTTACCAAATGATGCTGATTTCGTCTTTGATGTACGCTTTCTACCAAACCCGCATTGGGAGCCAGCATTACGCCCACTAACAGGGTTAGATGGCCCAATTAAAGCGTTCCTAGAAAGTCATCAAGATGTACTAGAACTTAAAAAACAGATTGCGCAGTTTATAGAAAACTGGTTACCACAACTGGAGAAGAACAACCGCAGTTACTTGACGGTTGCCATTGGATGTACTGGCGGCAAACATCGCTCTGTTTATCTTACGCAACAGATCGGCGAACACTTTTTAGAAATGGGACACCAAGTTCAAATACGTCACACATCTTTGGAACAGCATCATAAGGAATAAGCTATGCCGCAACAGAGTAAAACAGTCCTCATTCAAAATCGCTTAGGGCTACATGCTCGTGCTGCCGTAAAGCTTGTCGAGTTAGCACAATCCTTTGATGCCGTGTTAACGATTCAAAATGGTGAAGGAAAAGAAGCGACCGCTGACAGTGTTATGGGCTTGCTAATGCTCGAATCCGCACAGGGCGAGTACGTCACTATTAGTGCAGAAGGTTGTGATGCAAACCCCGCCCTTGAAGCCGTTTGTCACCTGATTGAAGACAAGTTTGAAGAGGATGATTAACCCCTTCTACCCAATTAAATACCTGACGTTCATATTAACTTATTAAATTCATCCAAAATTTAAGTTACTATGCAAAGTATTGTAAATACTTAGAGTCAGGGGGAACCAATGGCAGAGCAAATTGAATTTGACCAAGCTCACCAAGCCCTCCAAGAAATCACCGAAGCTCTAGAAAATGGTCGTTTCGTCCATGTCCGTCGTCAATTACAGGATATGGAGCCAGAAGATATTGCCCATCTATTAGAAGCCTCCCCTCGTAAAAGCCGTGACGTTCTTTGGCAACTTACCGATCCTGAAGATTATGGTGAGATCCTAGACGAACTAAATGAAGACGTTAAAGACGCTTTAGTCTCTAAAATGCCTCCTGAGATGCTTGCAGAAGCAACCGAAGGCATGGATACAGATGACGTGGCTTACGTCTTGCGTAGCTTGCCTGACGATGTATCTCGAGAAGTTCTCTCTCAGATGGACAGCGCAGATCGTCTTCGTGTGGAGACCGCCCTTGCGTATCCTGAAGATACCGCTGGTAGTATCATGAATACTGATGTCATCACAATCCGTGGTGACGTTGATGTGGATGTTGTTCTTCGCTACCTACGCATGTTGGGTGAACTACCCGAAGCTACCGATGCTTTGTACGTCATTGATGAAGAAAACCAGCTGATCGGTGAGCTTTCAATCACCGTATTAATCACAACCCAGCCAGACGTCAAAGTCGCTGAAGTGATGGAAGACGCTGACGAAGCGATTGAAGTCACCATGAGTGATTCCGACGTGGCCAGCCTATTCGAGCGACGCAACTGGATTTCCGCTCCTGTAATTGATGAGAATAAACACCTTGTCGGACGTATCACCATCGATGATGTCGTCGATATTATCCGTGAAGATGCTGAACACTCAATGATGAGCATGGCGGGTATGGATGACGATGAAGATACCTTCGCGCCAGTGGTCAAATCAGCCAGGAAACGTACTATTTGGTTAGGTGCGAATGTACTGGCAGCACTTGCTGCAGCATCAGTTTCCAACATGTTTGAAGCAACATTGGATCAAATGGCGGCGATAGCTGTACTAATGACCATTGTTCCTTCAATGGGTGGAGTCGCAGGCAACCAAACCGTGGCACTTGTCATCCGTGGGTTAGCACTCGGTCACATCGGTGATGCAAACAAACGAGAGCTACTGATGAAAGAAGCCGCGATTGGTCTTCTGAACGGAATAATGTGGGCACTGATCATTGGTGGAATTGTTGTCGCATGGAAAGGAAATTGGATGCTAGGTGGCATTATATCAGCGGCGATGCTGACCAATTTGCTCGTCGCAGGAATCGCAGGTGTGACCATCCCAATATTGCTTAAAAAGATGAACATCGATCCTGCGTTGGCAGGAGGTATGGCGTTAACTACCGTTACTGATGTCATTGGCTTATCGGTATTTTTAGGTCTCGCCACAATTATGATTTAGCCATGGCTCATATAAAAAGCGCAGTATTTTAGCTGCGCTTTTTGTTTTCTATACTAACCGTTGATGTTCGGGCCTAGCCACTTCTCAGCTTCAAGCATATTCCAACCTTTACGTTCAGCGTAGTTCTCTACTTGATCTTGTTGGATCTGGGCGATCGCAAAGTAACGTGAATCCGGATGCGAGAAATACCAGCCTGATACCGACGCACCAGGGAACATTGCGTAACTCGACGTCAAAGACATGCCAATGGTTTCTTCAACCTTCATAAGATCCCATAGCGGGCCTTTTTCTGTATGCTCTGGACACGCAGGATAGCCGGGGGCTGGACGAATACCTTGATACTTTTCACGAATCAGCTCTTCGTTCGACAAGTTTTCATCCGAAGCGTAACCCCAGATTTCTTTACGCACACGCTCGTGGAGATATTCCGCAAATGCTTCAGCAAGACGGTCAGCAACGGCCTGAATCATGATCGCATTGTAGTCATCGCCTTGCGCCTTGTACTCATCTGCCAGTTCACGCTCGTTAATACCGCCTGTGACAGCAAATGCTCCAATCCAGTCTTTTTTGCCCGATTCTTTTGGTGCGATGTAATCAGACAAGCAGTAGTTGAAGCCTTTTGGCTTCTCTGTTTGCTGACGTAAGTTACATAGCACTTTTGCCACTTCAGTACGCGACTCATCGGTATACACTTCTATATCATCGCCCACGCTCGATGCAGGGAACAGCGCACACATTCCGCGCGCCTTCATCAGTCCTTCACGTTCAACACGGTCCAGTAGCTCGTTCGCATCTTTAAATAAGCGCTGTGCTTCTTCTCCCACTTCCTCATGTTCAAAGATCTTTGGATACTTACCAACTAACGACCAAGTCATAAAGAATGGTGTCCAGTCGATGTACTCGCGCAAGGTAGAGATAGCGAAATCATCGAACACATGCACACCCGGTTTTACCGGAACAGGTGGTGTGTAAGCATCCCAATCAATCGCGACTTTATTAGCACGAGCTTCTTCAAGAGTGACTGGCTTAGTACGCGGCTTCTTACGGTTATGTTGATCACGTACACGAACGTAGTCTTCTTCAAGCTTTTCGACAAATGCAGGGCGTAGCTCATCAGAGAGTAATGAAGTACATACGCCCACCGCGCGTGACGCGTTATTCACGTAAACAACGGGATGTTTGTAGTTTTGCTCAATCTTAACTGCGGTATGCGCTTTAGACGTGGTTGCACCACCAATGAGAAGTGGCAAATCAAAGTCAAGACGCTCCATCTCTTTCGCAACGTGAACCATTTCATCCAGAGACGGAGTGATCAAACCCGATAATCCGATAATATCGACGTTCTCTTCTTTCGCTACTTTTAGAATTTTTTCGCAAGGCACCATTACGCCAAGATCGATGATCTCGTAGTTATTGCACTGCAAAACAACACCAACGATATTCTTTCCGATGTCGTGAACATCACCTTTCACCGTCGCGAGAAGAATTTTACCGTTAGCTCTACCAGCCTGCTTCTCCGCATTGATGTACGGCTCCAAGTGAGCAACGGCCTGTTTCATAACACGTGCAGATTTGACGACCTGTGGTAGGAACATCTTACCTTCACCAAACAAGTCACCCACGACGTTCATGCCGTCCATCAGTGGACCTTCGATCACCTCTAGCGGCTTTGAGGCATTCACTCGCGCTTCTTCGGTATCTTCGACAATAAACTCGGTGATACCTTTCACCAAAGCGTGCTCCAGACGTTTTTCGACTGGCCAGGTGCGCCATTCCAACGCAGAGGCATCTTCTTCTTTACCAACACCTTTACCAGCATACTCTGCCGCGATATCCAGTAGACGCTCTGTACCATCATCACGACGGTTAAGTACCACGTCTTCTACCGCTTCACGCAGCTTCTCAGGCACGTTGTCGTAGATTTCCAACTGGCCAGCATTCACGATGCCCATATCCATACCGTTTTTAAAACAGTGATAGAGGAACACTGCGTGAATCGCTTCTCGCACGTAGTTATTGCCACGGAAAGAGAACGAAACGTTAGAAACACCGCCAGAGATCATCGCGTGTGGAAGGTCGCGTTTGATATCCGCCACTGCCTCAATAAAGTCCACCGCGTAGTTGTTGTGTTCTTCAATACCAGTCGCGACGGCAAAGATATTCGGGTCGAAAATAATATCTTCTGGCGGAAAGCCAACTTCGTCGACAAGAATGCGATAAGCTTTGGTACAGATTTCTAGCTTACGCGCACGTGTTTCTGCCTGACCGACTTCGTCAAACGCCATCACGATCACTGCTGCGCCGTAGCGACGAATCAGCTTAGCCTGTTCAATGAACTTCTCTTTGCCTTCTTTCAGCGAGATTGAGTTAACGATTCCTTTACCCTGAATACACTTCAAGCCAGCTTCGATAACTTCCCATTTTGAAGAATCGACCATGATAGGCACACGAGAAATCTCTGGCTCAGAAGC